>JALGVU010000054.1 GCA_025774545.1 bacterium | reverse complement strand
GCGATCGGTCGAGGCGACGCTCGAGTACGTGATGGAGGAGATCGCGGAGCGCGACAGGAGGGACTCGACGCGAAAGGACAGCCCGCTTCGCAGGGCGGAGGACGCCGTCGTGCTCGACACGACTCCGCTCACGATCGAGGAACAGGTGGAAGAGGTGATCCGTCTGGCGCGCGAGCGCGGCGCCGCGATCGAGACGAGAAGCGAGGCCTGAGTGACGTTCCACTACCAGTTCGGTCGGACCGTCCTCCTGGCGTCGGCGCGCCTGCTCTGGCGGTTCCGAGCGACGGGGCGCGAACGGATCCCTCGCGGCGGCCCGGCCGTCATCGCGTGCAACCACATCTCGAACTGGGACCCGGTCCTCGTGGGGCTCGGCTGCCCCAGGGAGATCCACTTCCTCGCGAAGGAGGAGCTCTTCAGGAACCGGTTCCTGTCGGCGATCATCCGCGCCTACAACGCGATCCCCGTTCGGCGCGGTGCGCTCGACAGGCGCGCGCTCAGGCGCGCGACCGATGTGCTGAAGAGCGACGAGGTCCTCCTCATGTTCCCGGAGGGAACGAGGAGCACGACCGGGAAGCTCAGAAAACCGAGGCCCGGGGTCGGGTTCATCGCAGGCTCCTCGGGCGTGCCGGTCGTCCCAGCCTACATCGCGGGCTCGGAGGCGCTCGGACGGTCGTTCCGAACGAGGAAGCCGGTGAGGGTTGCATTCGGAACGCCGCTCCCCGCCGAGAAGGCGGAGACGCGCGAGGGGTACGTCGCCCTGACGGACCGGATCATGGACGCGATCCGCGACCTCAAGCGGGAGGTGGAGCGAGAGTGAACGTGACGGTCGCCGACGGCGCCGGGTTCTGCTTCGGGGTGAAGCGGGCGCTCAAGATCGCGTTCGACGCCGCGAGGAAGGGCGACGGACCGATCGTCACGCTCGGGCCGATCATCCACAACCCGCAGGTCGTGGAGCGGCTCGAGGATGAGGGGCTCAGGGTCGTGAGTGAGCTCGGCGAGGTGGACGGAGGCACGCTGGTCGTCCGTTCGCACGGACTCCCTCGCCGGGTCTTCGACGACGCCGCCTCGAGGGGGATCGACATCGTCGACGCCACGTGCCCGTTCGTGAAGCAGGCGCAGGACCGCGCCACGCAGCTCGAACAGGAGGGCTACTCGGTCGTCGTGATCGGCGAGGAGGATCACCCGGAGGTCCTCTCGATCACCGGGAACCTCGAGCGCCCCGCGACGGTCGTCGACGGTCCAAGAGGCCTGGGCGAGATCAGCAAGCTCCCGAGGGTCGGGATCGTCTGTCAGACGACGCAGCCGCTCGAACACCTGACGGCGGTGACGGACGCGCTCCTCGAGCGGACGAGGGAGCTCAAGGTGTTCAACACGATCTGCGAGGCGACGTTCGCCCGGCAGGAGAGCGCGCTCAAGCTCGCCGGCCGCGTCGATCTGATGCTGGTCGTCGGAGGGAAGAACAGCGCAAACACGAGGCGTCTGTGGGAGCTCTGCCGCGAGGCTGGCTGCGACGCCTACCACATAGAAACGAAGGACGAACTCGAGCCCGAGTGGTTCGAGGGGAAGAGAGAGGTAGGAATCACAGGAGGAGCCTCGACGCCCCAGTGGATCATTCAGGAGATCGTGGAGGCGGTCGAGGACACGTAGTCCTCCCGGGTCCCGCACGCGGCGTTCGGCCGCCGGGGCCATCGGGAGAGGAAAGCCGCCCTTCAGTCGGCCAGGTCGTAAGTGCGAGAGGAGCGAACCCGCAGCATGTTCGAAGACAAACCCAGAGAACTCAACCAGGGCCCTTCAACCGAAGACGAGAACGTGGGGACGGACGTCACGTCTCCCACCGAGAGCGCGCTCGAGAACGTGATCGGGCAGCCGGAGCACACGGAGGGAACGACGCCCGAGGACGTGATCGGGCGGCCGGAGCACACGGAGGGAACGACGCCCGAGGACGTGATCGGGCGGCCGGAGGACACGGAGGCAACGACGCCCGAGGACGTGATCGGGCGGCCGGAGGACACGGAGGCAACGACGCCCGAGGACGAGCCGCAGCCTCCCGAGACGCCCGCGAGCGTGACGCCGCCGTTCGAGGCGGAGCCCCCCGCGGTGTCCGAAACGGAACCCGGAGGCGAGGAGCCCGCGGCGCCGGTGGCCGCGGAACAGCCGGCCGAGGCGGAGGGGGAACCACGCAAGAAGGCAGCGGTCGCGATCCTCGTGTCGGACGACGAGCTCGATGAGCTCGGCTACTCCCGCGACGAGTACGAGCAGATGGCCGAGATGTACGAGTCGACGCTCGTGTCGATCGACGAGGGAGAGCTCGTCAAGGGCATCGTGCTGTCGGTGAACGACTCCGAGGTCGTGGTCGACATCGGCTTCAAGTCGGAAGGACGCATTCCGCTCGAGGAGTTCCCGGAGCCCGATGAGCTCAAGCCGGGCGTCGAGGTAAGCGTCCTTCTAGAGGCGACCGAGGACCAGGACGGCGAGGTCAAGATCTCGAAGCGCAAGGCCGACTTCCTCCAGGTCTGGGACAAGATCAAGGAGGCGCACGACGAGCAGTCGATCGTCGAGGGCATCCCGAAGCGCCGCATCAAGGGCGGCCTCAAGGTCGACCTCTTCGGCGTCGAGGCGTTCCTCCCCGGATCGCAGGTCGCGCTCAGGCGGATCCCGAATCTCGAGGATCTCCTGGGACAGAAGCTCCGCTTCCGGATCCTCAAGGTCAACAAGCGCAGGCGGAACATCGTCATCTCGCGGCGCGTCGTGCTCGAGGACGAGCGCCAGGAGATGAAGACGAAGCTCCTCGCGGAGCTCGAGGTCGGCCAGATCCGTCAGGGGGACGTGAAGAACATCACGGACTTCGGCGCGTTCGTCGATCTCGGCGGCATCGACGGGCTCCTGCACATCACCGACATGAGCTGGGGAAGGATTCGACATCCGTCCGAGCTCGTGGCCATCGGCGACGAGCTGACCGTGAAGGTGCTGTCGTTCGATCCGGAGCGGGAGAGGATCTCGCTCGGGCTCAAGCAGCTCGCCGAGTACCCGTGGGAGAACGTCGAGGAGGAGTTCCCCGTCAGCACCCGCGTGCGCGGCAAGGTCGTCTCGATCACCGATTACGGCGCGTTCGTGGAGCTGAAGGAGGGAGTCGAGGGACTGATCCACATCTCCGAGATGTCGTGGACGCAGCACATCCGGCACCCCTCCAAGATCCTCGGAATCGGCGACATCGTTGAGGTCAAGGTCTTGAACGTCAACAAGGCCGAGGAGAAGATCTCTCTGTCGCTCAAGCGCACCGAGAGCGACCCGTGGCAGGATCTCGACGCGCGCTACCCGATCGGAACGAAGATCGAGGGACGCGTGAGGAACCTGACCGACTTCGGGGCGTTCGTGCAGCTCGAGGAGGGCATGGACGGATTGGTTCACATTTCCGACATGTCCTGGACCAAGAGGATCAAGCACCCGAGCGAGATCCTGCACCGCGGCCAGAAGGTCGAGATCATGGTGCTCGGGATCGACAAGGACCGGCACCGCATCTCGCTGGGGATAAAGCAGTGCAAGGACAACCCCTGGCAGCAGCTGGCCGAGCAGTACTCGGTCGGCACCGAGGTCGAGGGGAAGGTCAGCCGGATCCACAAGTCTGGGATCGTGGTCGACCTGCCTGATGACGTCGAGGGCTTCGTCCCGATGTCGCACCTGGCCCTCCCGGAGATCAGCCGGATCGAGGCCAGGTTCGCGCCTGAGGATCCTCTGCCTCTCGAGGTCATCGAGGTCTCGCCCGAGAACCGGCGGATCGTGCTCTCCGTGAGGACCTTCATGGAGGGGCAGCCCGAGGACGTGCTCGCTGACTACGTCGGTGCGCACGGGATTCGGGAGGAGCTCCTGCAGAAGGACAAGGACGCCGAGGCCACGCCGCCCCGCAAGGAGAAGCCCCCTGCGGAGGCCGAGAAGGCCGAGGCGACCCAGGAGACCAAGGCGTCCGACGCAGAGGGCGCGGCGTCCGAGGGCGAGGAGCCCGCGGCGACCGACGAGGCCCCGGCGGCGGAGGCGACCGAAGCGCCGTCCGAGCCCGAGGCAGAGGCGGCCGAAGCGCCGTCCGAGCCCGAGGCTGAGGCGACCGAAGCGCCGTCCGAGCCTGAGCCTGAGGCGGCCGAAGCGCCGTCCGAGCCCGAGGCTGAGGCGGCCGAAGCGCCGTCCGAGCCCGAGGCTGAGGCGGCCGAAGCGCCGTCCGAGCCTGAGCCTGAGGCGGCCGAAGCGCCGTCCGAGCCTGAGCCTGAGGAAGCCGATGCGGAGCCCGCCGTCGAGGAAGGCGGCGCGGAGCCCGCGGCCGACGAGGCCGGCGAGCCGGCGCCCGAGGAGACGGAGAAGAAGGAGGGTGAGGGAACGTCGTAACGGATCGACGTCACCCGAATCCTGATGAAGGCGCAGGGGGGCTCGATCGAGTCCCCCTGCCTCGCATGTTCGCCGCCTCCCGCGGTCGCGCGGGGAAGGACGACGCGATGGCAGCCCGACGTCCTCGGACGGTCGCTCTCACGACCGTCGGCTGCAAGCTGAATCAGTACGAGACCGAGGGGATCGCGGAGCTCTTCGAACGAGAGGGCCTCCGGGTCGTGCCGTTCGACGGGCCGGCGGACATCTACGTCGTTAACACGTGCACCGTCACCACGAGGAGCGATTACCGCTCGCGGCAGATGATACGCCGCGCGGCGCGCAGGAACCCGACCTCCACGGTCGTGGCGACCGGCTGCTACGCGCAGCGGGACCCGGCGACTCTGGCCGCGCTCCCGGAGGTCGCCCTCGTCGTCGGAAACACCGACAAGCCATCGCTCGCGGCCATCGCGCTCGAAGCAGCGGAGCGGGCGGCCGAGATGGGAGACGGCGCGGCCGGGGACGGCGAGCCGCCGCGGGTCGTGGTCAGCCCCTTCGCGGGCGATCGCTTCCAGGCGTTCGACATCGACGGGTTTCGCGGCTACACGCGTGCGTTCGTGAAGATCCAGGACGGCTGCGACGCCCGCTGCGCCTACTGCGCCGTCCCGGACGCCCGCGGCCCCGCGAGAAGCAGGCCGTTCGCAGACGTCCTCGAGCAGGCGGAGCGCCTCGTCCGGAACGGCTATCGCGAGCTTGTCCTCACGGGAGTGCACATCGGAGGCTACGCCGACCCCGAGGGTCGCGCGCTTGCCGATCTCCTGCACGCCCTCTCCAAGAAAGAGGGTCTCGAGCGCGTCCGGCTCGGCTCCGTCGAACCGAGGGAGCTCACGCCAGCGCTCGCCGCCGCCGTCCTTTCGCTCGGGAAGATCTGCAAACACCTCCACGTGCCGCTCGAGAGCGGGTCCGATCGCGTGCTCGAACGGATGGGCCGCGGCTACACGCGAGACGACTACGCGGCCGCCGTCGCGCGCGTCACGGACCACGACCCCCGCGCCGGCCTCGGGGCCGACGTGATGGTCGGCTTTCCGGGCGAGACCGACGAGGACTTCGCCGACACGGTGGAACTCATCGAGCGGCTTCCGTTCACGTACCTCCACGTGTTCGCGTTCTCGCCTCGGGCGGGCACGCCGGCGGCCGCCATGGACGGCGTCGTTCCTGCGGCCGAGAAGAAACGCCGCAGCCGCGCCCTCAGGGATCTGGGCCTCAGGAAGTCGCTGGCGTTTCGCGAAGGCCTCACCGGGAAGACCGTCGAGATCCTCGTCGAGGAAGGGAGCGATCGGGGTGGAGCGCCACTCTCGGGCCTGGCCGACAACTACGTGAGGGTCGAGGTCGGCGGTCCGGCGTCGCTCAAGGGGAAGCTCGTCCGGGCACGGATCGAGGGCGCCGACGACGCCCGCACGTGGGGCACCGCGGAGCCGGGCACGGTGAGGTGACGAGAACACCGTAGGGCCGGGCACGACCGGGCGACGAGGCACCGTAGAACCGGGCACGGTGAGGCGACAGGACGCCGGGCGGGCTCCCTCCCGGCACCCGAGACCAACTGGGGACGAACGCATGCGCGTCTACATCGAGACCTACGGCTGTCAGATGAACGACTACGACTCGCGGATGATCGGTTCCATGCTCGTCGGCGCCGGGCACACGCTCGTCCGCGGCCCGAGCGAGGCGGACGCGGTCATCGTGAACACCTGCAGCGTCCGCGAGCGTGCCGAGAGGCGTGTACTCGGGAGACTCCGGCACCTCCGTGGCCTCATGCCGGACGGCGCCATCCTGGGAGTCGTCGGGTGCGTCGCGCAGCGACTCGGTGACCGGCTGCCCCGCGCGGCGCGCGGCGTCGACTTCGTCATCGGAACCGACCAGTACTACAGGTTGCCCGACGCGCTCGAGGGCGCCACACGCGGGAACCTCCGAGTCGAGGTCGAGCCGTGCCACGACCAATCGTACGACGCTCGCCCCGCGCCGGTCGAGGCATCGATCTGCGACTTCGTCAGCGTCATGAGAGGCTGCGACAACTACTGCTCCTACTGCGTCGTGCCGTACGTCCGCGGTCGCGAGCGGAGCCGTCCGGTCGGGAGCATTCTCGAGGAGATCTCGTCGCTCGTGGCCCTCGGTACGCGCGACGTCACGCTGATCGGCCAGAACGTGAACTCGTACGCGGACGGCGCCGTCGACTTCGCGGGGCTCCTCGAGCGGGCAGACGCCGTTCCCGGCCTCGGTAGGATCCGCTTCGCCACGTCGCATCCGAAGGACCTCTCCAACAGGCTGATCGACGCCGTGCGGGACATCGAGAGGGTGTGCGAGCACGTCCACCTCCCGGTCCAGTCGGGCGCAGACAGGGTCCTCGAGGCGATGAACCGCTCGTACGGTCGCGAGGAGTACCTCGCGCTCGTGCGTCGCGTCCGGGAGCGGATCGAGGGCGCCGCCATCACGACCGACATCATCGTGGGATTCCCGGGTGAGTCCGAGGACGACTTCAGAGCCACGCTCTCCCTCATGGAGGAGATCCGATTCGATTCGGCCTTCATGTTCCGCTACTCCGTTCGCGAGGGCACGCGTGCGGCGGCGCTCCCGGACGACGTTCCGGAGGCGACGAAGATCGCGCGGCTCGAGACCGTGATCGCGACGCAGCGGAGGATCACGGAAGAGGTCAACCGTGAACTCGAGGGCACGGTGCGGGAGGTGCTCGTCGAGGGACCGAGCGAGAAGAACCCGGCACTCCTCTTCGGGCGCACGCGCACCGCGAAGGCGGTTGTTTTCGGCGGCCCGACCGATCTCGCGGGATCGGTCGTCGCGACGACCATCGAAAAGGCGAGCGCGTGGACCCTTCGGGGAAGGCTCGCCGACGATCCTGCGCCGTCGTGACGGACCGCCTCGGGGCGCCACGCCGGCCGCGCGGCGCGGCGATGACGCGCCACTCAGACGTGGAGAAAGACCTTGCGAGCCTCAGGGCCAATTGCTAGACTAACCGGTGTTCCGGCCCCGCCCGCGCTTTGCGCGCCGCCCGGTCGGATAGGGAACGTGTGCCGACCACCTCACACAGGCTCTCACTCGCGGAGGTGACCGTCGTGTGGATCGTCAGAATGCTCCTCATCTTGATCCTCGTTGTCGCCATCACCTGGTTCGCAATGATCAACAGCTCGGAGCGCGCGACCATTTCGCTGGGGACGCGTGAGCTCACGTTCTACGACGTGCCCCTCGTACTGCTGCTCTTCGAGGCGTTCGTGATCGGGGCGGTCGTCTGGTTCGTCGTCGCCATTTTCCACGAGGTGAGTCTACGTGGGATCATCCGGCGGCTCCGGAGGGAGAACACCGACCTCAACAAGGAGATCGCCGGGTTGAGGAGCATCTCGCTCGACACCATCGAGAAGGAGGAGGCGCCCCCACCTGCGCCGGGGCTCGTCGACGGTCCGTAGACCTCTTCCGGAGGGTGAGCCATGAGCTTCCTGCGCGGTCGGAGACGCCGGAGGAAGGACGAAAGCCCGTACCAGCTTGGAATAGACGCGCTCATCGCGGGAGACCGCGAGGGGGCGATGAAGCACCTGGCCGACGCCGTTCGGCTCGATCCCCGAAACATCGACGCCTACGTGAAACTGGGCAACCTGCTCCGGGAGCGCGGCCACATACGGCAGGCGATTCAGGTCCACCGTGAGCTTCTCGTGAAGCGGAAGCTCACGCGGAGCGTGCGGAGCGAGATCACCAAGAACCTCGCGATGGACCTCGCGCAGGCCGAAAACTGGGCGGACGTGATCGGGAGCATCAAGGCGCTCCCGCGGGCGGAACGGTCGGATCCGCGCGTGCTCCTCCTGGCGCGTGACGCGTACGAGGCGCTCGGCGAGTACGAGCGGGCCGTCTCGATCCACAAGGAGCTCCTCAAGACCGGCGCGACGGGAGAGCCCACGCTCGGGACCTACCGCGCCCACGTGGCGTTCCTCGCGCACGCGAAGGGAGACAACATGGGGGCCAGGGCCGAGTTCCGCGCCGCGCTCAAGGACGACCCAGGCATCGTCGTCGCGAACCTCTATCTCGGCGACATCGCCGCCTCTGAGGAAGACCGCGAGCGGGCGATCGCCTACTGGATGAAGATCGTCACCGACAAACCCGAGTGCGCCCACCTCGTGTTCGACCGACTCGAGAAGGCCTTCTTCGACGCCGGCGACTACGGCCGGTTGATGGGGATCTACGAGGACGTCGTCTCCCGAGTGCCCTCCAGCGTCCACGCGATCATCGGACTCTCGCGGATGCTCGAGCGCAAAGGCACGATCGACGAGGCCATCCGCCTCGCGCGCGAGGCCATCAAGCACGAGGGCGACACGCTCGTCGGTCACCGCCATCTCATCGAGCTCCTCGTGCGCAGCGAGCGCCACGAGGAGGCCGCCAAGGCGGCGGCCTCGCTCCTCGCGCAGCGCGCAGGGGGCGGCGGTCCGTCGTGCCCCTCGTGCGGTGGCGCTCTCGAGAAACCCGCGTGGCGCTGCCCGGCCTGCCGGGCGTGGGTCCATGTCTGCTGATCCCAGACAGCACCGCGTCGCGCGTTCCGCCGCGGCGCTCCTCGCCGTCGCGCTCGTCCTCGGTCCGGCGGCCGTCGCGCTCGGCACGACGCCGGCGCAGGCGGTCGAGAGGGCGCGTGCGCTTGAGAAGGCCGGGAGACCGGAGGACGCCGAGCGCTACCTCTCAGATCTCGTGGACTCCGAGCGGAAGCTCGCGCGCGCCGGGCGGGTTCTCCTGGAGCTGGCTCGGCTCTCCCGGAGCGCCGAGGACGTGCTCGCGTGGGCCGACCGTGCGATCGCTCGCACGAGGGAGGCGGAGCTGGCTGCCTCCGCGCATCTGCTCAAGGGCGATTGCCACTTCGCCCGCGGGCACTACATCTCGGCCGCCTTCGAGTACGAGAAGGCGGCGGCCGGTGCGTCGGGGGAGGAGGCCGGGCGGGCCGCGCTCAAGCGCGCCGCGAGCCTCCTCGCGGGCGGTGACGTCTCGACGGCGCTCGAGGCCTACCGCGAGGTGGCCGGAGAGGGCGCAGTGCCGAGCGAGCTCACGGCGTGGGCCGAGGTCGGGGCAGCGCGCGCGCTCCTGGCGAGCGGCAGCTCCGCGGAGGCCGCGGCCGAGTTCGACCGACTGGCGAGCACGCACGCGGACGCCGGCGTCAGGGTGGAGGCTCTCGTGGGCGCAGCGGCGAGCCACGAGGCCGCGGGCGCTCCCGCGGTCGCCCTGCGTCAGCTCAGGATCCTGGCCGCGGAGTACCCCGACACGTTCGAGGGCATTCTTGCCAGGGAGCGGGTCCGGGTGCTCGAGGAGCGGCCCGAGCTGGCTCTGACGCCGCCCTGAGGACGCCGCGCCCGCGGTGGAAGCCCGGACGAGACCGGGAGAATCGACGATTACGGCCACCGGATCTCCACCGGTGGTCCTGTGTTCCTGCGGCGGACGCTTCTCCAGGCTGCGCGCGCGACTCGGAGAGAGACGCCGCGAGACAACGGCAGGGACGATGGCCGAGCTCACACCCATGATGAGGCAATACGGCCGGATCAAGGCCGAGCACGAGGACGCCATCCTGTTGTTCCGCATGGGCGACTTCTACGAGATGTTCCACGACGACGCGAAGATCGCATCGCGCGTGCTCGGCCTGGCGCTCACGACCAGGGACAAGGGCAGCAAGAACCCGATCCCGCTCGCCGGTATTCCGCACCACGCCCTCGAGTCGTATCTGGCCCGTCTGGTCGACGCGGGTCTCAAGGTCGCGATCTGCGACCAGGTCGAGGACCCGAAGCAGGCGAGGGGGCTCGTCAAGCGTGAGGTCACCGAGGTCATCACCTCCGGCACGATCCTCTCATCGTCGATGCTCGACGAGCGGCGCTCGAACTACCTCGTCGGGATCGCACCCGGTCGATCGAGGGTCGGCCTCGCTCGCGCCGACCTCTCGACGGGCGAGTTCACGGTCTCGGAGCTCGGGTTTCCCGACCTGAGGCGCGAGGTGCTCCGGTCCGACGCGGCCGAGATCATCGTGCCCGAGTCGAGCGCCCTCGAGGAGCCGCTCGCCACGATCCTCACCGACGTCGCCGGGATCCCCGTCGCGCGCCTCCCGGATTGGGAGTTCGCGCTCGATGAGGCGCGGCGGACCCTCCGCCGCCATTTCGGCGTGGCGAATCTCGACGGCTTCGGGCTCGCAGGGCTCGAGGAGGGGATCGCCGCCGGCGGCGCGCTCCTCCGCTATCTCACCGACCTCAAGAGGCGCGACCTCAAGCAGATCACGACCGTGCGAAGGGTCCAGCACGCCGACCACCTCATTCTCGACGAGACGACCCAGAGGAATCTCGAGCTCGTCGAGCCGCTCGAGCGCGGCCTCACGGAGGCGACCCTCTTGGCCGTCCTCGACCGCACGACGACGCCGATGGGAGCGCGGCTCCTGAGGCAGTGGGTGCTCTACCCGCTCGTCGATCCGCCGTCGATCGAGGAACGCCTCGACGGCGTCGAGGACCTCGTGCGGAACCGGACCGAGGCGGACGCGCTCGCCGGGATCACGCGCGAGCTCTGCGACGTTGCCCGCGTGATTGGACGGATCGCCTCGAGGCACGCGTCGCCGCGCGACCTGGCCGCGCTCAGGCGATCCCTCGAGCTCCTCCCGGCGATCGTGGAGGCGCTCGACCGATTCGACTCGGCGTCGCTCGCCGCCCTCGCCTCAGGGATTCCCGATCTCGACGACGTGGCCGGCGTCATCCGCGACTCGATCGTCGAGAGCCCTCCCGCCACGCTCAGGGACGGCGGCGTCATGCGCGACGGGCACGACGAGAAGCTCGACGAGGTGCGCTCGATCGCCCGCGACGGCAAGAGCTGGATCGCGAAGCTGCGGACGTCCGAGCGGGAGGCGTCCGGAATCCCGAACCTCAAGGTCGGCTACAACAAGATCTTCGGCTACTACCTCGAGGTGACGAAGGCGCACGTGCACCTCGTCCCGCCGCACTACGTCAGGAAGCAGACGCTCGTGAATGCCGAGCGCTACGTCACACCCGAGCTGAAGGAGTACGAGAGCAGGGTCCTGACGGCGGAAGAGGAGATGATCCGCCTCGAGACCGAGCTCTTCGAGGGAGTCCGCGCCGAGGTGGCTTCCTCGGCGGCGAGGGTTCAGGAGGCGTCGAACGAGCTCGCCCGCGTCGACGCGCTCGCCTCGCTCGCGGTCGTCGCGGCGGAGAACCGATACGTTCGCCCGACCGTGCGGCTCGCGGACTCGCTCGCGATCGAGGACGGACGGCATCCGGTCATCGAGCGCCTTCTCGAGGGAGAGCCGTTCGTCCCGAACGACGTGCGGTTCGACGGAGAGTCGCGGCAGATCCTGCTCATCACGGGGCCCAACATGGCCGGGAAGTCGACCTACCTCCGCCAGGCCGCCCTCATCGTCGTCATGGCGCAGATGGGTTCCTTCGTCCCTGCGGCCGCGGCCGACGTCGGGATCGTCGACCGCATCTTCACGCGGATCGGCGCCACCGACGCGCTCGCCAGGGGGCGGAGCACATTCCTGGTCGAGATGAGCGAGACGGCCAACATCCTGAACAACGCGACGTCGAGGAGCCTGATCCTGCTCGACGAGATCGGCCGCGGCACGTCGACCTTCGACGGGCTCTCGATCGCCTGGGCCGTGACGGAGTACCTGCACGACCGCGAGGACGTCCACCCCCGGACGATGTTCGCGACCCACTACCACGAGCTTACCGAGCTTGAGGACGTTCTCCCGAGGCTCAAGAACATGAACATCCTGGTTCGGAAGACCGGGGACTCCATAGTATTCTTGAGGAAGATCGCCGCGGGCGCCGCCGACCAGAGCTACGGGATCGAGGTCGCCAAGCTCGCGGGCATCCCGGACGAGGTGATCGTCCGCGCCCGGGAGATTCTGGCGAACCTCGAGTCTACCCAGTACACGGCGGACGCCCTGCCGCGTCTCGCCACCGGCGCGCACGGCCCGCTCGCGTCGTCGGCGGGACAGCTCCAGCTCTTCGAGGCGCGCCCGTCCGAGGTCGAGCAGGCGCTCGGCGAGATCGACCTCGAGGAGCTGACGCCCCTCGAGGCGCTGAACAAGCTGGCGGAATGGAAGAGGCAGGTGAAGCGTGGCGAGTAGAATCAGAATCCTGAGCGAGACCGTCGCGAACAGGATCGCCGCTGGTGAGGTCGTCGAGGGACCTTTCTCGGTCGTGAAGGAACTCGTCGAGAACGCGCTCGACGCCGGGGCGACCGAGGTATCGATCGACATCAAGGGCGGCGGGAGCGACCTCGTGCGCGTCACGGACGACGGCCGCGGGATGAACCGCGACGACGCCCTCGCCGCGTTCGATCGCTTCGCAACGAGCAAGCTCAGGAGCGAACAGGACCTCGAGGGCATCGAGACGCTGGGGTTCCGGGGCGAGGCGCTCCCGAGCGTCGCTTCGGTCTCGCGGATGAGGCTCGTGACGTGCGAGCCCGGAAGCGTCGAGGGCACCGAGGTCGCGCTCGTCGGGGGCGAGGTCCGCGATGTCCGGCCGGCCGGGAGACCGCCCGGGACGACAGTCGAGGTCTCTGCGCTCTTCTTCAACACGCCCGCCCGCAAGAAGTTCCTGAAGAGCGACCGCGTCGAGATCCGACGGATCATGGACCTCCTGACCGAATACGCGGTCCTCTAT
>JALGVU010000264.1 GCA_025774545.1 bacterium | reverse complement strand
CCATCGTGCACCTGCGAGAGCGTGGGTCCTAGAGCGTGAACCAGTACGCGAGCTTGACGAGGAGGGTGTTCTCGGGCTCGCTGTCGAACATCTCGGTGGCACTCAGCGTGGGCTGGAATCCCGAGCCGTGCGAGAACCCGTCGTCGTAGGAACTCCTCCCCTGCTTCCAGACGACGTAGAGCGTGCTCCCGGGGCTGTACTCCCAGCGGAGCACCGCGTTGACGTTCACCGACGCGTACTCGAAATCGTAGTCACCGATCGAGGCAGGATCGAACTCAGGAATCCCGTCCGCGTCCTCGAACTCATACGAGTCCGGCTCCGCGAGGCGCTTCGGCTTACTGTACTCCCCGATCGTCAGATACGGCTGCGCGTACAGCTGGAGCGAGAGGTTCCGCGAGAACAGCACGTCGGCGCGGACCGTCAGGTCCACGGTCTCGCGGTCGAGCTCGGCGAAGACATAGCTCACGCCACCGATGCCCTCGCCCGAACTCGCGAAGTTGTCTATGAACCCTGCCATCGCGTGCGTGATGTTGTAGCCGGCGTCGAAGCTCAGGCTGACGCGCGTCGTCGGCGTCCAGTCGATCTCGACTCCGACGCGATCGGTCGAGCCACCGGCATCGTTGCGATTCAGGTTGCCGTTGAGCTCGAACGCCACGTCCTTCCGGCCGTCGGTCCTGACACCCCACCACCCCCAGAAGCCGCCGGGCGTGTGCATGAGGGGCCCGCGCTCGCCGCCGTACGTTCGTGTCAAGTACTTGTTGGAGCAGTACGGGTCGGCGCCGGTGCCGAACCAGCCCGTCCAGAAGTTGCCGAACTGCATCCATCCGTTCACCTCACCGCCGATGGCGGTCGGGTGTCCGGCGCCATACGACCAGGCCTCCTCGCCGGAGTCGATGTCGTAGCCGGCGTTGCCGGCGTACAGCCAGTTGCGCCACACGTTTGCCCCGAAATCACCGCGCCTGATTATGGGGGAGCCTGCAGTCGACTCATGCTCGTAGTTGATCCAGCCATTCGTCGAGATCTCATCGTTCGAGGGAAGGAACCCGGCATCGTTGAGGTCCAGTCGATCGGTCTCCCACCACCCGCTGACGCCGCCGTTGACCGTGCCCGACTGCTTCGCGAACCCGAGCCGACCTCCCGTCCCATGGACCGCAGCGTGCCCGAGCTCCGGTTCGTCCGCTGACTCCTTCGGGTCGACGATCGAGCCGACGAATGACCCGTCGATGCCATAGGCCCGATCCGCGAAGTTCAGGTCGAAGTCGATGCCGGTGGTGTAGGCATTCCGCGTGGCGTAGTCGCCGTACGCATCCCGTTCATCCGGTTTCAGGACGGCCGTCTGCATGACATTGAACCGGTGTGCGCCCTCGCTGAACTCCTTGCCGAAGCGCCCGACGAGGAACTGCGTTGTCTGCTCGCCGCTCTTGAACGGATTGTGCGCCTGTCCCTCCTCGGTGATGTCCGTCAGGGCGTAGAGCGCCGCGACCGACACGCCGGTCGGCGTCTTCCCGGTGAGCTTGCCAGCGGCACGTATGCGGGAGTTCTCGTCGCCCGTGCCGATGCGACGCGAATAGAACATTCTGAAGCCCTGGTGCTCGTAGTACTGGCTCCCCTCGACGAAGAACGGTCGCTTCTCTGAGTAGTAGGTCTCGAAGGGAGACAGGTTCAGGAGGGCCGGGTCGGCCTCGACCTGTCCGAAGTCGGGCTGGAAGGTCGCGTTGAGCGTCAGGTCGGACGTCACGCCGTATCTCACGTCCAGCCCGAAGTTGTCGAAATGGTCGAGCTCGTCCTCGTCCCCGACGGCCGACGGATCGGTCGATCGATGAACAACGTACGGTAGAAGCTCGAGCTGACGCCTGGGCTGCACACCGCGTATCCCACGGATCTCACCGAATCGACTGACGAAGCCGTTGATCTCGCGCTCCCACGTGACCCAGGACGTGTCCTCGCCCTTCGAGTGCATGTAGCGGTAGAGATTGCAGCCCCAGGTCATGTCCCCGCCGTTGCGGTAGCGGACACACGAGAAGGGGATGCGCATCTCGGCGTACCAGCCCCGGTCGTCGGCGTGCGTCTCGGCGCTCCAGACCGCGTCCCAACTGGGGTCCATGTTGCCGTCATTGTGGACATACCTGTCGCGCTGCACCCCATGCGGGTTGACCCCGAAGTTGTAGCCGGTCGTGTGGTCGTGGAAGGTGTCGAGATAGAGACTGAGGACGTCGCTCCCCATCATGTTGTCGCGTCGACAGAGCTGACTCGTGATGTTCGAGGCGTCGGACTCCAGACAGGCGATGCCGAAGTACATCGCCTCGTCGTCGTACGCGACCTTGAACACAGTCTGCTCACTGGCGTCGGCGCCGCGCGTCGGATCCCACACTCGGAACCCGGTCGCTGCCGCCGCCCTCCCCCAGACGGCATCGTCGAGACGCCCATCGAGGGCAATCTCCTCGCCGTCGCCCAGCCTGCACGCCTGGACGTGCGGAACTTCTGTGACGCGCCCGTCGGCCGTGTCGCAGAAGCCGGCGTCTCCATTGCCTGAGTCGAAGGACTCGTAATTGCAGGTGGAAGCGCGTGTCGCTGTCGGCACGGCAACTACTGTGGCGGAGACTATCAGGAACACCAGGTACCGCATCAGGTCCCCCCCCGGGATCTGTGCGAAGCCGCCTGGCGGGGGCCTCGCTCGTCATCGCCGCGCGTTGGAAGTCCCCGGGCATGACCAGCGCCCGGTTCATAGCCTTTGACACGCCCGCGGGGGGATTCGTTCAAGGCCGGGCTTGCACTTGTCGTTGGGGGATCTCCTCTCGACACTCCTGGTGTTCGACGCGCGCGGAGGTCCCAGTCCTTGGGACCGGGCCTCCTCATCTGGCTCCCCTCACGGCACTCGCACTCGCTCGATTCAGATCGAGGAGAGTCCCGCCCGACCCGGCCGAGCCGATCGGTTGGGACGAGGACGAGCCGCCAGTTCCCTCCCACCATCGATCGTGCGGTTCCGTCCGGGCAAGGCGGTTGCCGGCGCCGCACCTGGCTCTGCACGCGATGCCACCGCACGCAGAAAGACGGACCCGACCGTCAAGGTCGGGCCCGTCCTTGCATCTGCTTGTGTATGAGTTGCGGCCTACCTGTACATCGCCTTGATCGCGCCCCAGCTCGTGTCCTCAACCGGCGTGAACTCCTCGCCGCCGATCTTGATCCACTTGATGTACCAGCCGGGATACGTGACCGAGCTGTCCGATCCGAAGAAGAACCCGACCAGGATATCCATTCCGTCGTAGGCGCTCAGATCGAAGCAGTCGCGTATGTACGCGAACGGCGGATGGCCCGTGTACGCGGGCTCGTTCGGGATGGCGCACGGATAGCTGTTCGTCGTGCCCGGATAGCCGCCGGCGGGAGTGATGAGCTGCCAGGTCATTCCGCCGTCGGTAGAGACCTTGACGTTGCCGCCGTCGTAGCTGGTCTCGATGTCGTACCAGTGGCAGAGCTCCATGCACCAGCAGTTCTCCGCCACCGAGATGCGGAACGGGGAGTGCAGGGTATCGGCGTAGACGATGGCGATCTCGCCCGCGTTGGTGACGTAGTCGCCGTTGACGATGGTGCCGAGCACGGTGGTGGTCTCCTCGCCGTTACACGCGAACTCAGGGTCGATCGACGAGTATTCGTACTCCCAAACGTGGTCGCAGGCATCGATCACCTGGTAGGTGACCGTCACCTCGCAGGTGTTGAAGTCCGCTTCGTAGCACACATACGGGAACGGGCAGCAGGGCTCCTCGGGGCAGTCGCAGTCGACGCACTCGACCTGGATCGTGAAGGGACACTCCGCTCCCGGCACGCTGGATCCATACCCGTCGACGACGATGTAGTAGGTCCCAGGCTCAAGGCAGGTGGTAACTATCTGCTCCGTGCTGACGCTCCCCGAGTAGTCGAGGCAGTCGATCTCGTCGCAGCTCCCCAGGAAGAACAGGTCGAGGTCGCAGCCCTGCGGGGTCATCGTGATGGTGACCACCTTGCAGGCCGGGGGCGGGATCACGAGCTCGTACACGACCTCGCCGCCGTTCTCGTTGAGAGTGGTGCAGCCGTAGTTGACGACGTTGTTGGGCATGCCGGTGTTGTCGCCGGTCATGGTCTCTCCGCA
>JALGVU010000263.1 GCA_025774545.1 bacterium | reverse complement strand
CGATGCGGAGATCAAGCCCTCCGACATCAACTGCACCGGTTGCCTCACCGATGGCCCGAACCTCTTCAGCCACACGAAGGCCTGTGAGATCCGGAAGTGCGCGCGGGAGCGGGGTGTTCCGAACTGCGCGCACTGTGAGGACTACGGTTGCGAGACGGTCGCCGGGCTCTTCAAGATGGCGCCGGAGGCGAAGGCGCGGCTGGATGAGGTGAAGGCAGGCCTCTGATCCTGGGCACGGGGGACGCTGGGCGCCCCCCGCCCGAGGTCCCCGTGGCCCCACAACACACATCGACGCGGGCCGGCAACGGCCCGCGTCGCCACGTTTTCGGAGGTCTGGCGATCCCCAAGCGATACCCGACTGTCGGTCACACTGCTGTCCCCGCGGTCTCCCACGGACGCAGACCCACGCTCTTCCTCCGGCCCGAGATCGCACGAAGAGGCACGCCACCCCTCCACCGGGCGGAATGCGAGGGCAGGCGGGGGTCTGCATCGGGTTCCTCGCGTCGTGCCGTCAACAAGTACGACGCCAGCGTAATCTCAACGTCCTCGTGAGGTGAATGCGTCTGGCCGTCCCATTTCGTGTGACGTCGGTACGTCCTCTCTGAGTAATCCCCTCTGCGCGTGGCACGAGTCCTGCATTTCTCCTAGAAACCGAGGCGACCTCAAGGGTAGGCGGGGTGGCCTCGGTTGGCATCACGCCAGTTCGACGGGGTCGAGGCAGCGTCCGTCTCAGCACGGACGGCCTCGCTCGTCCGTGGATCACTTCGCCCGGATGGTAGGACGGAGGTGTTGTCGTGCTCAGGGTGCTCGCCTGGATCGTCGCCGCGGGGTTGGTCGGGTTCTCTCTTCTCGCCTGTCAGGGAGCCCGAGCGGATCAGCTCACGGCGTCGGTCGATCACGACAGCTGGATCGACGTCAAGAACCCCACCGACACGTACGGAGCTGAGGCAGAGATGAAGGTCAAGATCAAGGACTCGAAGAGCGAGGTGAAGCGCAGCGTCGTCCACTTCGATCTTTCCTTGCTACCCTCGGCCGCCACGATCGACACGGCGACGGTCTACCTCTACGTGCGCGACAGGAATGGCGGAACCGACTACATCCACCGGATCACCGATTCGTGGGACGAGAGCACCGTGACGTGGACGAACACCGCCGCAGACCACGACACGACCGCGGAGACGTCGATCACGCCGCCCACCAACGGCGAGTACGTCTTGTTCGAGATCACATCGCTCGTGCAGGACTGGGTCGACGGGACCTCCAACTACGGGATCATGCTTGTCCCCTCCGACCAGGACATGGAGACCAAGTACTCCACCAAGGACGAGGGCGCCTCGGGCGAACACCCGTACATGGAGATCGTCTACACCATCTTCCCGGAGATCGTCGTCCAGAAGACGACCTCGACGAGATCGGATCCCATCAACGGAACTTCGAATCCCAAGGCGGTCCCGGGGGCCGTGAAGCGCTACACCATCGGAATGACGAACGAGGGGTCGGGTGAGGCCGACAGCAGCTCGGTGATGGTGACCGACGCGGTCCCGTCGAACACGGAGCTCTATGTCGGGGATCTCGGGCGACGTGGAGTTCTCGGACAACGGGGGCACGAGCTACGTGTACACACCTGTCCCCGACGGGGACGGTTACGACAACGGTGTGACGCACCTTCGGGTCAACCCGCAAGGCGCGTTTGATGCGTCCGACGGCAGCAACCACCCGAGTTTCACGCTGGAGTTCGACGTCCGGGTGAAGTGACGCGAGACGGCCGGTCCCGGGAGGGTCCGGCGGGATCAGGGAGTGACGATGAGACGGAGTGGAACGGATCGACGGAGGAGGCCCGAAGCGGACGCGCCGCGATCGAGGCCAGGGGCGGCCTCACGTCTCGCGGCGCGGCGCGCGGTGGTTCTGCTTCCGCTGCTCGTGTTTCTGATCGCGTCCTCCGCGTGGGCCGACGGGACTCCGTCCTGCACCGAGATCACGAACCGAGCGTCGGCGTCGTTCACGATCGGTGAATCCGACTACGTCCGGGAGAGCAACACGACGGTCACGACCGTGGCGCAACTGATCGACGTGAGCGTCGTGTGGCAGGACGCGGCGTCCGTGGTCGTGAGTCCGGGCGACACGAGCAGGGTCCTGACGTTCCTTCTGACGAACACGGGGAACGGCACGGACGGCTTCTCTCTGGAGGGGGCGAGCGAGCTTGCTGGTGACGACTTCGACCCCGTCCTCGAGGCGATCTATCTGGATGGAGACGACGACGGCGTCTGGGATCCGGATCTCGACGAGGTGTACGTTCCTGGTTCGAACGATCCGTCGCTCGACGCCGGGACCTCGATCGTGGTCTTTCTGCTGAGCGGCATCCCGGCAGACGCCGCTCACGGTGAGCTGGCGACCAGTGAACTCGCGGTGACATCGAGCACGGGCAGCGGGGCGCCGGGTACCGTCATCCTCGGGGTGGCGCCGTGCGGGGCCGACGCGATCGTGGGGGCATCCGGCGGGAGCGCCGCCGACGTCGGCGAGTACGTCGTTTCGACGGTCGAGGTGTCGCTTCTAAAGTCGGTCTCGATCGCCGACCCGTTCGGAGGAACCGAACCGATGCCCGGGGCCGTGATCACGTACTCCGTCGTCGTGACGGTCGAGGGGACGGAGACGGCCGAGGACGTCACGGTCGTCGACGCGATTCCGACGAACACGACGTACGTACCCGGAACCCTGAGCTTGAACGGCGCCGCGCTCACGGACGAGGCCGACGGGGACGCGGGCGACGTCGGCGCCACGGCACCGGGAACCGCGACGGTCACGCTGGGGGATCTCGCCGGAGGCGAGCCCGTCCAGATCATCACGTTCGACGTGACGATAAACTAGCGAGGCACGGAGGTGGGGAGAGCCCGCGGCCGGCGTCGCTGAAGCAACGATAGATGGGAAGGAAGCGGGCCCGGGGCTCGTCCACAGCGCGGGGAGCCACGGACCGACCGCGGAGGTCGCACCATCGATACGCAGAGAAGAGCTCGCGATAAGAAGTACGAAGGGAGGATCACCATGAGACGCAGTGCAGTTGCTGTCGTTCTCGGAGTCCTCGTTCTCGCCCTCGCGGCAGGAGCCGCCGGGTCCGAGAAGCCAGGGAGCATCAAGCTCCGAGTCATCGCCGAGACGGAGGAGGAGATCACGACACCTACCGGTGAGACCGAGACCGTGCGGGTCGAGGCGGCGACGGTCGTGCCGGGCGACGAGGTGATCTATACGATCTTCTACACCAACGTCGGCGAGAGGCCGGCGGACAACGTCCGGGTCACGAACCCCATCCCGGAGCACCTGCTCTACGTGGATGGAAGCGCCGCGGGCGACGGCACGACGCTCACGTTCTCCGTGGACGGCGGGAACACGTACGCCGACGCGGCCGACATCACGGTTCGCGACGAGCACGGACAGACGCGCACGGCGACGGCCACCGATTACACGCACATCAGATGGACACTCGATCGAACGCTCGGGTCCGGAGAGGAGGGACACGTGAGCTTCGTGGCGCAGCTCATGTAGGGCCGCGTCCGCCGGGGCGGCAAGGCCGCTCCCGATGTTCACAGGGGGGACCATGACAGGAGCATGTTCTCGAACATCGTTAAGAGGAGTGACACGCATGAGCAGGCAGCTGAAGTCGGTCCTGTACGGGATCTTTGTGAGTGGTCTCATCGCATTCGGCCTGACGGGCGTCGCCCTGGCCGACGGGACCGCATCGGGCACGAGCATCGACAACCTCGCGACCGTCGACTACGACGTCGACGGGGTCGCGCAGACCGAGATCGAGAGCTCGCCGAGTGGCAATTCGACCGCCGGAGTCGGGAACGGCACGGACACGTCGTTCGTGGTCGACAACAAGGTCGACCTGACCGTTGCGACGACCGACGGAGCGGCCGTCGCGGTCACGCCGGGCGACCAGGATCAGGTACTGACCTACACCGTCACGAACGACGGGAACACGGTGCAGGACTACTCGCTCACGGTCCCGGGGGCCTCTGGAACGTGGGGCGGGGCGACCGACAACTTCGACGCCACGAGCGTGAATGTCTACGTCGACGCCAACGCCAACGACACGTACGACTCCGGTACCGACACGGCCACGTACATCGACGAGCTCGCGGCCGATGCCGAGATATCGGTCTTCGTCGTCGGAGACATCCCGCTCGCGCAGTCGGACGATGACGGCGCGCTCTACGACCTCATCGCCCAGACCGCAGTGGGCGGCACCGGTGGTTCGCAGGGCGCCGACATCACGACCGACGATGCCGGCTCCGCCGACGTCGCGGGCACCGTGCAGATCGTCTTCGCCGACGGCGCAGGAACGGCCGACGCGGCGAACGACGGCAAGCACTCGAGCCGCGACGGCTACCTCGTGCAGTCGGCCGCGATGACGGTGACGAAGACCTCCGCGGTGGTCTCGGATCCGATCAACGGCACGACGAACCCGAAGGCCATCCCGGGTGCCACGATGCGCTACACGATCACCGTGGCGAACGCCGGGAACGAGGACGCCGACGACGTGACCGTCGTGGATACGATTCCGACGAACACGACGTACGTCGCGGGCACGTTGGAGCTCGACAGCGCGTCCCTGACCGACGGGGCAGACGCCGACGAGGGCGACTACAACGTCACGAACGCGGGCGCGGTGACGATCGTCATCAGCGCGGTGGCAGCGAGCGGCGGCAGCTCGACGATCACGTTCGACGTGACCGTCGACTAGTGCGGAGCGTCGGCGGGATGTCTTGGATCCGCGAGACACCCAGCGGCAGACAGGTATGCAGGGGCGTGAGGTCGCGGTGTTCGTTCGCGGCGCTCGCGCCCCTCGTCCGCATGTTTGCGACCCTCGTCCTCGTTCTTGCGCTCGCCCCGCCAGAGGGGCGGGCCGTGCCGCCCGGCACGGTGATCGAGAACGAGGCGTTCGCGTTCTACTCCGCCCCCGGCAGCCCGGGGGCGACGGTGGCGTCCAACACGGTCGAGATCACGACGGTGATAGGCCGGACGCCGTCGGCGATCGACTTCCTCCTGCACGCGCCGACCGATCCCGAGGCGGAGTGGACGTCGGTCCACGTCGCCGAGTACAGCGCCACGGGGGCGGCCGAGGGTCCGTTCGACCCGCTACCCAATCCGACGCCGATGTGCGGCGCCGACCCGATCGATCTGTCGGAACCCGTCCCGCTGGTGCCGATCGATCACTTCCACCAGTGCGAGGCGATCTTCTTTCGGGTGACCGACCTCGACCAGAACATCGACGCCGAGAGCCACGAGACCGTCCTCCTCACGATCTCCGTGCCCGCGATGGGCGAACGCGAGGTCGTACGTCTTGGGGAGACCGGTCTCTCGACCGGCGTCTTCTTGGGATATCTTGACTCCACGGGGCCGCTGCCGGCGACGGCCCACGATGGGATCCTGAGCGTCGAGGAGGATCGGGTCATCACGGTCGATTACATCGACGCTGCCGACCCCCTCGACTCCACGCTGGCGAGCGTCGAGAGCGACACGCGGGGCATGGTCTTCGACAGCGAGACGGGCCTTCCCGTCGACGGGGCGGTCGTGACGCTCATCGACGTGACCTCAGGCGAACCCGCGACGGTCTACGGCGACGACGGCGTGTGCGCCTTCCCGGCGACGGTGGTCTCTGGCGGCGAGGTCGTCGACGGGAGCGGCTTCGTGCACGACTTCCCGCCAGGCGGATTCCAG
>JALGVU010000262.1 GCA_025774545.1 bacterium | reverse complement strand
CTGGAATCCGCCTGGCGGGAAGTCGTGCACGAAGCCGCTCCCGTCGACGACCTCGCCGCCAGAGACCACCGTCGCCGGGAAGGCGCACACGCCGTCGTCGCCGTAGACCGTCGCCGGTTCGCCTGAAGTCACGTCGATCAGCGTCACGACCGCCCCGTCGACGGGAAGGCCCGTCTCGCTGTCGAAGACCATGCCCCGCGTGTCGCTCTCGACGCTCGCCAGCGTGGAATCGAGGGGGTCGGCAGCGTCGATGTAGTCGACCGTGATGACCCGATCCTCCTCGACGCTCAGAATCCCATCGTGGGCCGTCGCCGGCAGCGGCCCGGTGGAGTCGAGATACCCCACGAAGACGCCGGTCGAGCGGCCGGTCTCCCCGAGGCGTACGACCTCGCGTTCGCCCATCGCGGGCACGGAGATCGTGACGAGGACGGTCTCGTGACTCTCGGGGTCGAGGTTCTGGTCGAGGTCGGTCACCCGAAAGAAGATCGCCTCGCACTGGTGGAAGTGGTGGACCGGCACCAGTGGGACGGGTTCCGCCAGATCGATCGGGTCGGCGCCGCACATCGGCGTCGGATTGGGCAGCGGGTCGAACGGACCGTCGGCCGCCCCCGTGGCGCTGTACTCGGCGACGTGGACCGACGTCCACTCAGCCTCGGGATCGGTCGGCGCGTGCAGGAGGAAGTCGATCGCCGACGGCGTGCGGCCGATCACGATCGTGATCTCGACCGTGTTCGACGCCACCGTCGCCCCCGGATTGCCGGGCGCGGAGTAGAACGCGAACGCCTCGTTCTCGATCACCGTGCCGGGCGGCACGGCGCGCCCCTCTGCCGGGACGAGCGCAAGAACGAGGACGAGGGTCGCAAACATGCGGACGAGGGGTGCGAGCGCCGCGAACGAACGCCGCGACCTCACGCCCCTGAGTACCTGTCTGCCGTTGGGTGTCTCGCGGATCCAAGACATCCCGCCGACGCTCCGCACTAGTCGACGGTCACGTCGAACGTGATCGTCGAGCTGCCGCCACTCGCTGCCACCGCGCTGATGACGATCGTCACCGCGCCCGCGTTCGTGACGTTGTAGTCGCCCTCGTCGGCGTCTGCCCCGTCGGTCAGGGACGCGCTGTCGAGTTCCATCGTGCCCGCGACGTACGTCGTGTTCGTCGGAATCGTATCGACAACCGTCACGGCGTCGGCGTCCTCGTTCCCGGCGTTCGCCACTGTGATCGTGTAACGCATCGTGGCACCCGGGATGGCCTTCGGGTTCGTCGTGCCGTTGATCGGATCCGAGACCACCGCGGAGGTCTTCGTTACCGTCATCGCGGCCGACTGCACGAGGTAGCCATCGCGGCTCGAGTGCTTGCCGTCGTTCGCCGCGTCGCCCGTTCCTGCGCCATCGGCGAAGACGATCTGCACGGTGCCGGCGACGTCGGCGGAGCCGGCATCGTCGGTCGTGATGTCGGCGCCCTGCGAACCTCCCGCGCCCCCCTGCGCTGTCTGGGCGATGAGGTCGTAGAGCGCGCCGTCATCGTCCGACTGTGCAAGCGGGATGTCGCCGACGACGAAGACCGAGATATCGGCATCGGCCGCGAGCTCGTCGATGTACGTCGCGGTATCGGTACCGGACTCGTACGTGTCGTTGGCGTTCACGTCGACGTAGACGTTCACGCTCGTGGCGTCGAAGTTATCGGTCGCCCCGCCCCACGTTCCAGAGGCCCCCTGGGCCGTGAGCGAATAGTCCTGCACCGTGTTCCCGTCGTTCGTGACCGTGTAGATCAGTACCTGGTCGCCGTCGCCCGGCGTGACCGCGACCGCGGCGCCGTCGGTCGTGGCGACGGTCAGGTCGACCTTGTTGTCGACCACGAACGAGGTGTCCGTGCCGTTCCCGACTCCGGGAGTCGAGTTGCCGGCGGGCGAGCTCTCGATCTCGGTCTGCGCGACGCCGTCGACGTCGTAGTCGACCGTCGCGAGGTTGTCGATGCTCGTGCCCGACGCGGTCCCGTCGGCTCGGGCGACGCCCGTCAGGCCGAATGCGATGAGACCGCTCACAAAGATCCCGTACAGGACCGACTTCAGCTGCCTGTTCATGCGTGTCACTCCTCTCACGATGTTCGAGAACATGCTCCCGTCATGGTTCCCCCCTGTGAACATCGGGAGCGGCCTTGCCGCCCCGGCGGGCGCGGCCCTACATGAGCTGCGCCACGAAGCTCACGTGTCCCTCCTCTCCGGACTCGAGGGTTCGATCGAGTGTCCATCTGATGTGCGTGTAATCGGTGGCCGTCGCCGTGCGCGTCTGTCCGTGCTCGTCGCGAACCGTGATGTCGGCCGCGTCGGCGTACGAGTTGCCGCCGTCCACGGAGAACGTGAGCGTCGTGCCTTCGCCCGCGGCGCTTCCATCCACGTAGAGCAGGTGCTCCGGGATGGGGTTCGTGACCCGGACGTTGTCCGCCGGCCTCTCGCCGACGTTCGTGTAGAAGATCGTGTAGATCACCTCGTCGCCCGGCACGACCGTCGTCGCCTCGACCCGCACGGTCTCGGTCTCGCCGGCAGGCGTCGTGATCTCCTCCTCCGTCTCGGCGATGACTCGGAGCTTGATGCTCCCGGGCTTCTCGGACCCGGCGGCTCCTGCCGCGAGGGCGAGAACGAGGACTCCGAGAACGACAGCAACTGCACTGCGTCTCATGGTGATCCTCCCTTCGTACTTCTGATCGCCAGCTCTTCTCTGCGTATCGATGGTGCGACCTCCGCGGTCGGTCCGTGGCTCCCCGCGTCGTGGACGCGCCCCGGGCCCGCTTCCTTCCCGTCTATCGTTTCTTCTGCGACGCCGGCCGCGGGTTCTCCCCACCTCCGTGCTTCGCTAGTCTATCGTCACGTCGAACGTGACGATCTGGACGGCCTCGCCTCCGGCGAGATCCCCCAGCGCGACCGTCACGGCTCCCGGTGCCGTGGCGCCGACGTCGCCCGCATCCCCGTCGGCCTCGTCCGTGAGCGCGGCGCCGTTCAAGCCGAGGGTTCCGGGTACGTACGTCGTGTTCGTCGGAATCGCGTCGACGACCGTGACGTCCTCGGCCGTCTCCGTCCCCTCGACCGTCACGACGACGGAGTACGTAATCACGGCGCCCGGCATCGGCTCGACTCCTCCGAACGGATCGGCGATCGAGGCCGACTTCAGAAGCGACACCTCGACCGTCGAAACGACGTACTCACCGACGTCGGCGGCTCTCCCGCCGGAGGTCCCCACGATCGCGTCGGCCCCGCACGGCGCCACCCCGAGGATGACGGTACCCGGCGCCCCGCTGCCGGTGTTTGACGTCGCAATCAACTCGCTCGCCGCCAGCTCACCGTGAGCGGCGTCTGCCGGGATGCCGCTCAGTAGGAAGACCACGATCGAGGCCCCGGCATCGAGCGACGGGTCGTTCGAACCAGGAACGTACAACTCGTCGAGGTCCGGATCCCAGACGCCGTCGTCGTCTCCATCCAGATAGATCGCCTCGAGGACGGGGTCGAAGTCGTCACCAGCAAGCTCGCTCGCCCCCTCCAGAGAGAAGCCGTCCGCGCCGTTCCCCGTGTTCGTCACAAGGAACGTCAGGACCCTGCTCGTGTCGCCCGGACGCACGACGACGGCCGCCGCGTCCTGCCAGACGACACTCACGTCGATGAGCTGCGCGACGGTCGTGACCGTCGTGTTGCTCACCCGGACGTAGTCAGATTCGCCGATCGTGAACGACGCCGACGCCTGGTTCGTGATCTCGGTGCAGGACGGAGTCCCGTCGGCCCACGCGGAGGGCGCGTTCAGGAACAGGAGCAGCGGCAGCAGAAGCACCGCGCGCCGCGCCGCGAGACGTGAGGCCGCCTCCGGCCTCGATCGCCGCGCGTCCGCTTCGGGCCTCCTCCGTCGCTCCGCTCCACTCCGTCTCATCGTCACTCCCTGATCCGGCCGGACCCTCCAGGGACCGGCCGCCTCGCGTCACTTCACCCGGACATCGAACTCGAGCGTGAAACTCGGGTGGTTGCTGCCGTCGGACGCATCGAACGCGCCTTGCGGGTTGACCCGAAGGTGCGTCACACCGTTGTCGTAACCGTCCCCGTCGGGGACAGGTGTGTACACGTAGCTCGTGCCCCCGTTGTCCGAGAACTCCACGTCG
>JALGVU010000261.1 GCA_025774545.1 bacterium | reverse complement strand
GGCTGCCGATAGGCGTGCTTCGCCGCGTTGACGACGAGCTTGAGCGCCTGGTTCGGACGCGCCACCGTCTCGGCGAACTCGGTGAAGGGATGGAAGAGCTCGAGCTGGTCGATCTCCTGGAAGGCCTCGCTTCCGAGGTAGACCTCGGCGACCTGCCCCACGAGCGCGAGCGCCGGACTCCGGTCGGCCTGGGCGTCCATGAGTCCCGTCACGAGATTCGTGGCACCGGGCCCCGCGATCGACAGGCAGACGCCGATCGTGTCGGTGACCTTTCCGTGCGCCGACGCCATGAACGCGGCCGTCTCCTCGTGCCTCGTCAGAACGAACCGGATGCGTCCGTCCCGCCGGATCGAATCGACGAGCGGCAGGTTGGAGTCGCCGGGGATGCCGTAGACGCACGTCACCCCGAAGGCGACGAGCTGTTCGACCATCTTGTCCGCCACGGTCGTGGCGACGTCGCCCGCGGCCACCTCCGGCCCCTCGGGAACGAAGGCCGATTTCGGCGCGCCGCACTGCGGGCAGGTCCAGTCGTCCGGCAGGTCCGCGAAGGGGACCCCCTCCTTCTTCTCGTCGTAGATCCAATTGCAG
The DNA here is from genome assembly GCA_025774545.1 of bacterium. GTDB lineage: Bacteria > Joyebacterota > Joyebacteria > Joyebacterales > Joyebacteraceae > JALGVU01. The sequence goes on along the minus strand of JALGVU010000261.1, from coordinate 3,563 downwards.
ACGGTGCAGCGGAAACGTGCCATGGTCGGGGTACCCTCCGGGTGACGGCCGCCGCGGGTCCTCCCCGCGGTCCTCCGGGACGGCGCTCCAGACGGAGCGGCGAGGGCGCCGGGCGCCTGAGTATACAGGAACCGCGCGCGGGCTGCACCTCCTCGGAGTGGCCCCGCGTGGGATCCCGACGCCCGCTGCGCGGCCGGCGCCCGCTGCCTGACCGACGCCCGCTGCCCCGCGGGCGCCCCAAGAGAGCCCTTGACTTCCCGCGACAGATGTCACAGAATGACTGTGACAGATGTCACCGATAGCAGGAGAGCCAATCCATGACATCGCTACCCAATCTGTCCCGGTTCGAGCTGACGTGCCTCCGGAAGCTCTGGAGCCGCCGCGAGGCCACGGTGCGGCAGATTCACGAGGACCTGGACTCGCCGCCGAGCTACTCGACCGTCAGGAAGATCGTCGAGCGCCTCGAGGAGAAGGGCGCGGTCGTCCGGGTTCGCAAGAGCGGCAAGGCGTGGGTCTACCGCTCGGCCGTCTCCCCCGCCGCCATGATCAGGAAGGAGATCCGCCGCTTCCTCGACGTGGCGTTCGACGGCTCCGCCGCACCGCTCGTCGCGCAGCTCGCGGACATGCAGGAGGTCACGATCGAGGACCTCAAGGAGGTCGAGGGCCTGATCGAGAAGAGGAGATCGAGGAGGCGTGCGCCAGACGGCCCGCCGGCGAAGAAGGAGAGCGACGCGTGACGTTCGATGCCAGCATGATCGGTGAGATCTGGGCAGGCGTGGTGACGCACCTCTGGCAGACGACGCTCGTGCTCGGCGTCCTCGCGGCGCTCGCGTGGACCATGCGCGCGGCGCCGGCGCGAGTCACGAACGCGCTCTGGTGGATCGGACTCGCGAAGCTCCTGATTCCGTTCGCCCTCGTGAGGCCGCTCATTCAGGGCTCCCTCGGCGCGTTCGCCCGAGGCACGGGGATCGCGGGTCTCGACGCGACGACGGTCACGGTCGTGATCGGGAAGATCTCCCCGCTGCTCGACCCGGCCGGACCGGCCGCGCGCCTGTGGCAGGCAGGCGTAGCGCCGTCGGGCACGATGGCGGCGACGCTGTCGCTCCTCTGGATCGCCGGCGCGGCGGGCGTCGCGTTCCACTGGGTCCGCACCCGACCCGCGGCAGCGTGGTCGAGGGGCGTCACGCTCGACGGGACGTCTGAGTGGATTCGGCGACGACTGGAGAGCGCCCTCGAAGGCATCCGGGTCCCCACGCCTGCCGTGCGCGTGACTCCGGGACACGCGATGCCGTTCGTCGCCGGTCTCGTGAGACCGAGAATCCTTGTCTCAGACACCGTGGTCGCACGGCTCAGTTGTGACGAACTCCGGGGCGTCCTTCTCCACGAGGACGCACACCGACGTCGGCTCGAGCCGCTTCGCGTCGCGCTCCAGCGCGCGGCGATCGTCGCGTTCTTCTACTTCCCTCCGCTGTGGATGCTCCTTCGAGCCCTCAGGGACACCGGCGAGATGGCGTGCGACGAGGTCGCCCTCGACCAGGGCACCGATCGCTCGACCTACGCCCGGGCGCTCGCCCGCGTTCTCACCGTCGCACTCGCCCCCGCCCATGCGCAGGCGGGCCTCGCGTTCGGGCGGCCATCGCTGATTCGTCGTCGATTCGACCTGTTGAGATCGGAAGGGAGGAAGAACGTCATGCCGAGACACAGAATCTGTCTTGCCCTCGCCCTCATGTTCGTCGTGCTCGCCGCCGCGCTGCCGCTCGATTCCCCGGCCACCGCGGACGAGACGGCGGAGACGCCGGTCGCCGAGACCTCGGGCGACACGGCCCCGACCAGCGAGGACCCCGCGACCGTCGAGGAGAGAACCTACACCCTCGAGTTCGTGTCGGCCGAGGACCCGGTGTATCCCGACGATGCGAAGAGGGACGGCGTCGGAGGCAGGATCGTCCTCGAGCTCGAGATCACGCCCGAGGGAAGCGTCATGCATGTCTCCGTCATGGAGGACGTTGAGGACTATCCGTCGCTCGGGGAGGCCGCCGCCACGGCCGCCGGGAAGTGGATCTTCAAGGTGAACGGCGAGCCGCAGGAGAACTTCGAAGTGATCGTGCCGGTGGAGTTCAAGCTGCACGACGAGAAGACCAAGGAGATCGCCATCACGGTCCCGGACGTGCCCGAACCGGCCCCGGGGGCCGAGAGACCGGCGAAGCAGGTCGACCCGCCAGAGCCGCCTGCGGACGAGGCGTCCGACGTAGGCAAGCCCGCTGAGCCCGCGCCCCTCGACGAGCCCGCGCCCCCTGCCGAGCCCGAGCCGCCGGCGGAGCCCGCCGAGACCGGGGAACACTAGCGAGCGAGCGCTCACACGCGGCTCGAGCCCGGCCCGTGCCGTTCCGACCGCCCTCCGCGCAACTGCCCGGAGGGCGGTCCCTTTCCGGAGCCGGACGGTCCGGGGATCGCAGCGCAACCGTCCCGCCCCTGCGTTCCCCTCCCGGATGTCTTAGCCTGTTTGACTGTGTGTGTTCCCACCCCGGCGGCCCGGGGCCGAGGGCCCTCTCGGGGAGACAGCAGGTACGGTTGGATCGAAGGGAGCAGGATCATGGCAGGCTTGGTGGACATGCTGATGGGGCAGCTTTCGGGCGGCGCCATGCAGCAGATCGGAAGCGCCATCGGCGCCGACGAGAACAAGACGCAGAGCGCCGTCTCGATGGCGCTTCCACTCATCATGGGCGCGCTCGCGAGGAACGCGTCGAAGCCGGAGGGCGCATCGTCGCTCGCGAATGCGCTGACCAAGGATCACGACGGGAGCATCCTCGACAACCTGGGCGGCTTCCTCGGCAATCCCGAGGCCGGTCCCGGCGACGGCATTCTACAGCACGTCCTCGGCAACAAGCGCCAGGCGGTCGAGACCGGAATCAGCAAGCAGAGCGGCCTCGACGGGGCCGCCGTCGGCAAGCTTCTCATCACGCTCGCGCCGATCGTGATGGGGATGCTCGGCAAGACGCAGCGCCAGAAGCAGATGGACGCGAACACCCTCTCGGGCTTCCTCACCACCGAGCGCCAGACGATCGAGCGCAACGCCCCGAAGGAGATGGGGCTCATCGGGAATCTCCTCGACTCGAACGGCGACGGGCAGGTCGAGATCGGCGAGGTCGTCCAGAAGGTCGGGTTCCTGGCGAAGCTCTTCGGGAAGCGCTAGCGTCGCGGGACTCGGTGCGAGACGCAGGACTGAACGCAACCAGGGCGGGACGGAGTTGTGCTCCCGCCGTCATGGAAAGGAGCAGACGGATGGGGCTCTTCGATTTCGTGAGGGACGCCGGTGAGAAGCTCCTCGGCGGCGGCAAGGAGGCCGAGGAGGCGAACGAGCGGGCGAAGGCTGCGGCGCTCACGCAGCAGATCCGGACGCTCGGTTTCAAGATCAGTGATCTTCGCATCAACTTCGACGACGGCGTGGCCACGGTCGAGGGCACCGCACCCTCGCAGGCTGAGCGCGAGAAGGTCGTGCTCGTCACGGGGAACACCGAGGGTGTCGCGCAGGTCGACGACAAGATCAAGGTCGAGAAGCCGGAGCC
>JALGVU010000260.1 GCA_025774545.1 bacterium | reverse complement strand
CAGACTCCCTCCCCCACCTCGGCTCATGGGCCTTCACCGTAGCACAGGTCGTGGTGCTCGGTTCCGAACGAACCACTTCGCTAGCGCAGCAACACCATCCTCTGGGTGGCCACCGCACCGTCGACCTCGATCCGGTAGAAGTACACGCCGGAAGCGACGCGCTCGCCCGCCCTGTCGCGCCCGTCCCACGTGGTCGTGTGGCGGCCGGCGTCGATCACATCGGCCTCGAGGAGCGTGCGGACGAGCCGTCCGCGCACGTCGTAGATCCTGAGATCGACCGTCGATCGCCCTGGGAGTTCGAAGGCGATCGCCGTCGAAGGATAGAACGGGTTCGGGGCCGCCGGATGGAGAACGACCTCTGATGCGGTAACGCCGTCCACTCCTGTCGCGCACTCACCTTGGCCGTGTGCGCCGATCAGCTCGCCCCAGGCGTTGTTCCCCGGGAGACACTGGGAGTCGTCCCGGAGTTCGAGATCCCCCTCGTCGGCACCGCAGAAGAGCGGGTTCGCGAACAAGTTGTCGGAGTATGCGCCGCACAGGCTGTCGCCTCCGGAGTTCGCCCAGACGCACGAGTGCGTGATGGAGAGATCGCTCGAAGCGTCGCAGAACACGGCGCCGCCACTCCCGCCATACGCGATGATCGCATTCGTGACTGCGGGCGCCGACGCCCCGGCTGCGTGTATTCCGCTCGTCTGGCCGTCGGCCGAGTTGCCGCAGATGGTGACCTGCGACATCCTGGGTGAAGCCGCGTTCAGGCAGACCGCTCCGCCGTTTCCGCTGCTCGTGTTCCCGGTGAAGGTGACGCCCTCGATGACGGGGGACGCTGCAGCGCCGCAGTGCAGCCCTCCTCCGCCCACCGAAGCCTCACAGCCCTCGATCACGAGATCTCTCAGGGTCGGCGATGAGTTGAAGAAGCACCGGACCCCGCCGCCGCGGTCGGCCGTTCCGTTCCTGATGGTGAATCCCTCGACTACGCAGAGGCTGTCTTCCTGCGTGTGGAAGTAGAACCCGCGTCCCGATCCCTCGCAGTCGATGATCGTGCTCTCCGGGCCGGCCGCCGAGAAGATCCAGAGCTCCTTCCCGACGGGGTCGAGGTCGCGGTTCTCCGGGCCGGTGTAGGTTCCGCTCTCCACCCGGATCCAGGCCCTCTCCGGCGCAGCGGCGATCGCGTCCCCTATCGTCGTGTAGTCGCCTCCGCCCGCCGCGTCCACGATGAGCGTGAGCGAAGGGCGGAACGTGTAGCCGCGGTACACCCCCCATGGTTGCCCAACGTCGTACGGGGCGAACTCGCACCATCTGATCTCGTCCACGGGGTCCCACGTATCAAGGCAGCCGTAATGTTGGAAGGGATCCGACGAGTAGCCCACGACGGTGACGAAGTGATCCGAGAAGCCATCACCAACGGTGTCTACGAGGAAGACCATCGGGTGACCGGCGTCGATCTCGCTCGTCAGGAGCTCCCACGTGAGCTCCATGTGGACGCCAAGGTGCTGCTCGGCGAGCGGGGCGTACTCTGGGTTTCTCATCCCGATGTACGACTCGAAGGCCGGGGCCACTCTACTCCCCATGCTCCACCCGTAGAGCATGTCGTGCACGCTCCAGGAGGTCCCCATGAAGTCGGCAAGGCAGTCGCTCACATGCTCGTCTCCCCCAGGCGGCTCGGACCTGTCCGGCAGGACGCCCGTCGCCTCATCGTCGAGGGGAAGGCTGTAGTCCTCATAGTGCCCTGGGTCCACCGCACTCCGCTGTGACGCGATCGCCTGGTCGACCTCCGCCGTCTGCGTCGAGGCGTCACCCGGGAAGAGGTCATCGTAGCCGTGGACGTCGTAGTACCCGATCACCATGCCGACGCTGGTCGGGCCGCAGCCGTGCCGCCACCAATACGCGGGGACGCCGGCGATGATGACAGCTCTGGGGCTGGGAGGTGGAGTTCCGGGGATCTTCGGCGCGACCCCTGGTGGCGGGGTCGGGCCCGTCGTACTGTGCAGGTCTACTGGGTGAGTCTGGGCGGCGCCCCCGATCGCCACGCCGAGAATGAGTGCAGTAACGCAAGCAAGCGTCGGCAGCGCGCCCGTCTTCGAACTGAGCGTTCCGTTCACTGCTGAATCCTCCTCCTCGGTCGGTGTCGTACGAACAGCCACTCCTCCGGCCGGGACGAGGCCCAGCCCCGGACTGGAGGCGAGGGTGAGAATCCCCACGAGGGGGATGGCACGTCCTCTCCGTGTGGCGCACATCGTTTCGTCCTTGGATCCGCGATGGAAACGCTGATCGCGCACGAGCCTCTTGGCTCATCGCAGCAACACCACCCTCTGCGTGGCTGCCGCACCGTCAACCTCGAGCCGGAGGAAGTACACGCCGGAAGCAACCCGTTCCCCTGAACCGGCTCTCCCGTCCCAATCGACCGCGACGAAACCCTGAGCTCCCGTCGCGGGATCCAACCGCCGGACGAGCCGACCAGCCACATCATGCACCGAGAGCCGGGCAGACCGCCACCCCTCGGGAAGCGCGTAGCCGATGGTCGCATGGGTCGTGGAAGGGTTAGGCATCACGTACCGAATCCCGAACGCCAGCGTGCCGGGTACAGCAGCTGAGGCATGTATGTCAGTCGCGAGGATCTCCTCGCCAGAGGGAAGAACCGCGCGCAGTTCGTACCAGAACGTCCCACCAGGCCACGCAGTCTCGTCGACATAGCTACCCTGCGCGGCGTCCGGCAGGGGCTCCGGCGTGATGCAGGCATAGGGGCCGTCCTCAGAGAGCGCCCGGTAGATCAGGAGACCAGTACCTCCGGGGCAGCTCGGGAGCATCCATCTGAGCAGCACAGCGCCACCTTCATGCATGAGGGTGGCATAGAAAGCAGTCTCAACGGGCGTGGTGCCGGGGCTCCTGATGCCCAGACTGTGATACCCGCCCCCGGCGACCGCGACGAAGTCCGCGTTCGGCGCGGGGACATTGCACTGGCCGTCGTTGTTCCACCCCCAGGCCACGATCGTCCCGTCGGACTTGAGGCCCAGGCTGTGATAGTAGCCCCCCGCGACCGCGACGAAGTCGGCGTTCGGCGCGGGGACATTGCACTGGCCGTAGCCGTTGTCCCCCCAGGCCACGATCGTCCCGTCGGACTTGATGCCCAGACTGTGAGGGCCGCCCCCGGCGACAGCCACAAAGTCCACGTTCGGCGGAGGGACGTCGCACTGGCCCCAGTGGTTGTACCCCCAGGCCACGATCGTCCCGTCGGACTTGAGGCCCAGGCTGTGACGAGAGCCCCCCGCGACAGCTACGAAGTCCGCGTTCGGCGCAGGGACGTCGCACTGGCCCCATTGGTTGTACCCCCATGCCACGATCGTCCCGTCGGACTTAAGGCCGAGGCTGTGAGAACCACTCATTACGTCATCATAGCCGCCCCCCGCGACCGCCACGAAGTCCGCGTTCGGCGCGGGGACGTCGCACTCGCCGGAGCTATTCCACCCCCATGCCACGATCGTCCCGTCGGACGTGAGGGCAAGGCTATGATACCGGCCTCCCGCGACCGCCACGAAGTCCGCGTTCGGTGCGGGGACATCGCACTGGCCGTGGCTATTGCTCCCCCAGGCCACAATTGTCCCGTCGGACTTGAGGCCCAGGCTGTGGGACCTGCCGCCCGCGACGGCCACGAAGTCGACGTTCGGCGCGGGGACACCGCACTGGCCGTAGCCGTTGAACCCCCAGGCCACGATCGTCCCGTCGGACTTGAGGCCCAGGCTGTGATAGTGGCCCCCCGCGACCGCGACGAAGTCGGCGTTCGGCGCGGGGACATTGCACTGGCCGCAGTTGTTCCGTCCCCACGCCACGATCGTCCCGTCGGACTTGAGGCCCAGGCTGTAACGAGAGCCCCCCGCGACAGCTACGAAGTCCGCGTTCGGCGGAGGGACGTCGTACTGGCCCCAGTGGTTGTACCCCCAGGCCACGATCGTCCCGTCGGACTTGAGGCCCAGGCTGTGATACCGACCCCCCGCGACCTCAAGGAAGTCCGCGTTCGGCGCGGGGGCGTCGCACTGGCCGTAGTAGTTCTCTCCCCAGCCCACGACCGTCCCGTCGTACTTGAGGCCCAGGCTGTGATACCAGCCCGCCGCGACCGCCACGAAGTCTGCGTTCGGCGCGGGGACAGCGCACTGGCCATGC
>JALGVU010000053.1 GCA_025774545.1 bacterium | reverse complement strand
GACGTCTCGTTCGAGGACCCCACGCATGACATCAGTGTCCCGACCGACTACACGGACTACTACGGCGACGGGTACGCCGGTCTCTTGCTCGTCGGCCACGACTGGAGGGCGACCTACCCTGCGGCCGCGTACTACGCGACGTTCATCAGGTTCGATCTCACGGGTTACGCGGACCGAGCGATCCATCAGTGCACGCTGTACATGACCTGCCGCCTCCGGGAGCCCGGATCAGGCGTCGACGTCTGCGCGCATGAGGTTGCAGGGGACGAGGGCGGCTGGGATGAGGACAACCTCGTCACGTGGGCTCTGCTCGTCAATCCGGACCAGTACGGGCTCGTGATCAACGACACGGCGGAGTGGACGACGACGGTGAGCGACACGTTCACCGAGTACGGGTGGAACGTCCCAGGCCTGGCACAGCGGTACAAGGGCGGACTGTTCACGCTGTGTCTCATGGAGGAGAGTCAGGGTGCCCAGGAGCACGGCGCCAAATTCTTCAGCAGGAACGCTCTCTCGACCTCTGACAGGCCCCTCCTCAGGATCGAGCACACCGAGGCGAGCAATAACGACCCGTCCATCTGGGCGAGTCCTGATCCGGCGGCCTGGCTGGGTATCATCGTCAACCCGGCACCCGGAAGCGAGCACGACATCTACATCGGAGTCGAGTGTTTCGATCAGATCGTCGGTGTGAGCGGTCTTGCCCTGCGCTTCGAGCGGACCTTCGAAGGTGCCGCAATCGATCAGACCAACCTCTTGGGCGGCGTCGACTTCGGCTACATCGAGGCGGACGGATGGCAGATAGCGGCCGCGGAACCCAGCTTCCCGGGCCCGAGCGGCATCGTGCTCGCGGGCGTGGTCCGATACCTCTACATGGGGTCTCCTGGCACGATCACGATCGAGCCGCACGCCTTCTCCGGGAAGCTCGTGCTCGACTACGCCGGTGAGCCCCACGAGTACTGCATCATGGGCAACGTGGGGTTCGGGATGGAGCCAGAACCGGGCGAGCCGGACTGCGGGGGGTGTGCAGGGACATCGATCGACAATCACCAGTCGTGGGGGTCGATCAAGGCGATGTTCCGGTGATGTTCGGATCGATCCAGGCGGGCGCGCCGGGTGAGGGGGATTCTGTCGGTCCGCGTTGAGGGAACCACGGAGCGGACCGCCGGCGCGCGGCATCGTCGACACGACGGAAAGGGGGTTGCCCCAATGAGACAGAGGCCCTTTGCTGTCCTCGCGCTCTCGGTCGCGCTCGCGCTCGTCGCCGTCAGTTTCGCGGCAGCAGTGGCGGGTCCGAGGGACCGCGTCATCCCGGTCTCGGTGTGGAGCGCGCCTCGCGCGGGTCGCGGCTCCGAGGCCGCGGAGACACGCGACCAGACCGCGTGGGAGTACGACACGTGGAATCACTTCCACGACTGGTTCGTGGACGAGCTGCCCGAGGCGATCCTGGATTCGGCCCGCGTGCGGATCGAGGATGCCGACGGCATCGCGACCGCCTCGCTCCGGGCGTCGAGCAATCACGGCTGGACGTGGCAGAGCTACCCTCTTGTGCCTGAGGGAGGGGGGAGCGACTGGTACGTCGCCCCTCCGCCCGTGGACCAGATGTCCGGCGGCACGGAGATCTGGTACTACTTCACGGCGACCGACGGCCTGGGTAACCCATCGAGGTTCCCCGCCACGGCTCCCGGTCAAGTCCTCGAGTTCTCGATCCTGCCGATCGTCGGGTCCGAAGAGACCCCGGGCATCCTCCTCGTCGACAAACACGAGGGTCTGACGCCCGGCGAGGACGGCGACTACCAGCACGACTCGGAGTACTACTACCGCGAGGCGCTCGGCGCGCTCGGTTACGAGTGGGACACCTACGACGTGAACGTCCCAGGAGCCACACTCAGCCACTCGGCCGGGCCCGACAGCAGCGGGATGAAGTACTACGACACCCAGGTCTGGTTCACGAGCGACGTCGACACCCGCACCCTCACTCCTGACGACCAGCTTGCGCTCGTCATGTGGCTGAACGAGTCCACCTACGGCAAGACGCGGAACCTCCTCCTGACAGGCAACGACATCGGCTACGACCTCGTGCAGGTCGGCTGGGAGACGCTCGGCCTCTACGACATCTGGCTGGCGTCGGAGTACATTCAGGACTCGGTCGGAGACAGCGTGCCGGTCCTGCGTGACTACGCGGGGGGTTTCGACTTCATGACCCACGCGGACGGCGAGTGCGTCCTCCGGGGCGGCGCTCCCTCTCCCTGCGCGTTCGACGTCGTCGAGCCACAGGCCGGCGTCGCCCTGACCGAGACCGCAGTCGAGTACGTCCGGTCCGACCTGCAGCAGTCGTCTGCCGGGGCCGCGTACGATCACCCAGTGCTGGACTACGAGACGGTCAATCTCGGGTTCGGGATGGAGTTCATGATGGGCGACCGCCTGCCCGACGGGACGTACACGAGCGGCACGGCGGACAGGCAGGATCTCATGAGCAACATCATGGCGTTTTTCGGGAAGGAGCCGAGCGCCGGCCCGGAACCCGAGATCGTGGGCATCGTCGATGTCGGAAACGACCAGGGGCGGCAGGTGCGGATCCGTTGGGAGCGATCGTTCCACGATGCGCCAGGATGCACGACGTGCGTCACCGGCTACGCGATCTACCGCCGTCAGGATCAGTGGATGAGGGAGCCGGCTCACGGGGCGGCGGAGATCCGTCGTCGCTCGGTCGAGGAAGCCGAGGGAATCCCGCCCGCCGACGCGGCTTCGCGGTTCGGCGTGTGGGACTACGTCACCACGGTGCCGTCGACCGGGAGCATGCTCTACCAGTGCGTCGCTCCGACGCTCTGCGACTCCACGGCCGAGGCCGGCATCTGCTGGTCGGTGTTCGGCATTCGGGCACTGACGGACGTCGCGTGGGTCTACTTCGACTCGCCTCCGGACAGCGGGTACTCGATCGACAACCTCGCGCCGGGCGTGCCCGGGGGCTTCCTCGTCGACTACAGCAGGTACCAGAATCAACTGAGTTGGGAGGAGTCGCAGGACGAGGATTTCGACTACTTCAGAGTCTACCGGGGCACGGATCCCGACTTCGTGCCGCGCCCGGAGAACCTCGTCCACTCGACGACCGGCACCGAGTGGACCGACCTCGTGGACGAGGGATGGCTGTACTACTACCTGATCACCGCCACCGACTTCGGCGGCAACGAGAGCGATCCGGCGTGGCCGGTCCGAACCGGCGTCGAGACGGGCGGCACGCCCGAGGGCTTCGTGCTTCATCAGAACGTCCCGAACCCGCTCCACCCGACGACCCGGATCAGCTACGAGGTGCCCGCGCCGGGCGGCCGCGTGGCGCTCCGGATCTACGATCCAGCCGGCCGCGTCGTCAGAGCGATGCTGGACACGTGGGCGCCGCCCGGGCGCTACGTGGTCGAGTGGGACGGGAGGGACGCGCGCGGCGCGGAGGTGGCCGCCGGCGTCTACTTCTACGTTCTCGAGGCGCCGGGATTCTCGGAGCGGCGGAAGATGACCGTCGTGAAGTGAGTGCCGGCCTGGGACGCTCGGCTGCCTGTGCGGCGCGGACCTGCCGCCGCCGGCTGCGCTGCGGGTCGGACCCAGAGCAGAACCGGAAGGGAGTCGTCCATGAAGCCTCGACCCTCAATCGTGTCGACGATCACGACCGCACTTGCCGTCACGTTGGCGACGATGATCGCGCCGGACGGGTTCGCGCAGGAGCCCAGGGAGTCCGAGGAGATCCGCGACCCCGTCGAGGTGCTCTGGGACGAGCTCGACGAGATGAGGGCGCAGGCGAGGCACGCGGAGGCCGCCGAGATCGCGAGGGAGATGCTCGCGCTCAGGCAGGCGGACCCCGACGCGAAGGCGTTCGAGGTGCTCGACATCGAGATCCTGCTCGCAACGATGGAGCACATCGCGAGTCTCCCGGAGGACGCCAGGCTCGAGCTTGCGGCGGCCGACACCCTCGAGGAGTTCGGGGAGATCTGCTGGGACGAGGGTCGGTTCGACGAGGGGATGGCCGCGACGGAGCGGCAGATCGAGATTCGGCGGCGGTACTTGGGAGACAGACATCCCGAGGTGGCCGTCAGCATGAACAACCAGGCGCTGAACTACCTTGGAGTGGGCGACTTCGCGCGCGCCGAGGAGATCACGCGCGAGGTGCTGGAGATTCGGAGGGAAGCCTTCGGGAACGAGCACCCCGAGGTCGCCGCGAGCCTGAGCACGCTCCTCTATCTCCTGAACGCGCAGGGCACGTACGAGGGCGCCGAGCCGCTCTTCCAGGAGGCCGTCGCGATGCACAGGAAGCTCCTCGGCGACGATCACCACGACGTCGCAGTCAGCCTCAACAACTACGCACACTTCCTGTACGTCACGGGCGACTACGCGGGCGCCGAACCGCTCTGGCGCAAGGCTCTGGCGATACTGAGGAGGTGCTTCGACGGCGATCACCCCGAGGTCGCGGGCGCCGTGAACAACCTCGGCAATCTGCTCAAGGTCCAGGGTGACTACGCGGAGGCGGAGCCTCTCTGCCGCGAGGCGGTGGCGATGGTGTACGCGGAGGCCGAGCCGCTTCTGAATGACGCGCTCGCGATCAAACGGGAGCTTCTCGGCGACGAGCACCCGAGCGTCGCAACCGGCATCCACAACCTCGCCGCGCTCCACAGGGCGATGGAGAACTACGATGAGGCCGGCCGGCTCTTCGAGGAGGCGCTGGCGATGAACAGGAAGCTCCTCGGGGACGTGCACACGGATGTGGGTGGGACGCTCCATCACCTTGCGGCCGTCCGTCGCGCTCAGGGCGACTACGTGGGCGCGGAGCTCGCCTGCAGCGAGGCGCTGGCCACGTGGAGGCAGCTCCACGGTGACGAGCACCCACACATCGTGCGAGGCCTCGCCACGCTCGCCGCCCTCAAGCGGGACCAGGGCGACTACGCGGGCGCCGAGCCGCTCCTCGCGGAGGCCGCACGGGTCCACGACGCCGCGCGGCTCCGTGCCGGAGCGGGCCTCAAGCGGGCGACCTTCCAGCTGTCACCCTATCCGTACCTAGCCGCCACGCGAGTTTCCCTGGGGAAGACCGAGGAGGCATGGCCCGCGGCGGAGAAGGCGCTGGCGCATTCGCTCGCCGATCTCCTCATCGCCGCGGCGGAGCGCGACCTCACGGCGACTGAGATCGCGCGCGAGGATTCCCTGAATGGAGTCCTCGGGGGACTCGATCGGCAGCTCGCCGCCTACCGGAAGGCGGCGAGGAGCGACACGACCGAGGAGTCCGCAGCGTCGGCGGAAGAGACACGTGGCGCGCTGGTCGAGGCGCAGGCCGCGTGGAGCGCGTTTCAACGGGAGATAGCGGCGAAGTACCCGGTGACGGAAGGGCAGGCGTTCTCGCTCGAACGAGTGCAGTCGGTCCTGTCGGACGAAGCCGCGATCATCGGGTGGCTCGACGTCGGCGTCCGGGTCAACGAGAGTGAATCGTGGTGCTACGTGATTCGGAACGAGGGGCCGGTGATGTGGGCGCAGGCGGGCTCTCCGTCCGAAGAGGGCGGGGGAGCGTCCGTGTTCGATCAGGCGCGCTCGTTCAGGAGCGGCCTCTCGCGCCCGGAGTTCTGGAACATGGTCGTCGCGGCCGAGTCGCGCGAGCTGTGGAGTGACCGGATCGCCCCGCTCGCCCACGCGCTCGACGGGGTGAAGGATCTCGTCGTGCTGTCCTCCGGCGCGATGGTGGGCGTGCCGGTCGAGGCCCTGCTCGACGACGACGGCGTGTTCGTGGGGGAGCGGTACTCGGTCTCATACGCCCCGTCCGCGACGATCTACACGTGGCTGCGTGAGGGGGCGGAGAGTGGAAGCGGGAGCGACGTGCTGCTCGTCGGCGATCCTCCCTTCAACGAGGCACATCTCGCCGCGATGGAGGGGGAGGGGGACGTGCTCCTGGCGTCGGACGACGCGGCGCCGGGGTACGAGACGCTCCGGGACGCGCTCGCAGGAAGCGAGGCCGCGCTGGCGGCGCTTCCGCGTCTCGCGGCCACGCGGGACGAGGTCGCCGCGGTCGCGGGCGTGTGCGGAACGTCCTCGCTCCTCCTCGGTGCCGACGCGAGCGAGCAGGCGTTGGTGCGTCTTGCGGAGTCGGGAGCCCTTCGCGACTTCGGGACGATCCACGTGGCGACCCACGCGCTCGTCAGTGACGAGCGGCCCGAGCGATCGGCGCTCGTGCTCTCGCAGGTCGGTCTGCCCGATCCGCTCGAGTGCGCGGCGTCGGGCTCTCGCATCTACGACGGACTCGTGACGGCCGAGGAGATCGTCCGCGAGTGGGATCTCGCGGCCGACTTGGTGACGCTCTCCGCGTGCGAGACCGGACTCGGCAAGGAGGTCACGGGGGAGGGCTACGTCGGGTTCGCGCACGCGTTTCTGCAGGCGGGCGCGCGGAGCCTGCTCGTCAGCCTGTGGAAGGTCGAGGACCGCGCGACCGCGCTTCTCATGGGCAGGTTCTACGAGGACCGTTTCGGCACGTACGACGACGAGCGCGGAGGGCGCCGTGGCGCGGCGATGTCCGAGGCCGACGCGCTGCAGGAAGCGAAACACTGGCTCCGCACCTACACGGATGAGCGCGGGGAGCGGCCGTACGAGCACCCGTACTACTGGTCGGCGTTTGTGTTGATCGGGGACCGGGTGTAGGGTGTCATGGTCGGCGCAAGTTCGGGCCACGGGCCGATCCTCTGCGTCGCGAATCGTCGGTGGCGCGGCGTGTTAACGTGCGCCGGCGTCATGCCCGGCGAGCCTGAAAAGGAGGTGATCAGGTGAGAGTGCTTCTGATGTTGCTTGTCCTGCTGGCGGCCGCCGTCCAGGCACCGGCGGGTCAGAATCCGGACATTCGGGTTTCCCTCGACTTCGATCCTCCCAACGGCGTGCACCGAGTCGACGATCCGGTCAATCCGCTGCGTGTCTACGTGGTTTGCGACTGCTTCGGAGCGAACGGAGGCCTTTCCGGTGCAGTTGTCTCCTTTGAACGGACGTTCGGCGCCGCGGGATATCAGCAGGTCGCACTGATCACCGCTCCGCACGGGAGCTTCGGCGACGTCGAGGATCCGTACATGGGCTGGGTCATGGCCAGCGTTGAGTGCGTGTACCCGGACGCCGCGGGTGTGGTGCTGATCGGCTATGTGGACTACTGGTACATCGGTCCTCCCGGATACCTCCGCATCGTGCCCCCGGACCTCGAGGGCGGACTGGTGGCCGACTGCGACGTCGAGGTTGATGAATACTGCGTGTTCATGAACGCTGGCGTCGGTGTGGATCCGCCTCCGGGCGACCCCGACTGCGAGTGCGGCTCGATCGTCCCGGTTGAGGAAGGAAGCTGGGGCGCGATAAAGGCGATCTACCGCTGAGGTGCACCGAGACGAAGAAGGCTGCTCCGAGGCTGGCGGGGGAGATAGCGCTATCTCAGTCGCACCAGACGCTTCGTTGCACTGGCGCCGCCCACCTCGGTGCGGCAGAAGTAGACGCCTGACGCGACCGGCTCGCCCGAGTCGTCACGGCCGTCCCAGCGAACCTCGTGGCGGCCGGCCTGACGGTGAGCATCGGTGAGCAGCGTCCTTACGAGTCTTCCCGAGACATCGAAGATCCTGAGTGCGACGTCTGCCTGTTCAGGCAGGCGGAAGGCGATCGTCGTCGCGCCCTCGAACGGATTCGGTGACGCCGCATAGAGAGCGAAACCGAGCGGGCCTTCGTGTTCCGGGGTGCCCGTCGAGGGTCCGCAGCCGCCCGCGCCGTACGCTCCGAGCTGCTCTCCCCAGGGATTCCCACCCGGGAGGCACGGTGAGTCGTCGTGGAGCGTGAGGTCGCCCGCGCAGAAGAGCGGGTCGACGAAGATGTTGTCGTAGTGCTCTCCGCAGAGGCTGTCGCCACCCGCGTTGCCGAAAACGCACGAGCGTGTGATCATGGGCGTGCTGCTTGCCGGGCAGTGAATGGGAGCACCGCCCTCGCCGTTCGCCAGGATCGCGTGCGAGATGCCGGTGAACGAGAACGTGCCGCAGTCGATCGCGCTTCCCTCGGGCGCGGAGTTCCCCTCGAAGGTGCAGCTGTCGAAGTGTGCGCGGGCGAAGTCGAGCCGCACCGCGCCTCCCGAGAGGGCCGCCTCGTTGTCGGCGAAGACGCACTGGGTGAACCACGCGGATCCGCTGATCGCGTTGTTGCAGAAGAGGGCGCCACCGTAGTCGCCTCCGTCGTTCTCCCGGAAGATGCACTCGCGCGCCTCCAGGCTCGAGTTGACGATGCGGGCCCCGCCGCCGGATCCGCTGCCGTTCGTGACGGTGAAGCCGCGGAGGCGGATCGACTCACCGCTGATGAGATAGAATGCACGGCCCTCGTGCTCGCAGTCGATGATGGTCGAATCGGCTCCGGCCTCGGAGTCGAGCACGATCCACTTCCCGGGACAGCTGAGGCCTCTGTTGAGCGGGCCCGTGTATCGCCCCGACGCGACGCGCACCGTGTCGCCGACGTCCGCCGCGTCGATTCCCTCCTGGATCGTGAGGTAGTGGCCGCCGCCGTGCATGTCGACGTGAATCGTCTCGGGTGGGGGTGGGGGAGGCGTCGTGTCCCGCCCGACGATCGCGTGGATGACGAGGTCGCCGGTCTGGAGCTCCCATTGAGACCAGTTGAAGCGGAAGCTCCAGTAGTCGATGGGGGGATCGGTGTCGATGCCGAGAAGCGGGTTGTTGCGATGCATCCACTCGATGCCAACGAAGAACCAGCGATCGGGGAAGTGCGTCGTGTCGGTGATCGCCACGGGGTTCGGGAACTGGATGTGGACGAGCGTGTCCTCAGGACACGCATCGGCTGGGAATGGGACGTACCCATCCGTGGCGGGGACGCCCGGGCGCATGAGGTCGTCAGGCCTCCACACCACTGTCAGGAAGGGCTTCGTGGTCGGGAGTCCAGGGTCTATCGGGTGGGTGATCCCGTCGTCCATGATGTAGATCTCCATCCCGGTGATCACTTCGGCCCACATGGGAGCCTGGAACCCGACCGCGGCCTTCATCCCGGCTTGGCCCGTGGTCGAGGTGTTGGGTTCGCCGTCGTCCCACGTGAGGATCGTGTCCTGCCAGGCGGGCAGCAGGGTGGGAGCCGACCCCCAGGGAGCCGCGTCTGCCGAGCTCCGCGTGGTCGCGCCGACCGGTGTGGCCGCGGCGCCGGCGATGGTGAGCCCTGCGATCAGCGCGATGACGACTCTCGCGGACATGGTATGCCTCCCGTCCTGGGGCGTTGAAATCCGAGGGGCTCTACGGCAGCTTGTCCTGGACTGCTCCGGGATCCCGTGGCACAATAGCATAGTCTTGATCGGACATCAAGAATCGTGTGGCGAGCCGAGCCCCGTGGCGGGGCAAGGAGTCGAGCCATGACGTTCTCGAGAGCATCCGTGGTGAGTGGAGCGCTCGTCGCGCTCCTCTTCGCGGCTTCCCTTGTTAGCTGTGGCAAGCTGGGGCCGGAGCTGGTCGGAGGGAACCTGCCGCCCGACACGGAGATCACGCTCGCACGCGATGCGGGCGACACGACGAGCGTCCGCGTGCACGTCACGTGGGCAGGAACCGATGCCGACGGATCCGTGGTCTACTACTGGACGCGCTGGGATTCGCTCGACTGGGTGCGGACGACACGGACCGACAGTGTCTACCTGCTCAAGGTCCCGGACGCGGCCGATTCGTCTGCAGTTCCGCCGCGGCACACCCTCGCCGTCAAGGCGGTCGACGACCGCGGAGCCGAGGATCTGACGCCCGCGGTGGTGGTCGTGAGCGGGCGGAACCTCCTTCCCGAGACAGAGATCATCGACGGACCTCAGGGGATCACGTGTCCGCACGTGCACTTCGAGTGGCGGGGATGGGATTACGACGGCCTCGTGGTGGGCTACGGCTACCGACTCTACCTGTGGGACGGCGATCTCGGAGATTGGCTCGAGGTCGCCGGAGAGGATAGCCTCGGGCCCGAGGAGATCACGATCGACTTCGGCCCGCTTGAAGGGACGCATCGATTCGACGTGTGGGCGATCGACGATCTGGATGGAGTCGATCCGAGTCCTGCGACCGGCACGTTCACGTCCAATCCGAGTCTCGTCGGGCCGACGCTCTACGTGTTCCCGAACGTCCTCAGGAACTTCACCTTCCGGGGCCCGATATGGCCGGCGCAATACGACGAGCCGATTCCGATCTTCGAGGGCGAACATCTCGTCTTCCGCTGGCTGGCGGACCCGTGGCCGTGCAGCTCAGAGATCGTGGGGTACAGCTCCGCCTACGACGACACGACCGAGTGGGGCACGAGCTTCTCGCCCGATGACACCCGCTTTGAGGTCACGCCCGAGCCAGGGGTACACGCGCTCTACGTCAGCGCGATGGACGGGAACGGCGAGGTCACGCGCGGGAAGATCTGCTTCGAGGTCGTCGAGACGACGCTCGATCAGCACATCCTGCTTGTGGATGACTACGACTGGCGCGAGCTCCAACCGCAGTGGGGAACGGACGACGACCGCGACGCCTTCTACGACACGCTTGCCGGTTCATATGTGAGGCCGACGGTCGAGTGGGACGCGGAGGATCATCCGCTCGAGGTGCCGGACGCGTCGACGCTGGCGGGCGCGTCGACCGTGATCTGGTATCAGGACGGGGAGTCGTCCGCTCTGGGGGATCTCTTCGACCCATACAACGCGCCCTACGATCTGCTCGGGGGATACGTGCGGGTCGGAGGTAATCTCATCCTCTGCGGCTTCACGTCACTGGGGGAGATCCTGAACGAGCCGTACCCTCTGATGGTCACGGCGTCGGACACGACATTCGGTGAAGTCTTCGTTCGGGACGCTCTCGGAATCAGCTACGCGGACGAGAGCGGCTTCGCGGCCAACAAGAACGCGCCCTGGACCTACGGCTACTGTTTCTACGGCGCCGAGCCCGCGGGCACTGGGATCCCGGGGCTCGCGACGGTCGATCTCGAGGCGATGTACATCGACAGCGTCGGGGTGGGAGGCTTCCCGGAGCCCGGGAAGTGGCCCCTGTACACTTACACGGCCAATCCGAACTACACGCGTGCTGGCCTCCCTCAAGTGGAGAAGCTCAACGCGCATCAGGGCGCGCCGATCGAATCGCACGTGATCGACTCATACCTCAACATGGAATACGAGGGCGAGACGTGCATGGTGCTCTCGCCCACGGGAAGCGACCGCGGGAACGTCGTCTACTTCGGGTTCCCGCTCTACTACCTTCAGACCCATCAGGTGAAGACGGTCTTCGATCGGTTGCTGCCGCTCCTGGGGGAGGTGCCGCAGTAACAGAGGTCTCGTAGTCCGTGTGAATCAGCGGGGCGCCGCTCGACGGAGCGGGGCTCTCTCATCCGAACATCACAAGCGCTGCATCGGTGGAAGGGATCGCCCGTGCGATCCCAGACCTGCAAGGAGGAGGAGTCCCATGCGTCACCTGCTCGTGCTGTCCATCCTGGTTCTCAGCTTCAGCCTTACGGCGTCGGGAGCGACCTACGTTGTCGATCCCTTCGGTACCGGCGACTATCCCACCATCCAGGCGGCGGTCACCGCGTCGTCCCCCGGAGACATCGTCGAGTTGACGGACGGGGTCTTCACAGGTCCCGGCAACCGCGGCGTCAACTACGGCACGAAGGCGATTACGGTCCGGTCGCAGAGTGGCAATCCTGAGACGTGCATCGTCGACTGCGAGAGCGCGGACGAGGGGTTTCTCTTCTGGACCGGCACGGGACCGGGCTCGGTTCTGGATGGTGTCACTGTCACGAACGGCTACCACGCGAACTGGGGCGGCGGCATCCGCTGCTTCGGCGCATCTCCGACGGTAAACAACTGTGTCTTCGTCGGGAACTCACCCGGCGGGGCGTCGATTCGCTACGGCTCCGACGCGACGATCACGGACTGCACGTTCACTGAGAACGCCAGTTACGGGATGCTCCTCGTGTCCGCCTCTCCTACCATCGACGGCTGCACCTTCTCCGACAACGCGAACCCGGTCAGCGGCGGGGGGATCGAGTGCCAGGGGGAGTGCTATGCCGTTCTCACGAACTGCGTCTTCTCGGGCAATTCGTCGAACCAGGACGGGGGCGGGATGAGGTGCGTCGCGGACGCGTCCCCATCGCTGACCGACTGCATGTTCGTCGGGAACGTCGCCGAACAGGAAGGGGGCGGGCTGTACTGCTACCTCAACTCGTCGCCCACGCTCACGAGATGCGTGTTCTCGGGGAACTCGGCCGGCGGCTATGGGGGAGGCGGAGCGCTGCACTTCGCGAACGAGACCGCGCCGATGCTCCTGGATTGCGTCCTGACCGGGAACACCTCCGCCACCGTCGGGGGCGCAGTGTCCACCTTCTCGTCCTCGCCCACGTTCGCCAACTGCCTCTTCTTCGAGAACGAGGCGGATGCGGGCGGCGCGATCGCCTGCAGGGACGGGGCCCCGGTTCTCACGCACTGCACTCTGGCTGCGAACTCCGCCGTCTCGGGCTCGGGCGTGTCGGCATCCTACTCGGCGGCGCCGGTTCTCGAGAACACGATCATCGCCTTCGGCGTGAACGGCGCTGCCGTCTACTGCGGCGCGGTCGCGAGTGCGACGCTTGCCTGCTGCGACGTCTTCGGGAACGACGGCGGTGACTGGGAGGGCTGCATCGCCGACCAGTACGGGGTGGCGGGCAACATCGAGCTGAACCCGTTCTTCTGCGACGCGGCGGCGGGCGATTTCACGCTCTGTTCCGATTCTCCCTGCGCGGAGGACAACTACCCCGAGTGCGGGCAGGTTGGCGCCCGTCCGGTCGGCTGCGACGCGTGCGGGCAGTCAGCGACCGAGCCCGCGACGTGGGGTGGGGTGAAGGGGAGGTACCGCTAGGAGCGGACCCGAGGTGCGAGCGGACCAGCCTCCACCTGCGGTCGGCTCGCCGGGCGTCACGAGCAGCGCGTGAACGACACATTCCGGGGACGATTGCCCGAGTCTGCCCGCAGTGCTATGCTCCAGGCGCATGCCTCACAGCATGATCCAGGAAGTGACCTGCCGAGACCGAGCCTGCCGCGTTGGCTGGGCGCTGTCGCGGCACCGGCATCGCTGCCGGCTGCGCGTCCGCGCTCCGCGATGGGCTACACCAGCTCTCCAGGGCGCGGCTCCTGCGAGTGGAGGTGACTCGATGCTGGTCGCGAAGTGGTCGGACGATGGCGGCAAACCGTTCTCGCTGTGGGCCGACTCGCTCGACGCATCCCGGTTCGCTCCCCTTCACATGGAGCTCTTGCGATGTGCCGTGCCGTGGATCGACTCCCTCGACGACCGGATCCACGTCGAGGCAAAGACCACATCCCTTGGCTGGACCCTCATGGCGACACCTCCAGGCGACGGGACCTTCCCCGTGTGGATCGACTGCTGGAAGCACCAGGTGCTCGTCGGATTCGATCACTGGCACGAGCATTTGATCTGGATCGGAGAGCGGGACGAGGCGCGCGCGATCTGCGAGAAGGCTCTCCGCCAGGCCGAGGACGCGCTCACGGGGAAGTAGAAGCTCGTGGTCGGAGAGGCGGCCGGGAAGCGGTATCGGTGGTCGTGCTACCGTCTCGCAGACGACAGGTGGGAGCCTGTCACGATTCACGTCGAACCGCGGTTCAACTGGCTCGGCCGGCGGCGGAAGTATGAGCTTCGGAATGAGATCGCCGCTCCGGTGGGAGCCGCAGGTTCTGCCGCGCCGGATCTGGAGGTGGAAGGGGGCGCGTGACGTGACGGCGCTCTTCAGCGCGCTGCCCGGAGCCCTGGATTCAACTCCGGGGGGTGAGTGATGCTCTACATTCTGCTGTTCGCTGCGATCACTGCTTTGGTCGGCGCGATCGCAGGGCGGTGGAGGCTCGCGCGCACGGCCGAGGGACCGAAGCTCCTCTCGCTCGAGTGTCCGATCACCGTCGGGCCGACCGTCGTCTTCAACGACGGCTGCGTCGGAGCCACGCTCGCGGGGGTCGACGGCGGCCGCTTCGCGTTCAGTCTCGACGACAGGCCCGATGCCGGTACGCCGCGCGCGATCTACGTCGGCGCTCTCCATCCATCGGCGGACGGGGCGACGGTGCTCGTGGAGGGCTGCGCCTACGAGCAGGAGCTTCGCCGCGTGATCGATGCGGCCGTCGGTGGCGAGACCGAGGGGATCGCCACGATCATCGAAGCGCGTCCTCATCAGGCCCCTGCCATGACCTGCAGCTACTGCCAGCACATCATCGTGATCGGCCGCGAGGCGCCGCCCACCGAGGTCACGTGCCGGAACTGCGGCGTCCGTAATCGCGTGCCCGAGGACTGGCGGCCGGAGTCGAGCACCGACGTTTCCTCAGGTGAGACCGAGGATGCGGACGTGTCGGGCATGAGCTGCCGCGCACACTACGGGAGCGACATGGTGGCGCCGCTCGGCCGCGTGCTCGAGGTGCTGCGGGGGAGGGTGAAGGCCGAGGCCGTGCTCAGCTGAGTGCGCGGGCGCCGCCAGGCGTGTGCCGCGTCGCGCCTCGATTCCCTACTTCAGAAGCACCATGCGCTCGACGAGCGCAGCGCTCGCTCGTCTCCTGGTGGTCGAGGGCAATGGTCTCCGAAACGCTCATCCGCACCATCCTCTCCCAGTACGCGCTGCCACCCGGCGGGAACCACGGTATCGCGCACTGGGCACGGGTGTATGAGAACGCGGTGCGCCTCGCGACCGGAGCCCGGGTGAGCACCGGCATCCTCGGACTCTTCGCCGTCCTCCACGACGCCTGCCGCCTAGCCGAGGGCACCGATCCGGATCACGGCCGCAGGGCCGCCGAGTACGCTGCGGGACTACGCGGCACACACTTCGATCTCCCCGACCGGGACTTCGCGCTTCTTCACACCGCCTGTGCGCATCACGCCGATGGCCTCATCGATGGGTCCGACGTCGTTCTCCTCTGCTGGGACGCCGACCGGCTCGATCTCGGACGCGTGGACGTGACGCCGGATCCGGCCCTCTTGTGCACCGCCGCCGGCAGGAACGTCGAGACGCGCGAGTGGGCCGATGAGAGGGCGAGAAGCGGGGATGTGCCGGCGGACGTTCTCGCACGGTGGGGGATCGGGCCGGACGAACTCCTGTCCCGATGACACGCTCCGACGCGGAGGCGAGCGCGGCGCTGCAGCGAAGGCTGCAGCAACCGCCCGGTCACATCGACTGGCCTGAGGGCTCTCTGTCCTTGCCATGGGCAGTAATCTCTGTTATTATGGATGCGAGTCAGTCAATCTGATGCCCTCGTTCCGAACGAGAGGAGGCCGGCATGCGTTGGCATCCGAACGCAGCACGGTGTCTGTTGGTTTCGCTCCTTGTTCTCTGCATCTCGATTCCCACAGGCGCCCTGGTCCACGAGTACGTGGAGGACTTCACGACCGCTGCGTACCGCGACGCGGTCACCACGACCGCCGAGTGGGACACGCTCGGGGGAGAGATTCGTCTTCCTCCCTTCGAGCTCGAGATCGTGGGGAACTGCGAGACGCCGGGATTCGCCGTCAACATCGTGGTCGAGGGCGACTACGCGTACCTGGGGGATCGCCAGGGCGGTCTTCAGGTGATCGACATCCACGATCCTACGAACCCGACGAACGCAGGAGAGTACATCACACCCACGCTCGCCCACGGCGTCGCGGTCGAGGGCAACTACGCGTACGTTGCGTGCTACACCGCCGGGCTTCAGGTGATCGATATCAGCGATCCCGAGCATCCTGCGTTTGCGGGAAGCTGCGCCACGAACGACCACGCGAGCGACGTGGCGATCGCCGGCGACTACGCGTACGTCGCCGACGATGAGGCGGGCCTCCGTGTGGTTCGGATCACCAATCCTGCGGCGCCGGTCGTCGTCGGAGGATGCGACACACCCAGCGCGGCCCAGAACCTCTGCCTCTCGGGCGACTACGCCTACGTCGGGGACTACAGCGCCGGACTCCGAGTGATCGACATCAGTCTGCCGACGACGCCCGTGCCCGCGGCGAGCTGGGACACCCCCGGCAACTCGCGCGGAGTGGCGATCGCCGGCGACTACGCCTACGTGGCGGACTACCACACGCTTCAGGTGATCTCGATCGCCGATCCGTTGAACCCGCAGCCTGCGGGGAGCTACACGACGCCCGGCTATGCCAACAACCTCGAGGTCTCTGGCGATTTCGTCTACCTCTGTGACTGCGGCGGTGGCCTTCAGGTCATCGACGTGAGCGATCCGACGAACCCTGTCTCGGCGGGGAGCTGCGCCACGCCCTACTGGGCCTACGACGTGGCGATCGCCGGGAACTACGCCTACCTCGCGTGCGGAGATCTGGGCCTTCAGGTCATCAAGATCAGCAGCCCAGTGCTACCGATGTCTGTGGGGAACTGCGCCACGCCCGACGAAGCGTACGGCGCGGCCGTAGCCGGCGACTACGCCTACGTGGCGGCGCGGTCTTCAGGCCTTCAGGTGCTCGACATGACCGACCCGTCGGGGCCTGCGCTCGTCGCGAGCTACGACACGGACGGCGACGCGCTCGACGTCGTCATCGGTGGGGACTATGCCTACGTGGCGGACGGATCGGCGGGTCTTCAGATCATCGACATCAGCGATCCGGAGCTGCCATCGTTCGCCGGCGCCTACTTCACGATCGGCTACGCGTACGACGTGGCGGTCGCGGGTGACTACGCCTACGTCGCGGACGCCTGGGCCGGGGTCCCCGCCATCAACATCAGCGATCCCACGAATCCCTACTTCACGGGGAGCTGTGCCGTCGCGGACAACGCGTACGGCCTCACCGTCGCGGGCGACATCCTCTTCGTGGCGGGCGGCAGCGGGGGGCTGAGTGTCGTCAACATCGCCAATGCCGCGAATCCCACGCACGTCTGGGCGTACAACACGGATGGAATCGCCACCGACGTGCAGGTCGCGGGGGATCACGCCTACGTTGCAGACGGTTACGCGGGACTCCTGGTGCTTGACATCACGGTGCCCACTTCTCCGACGTTCGAGGGGAGCTACGACACACCGGGCGCGTCCCGTGGTGTGGCGCTCGCCGGCGATTGGGCCTACGTGGCGGACGGCGCGGCCGGACTCCAGGTGATCGACATACGGAATCCGACGGCGCCTGCGCTCGCGTGGAACTGCGATGTCGGCGTCGAGGCGCGGAACGTCGTCACCGCGGGTGAGTACGCTTTCGTCGCGAGCGCGGCATCCGGAGTCGAGGCCGTCGAGATCGCCACGAGGCTCTTCGACACCGAGGCGAACGTCGGACAGTCGATCGACATCGAGGACGCGGGGTACGAGGTGATTCGCGCGCAGATCAACACCGAGCAGATCGATGTGGTTGATTGGGAGGTGAGTGGCGACGGCGGCGCCGGGTGGACCGAGGCGAGTTCCGGAGGAGGGTGGATGGAACTGCCTTCGCCGGGGAGCGACTTCCTCTGGAGATCGTCGCACGTCTACGCGGGCGGCGAGGTCAATCCGACCTGCTCGTGGCTTGCGATCGACTGGCTCTACAACTTCCCCGTAATCGAGTCGATCACGGACGTGCCGAACGACCAGGGTGGACGCGCACGGCTCCGGTTCACGCGTTCGGGAAGGGACTTCGCCGATCACTCGAGCGACCCGATAGACGACTACGGGATCTGGCGGCGGGTCGACGACGCCGCGACACGCGGCGCGGTGGCGAGGGCCGGGGCGCACGTCTCGCTCCTCGAGTCGGAGCTCGGTCCTGGGTTGCCGGTC
>JALGVU010000052.1 GCA_025774545.1 bacterium | reverse complement strand
TCGAGGTCGTCCGTCTGACCGAGGCCAACCGCGACGCGATGCGCACCGCGGTGAAGGACAGACTCGAGGCGCTCCTCTCCGAATGACACCCCGGCCGCCCGAGGGCGCGATCTCGACCGCGATCTCTCACAGGGACAGCGACATGTCACGCACGCTCTCCATACTCATCGGGATCACGTCCAGATCGTGGGGCGGAGGCCGCGCGCGGGCTTCTCGGACGCGGACACCGGGTGAGCGTCTTCTGGACCTACGAGCCGATCCTCGAGGAGCTCAGGTCGCGCGGCATCCCGGGGCGGCGCGTGCGACTCTGGGGCGACGTGAACCCCGTCGGCCTCGCATCGCTCGTGAGGCTGCTCAGGCGCGAGCGTCCCGACGTTCTCGTTCTCACGAAGCAACGCGAGTACTGGATGGGCGGGCTGGCGGCGCGGCTGGCGGGACGGCCGGTCGTCGCGCTCAGGCTCGGGCTCAACCGTCCCATCGTGGACGACTTCAAGCGCCGATCGGCGTTCGGGCCCCTGTCGGACGTCGTCATCGTGAACTCGGAGGTCGTGCGGCAGGGAGTCCTCGCGACGCCCTGGCTCGATCCCGCCAAGGTCCACGTTCTCTACAACGGCGTCGTCACCGATCCCGTCGATCGCGCCCTGGGTCGGGCGCTTCTCGAGGACGTGGGCGTGCCTTCGGGCTCGCCCGTCGTCGTGGGGGCGGGGAGGCTCACGAGGCAGAAGGGGTTCGACGTCCTGATCGGGGCGTTCGCCGAGGTCGTCGCCGAGGTGCCCGGCGCCTCGCTCGTGATCCTCGGCGAGGGTGGACGGCGTCGCGACCTCGAGGAGAAGGCCGCGGTCTCAGGGGTCGCGGCGTCGGTCTTCCTTCCGGGACACCGCGACGACGTGCGGCGGGTGATGGCCGGGACCGACGTCTACGCGCTGTCGTCTCGGAACGAGGGCATGGCGAACACGTTGCTCGAAGCGATGTCGGTCGGTGCCCCAATCGTCGCGACCGAGGTGTCCGGAACGAGCGAGGCCGTGAGGGACGGCGTCGACGCGCTCGTCGTTCCTCCGGGGGACGCGGGCGCGCTCGCGCGCGGCATCGTGAGGCTCCTGCGCGACCGGGATCTCGCATCGGCGCTCGGCCGCTCGGCGCTCGAGCGCGCATCGATGACCTTCGGCGTCGCGCGGATGATCGACGAGCTCGAGGGCATCTTCCTTCGGGCGCTCGAGGCGCGCGGACGCGCCGGCGAAGGAGGTGACGAGTGGAGAAGGTGAAGAGACACGTGCTCGAGCTCCGGCAGGACGAGCGCGGTTGGGTGACGAATCCGATCGTCCCGCCGCCCGCGGGGAGCGCGCTCGGCCACGTCCACATCGCGTCGCTCGCGCCCGGCGCGGTGCGAGGCAATCACGTGCATCCCGAAAGCGGTGAGTACGTGCTCGTCTGGGGCGGGCGGGCCGAGATGACGTGGGACGACTCGGAGCTCGGGCTCGTGAGCGAGGAGACGGCCGAGGGGGAGCTCGTCGTCTACGAGATTCCGCCTGGCGTCGCCCACGCGGTCAAGAACGTCGGAGAACGAGACGTCTATCTCATCGCGTACTACTTCGGGGCGTCCGACAAGGAGTGGCCCGCCACCGAGAGGAGGCCGCTCGTGTGACGTCGTGGCGGGGCAGAGGTTCCCGTTCCCCGTCGCCTCCTCGGCGGCCTCGCTACGACCGGCCCCAGAACCTCCCCGGTGGCCACGTTCCCGCCTTGATGCCTCCGGCCAGGACGAAGAGGACGCCGGAGACGGCGATGGGAGCGGCGAGGAGCAGCAGTGTCTTGAGCGCGCCGAACGGCGGGTAGGCGTCGAACCGGACGATCACCCACGCGACCGCGACGAGGGCCTCGATGAGGAGCGTGATCCCCGAGGCCGTCATCCAGCGGATCCCCAGGATTCCCGTTCCGACCACGACGATCGCGAAGACGATCTTGACGACCGTGATCGCGAAGCCGCTCGGGTCCGACGTCAGCGTGACGCCGAGCCAGAGGACGGCGAAGAGCGGCGCCGCGAGCGCGGCGACGGCATCGAGGGCCTTCCAGCTGTCCGAGCGCCTCCCGATCTCATCGGGCATCTTCGACTCCGTCGAAAGGGACGTGATTCCGCGCCCGAATCTACCGCCGGTTCGATTCCCGCGCAAGGCCTTTCCTCTCGCTCTGCTTTCGTCCTATCATGGCGCACGAGGACGGGCGGCCTCGCGGCCGCTCGCAGGCAGGCCCGCGCCCCGCAGTGCGGAGCGCCGCGGGAAGGAGGGAACCCCATGGTGAACGTCAGAGTGTGCGTCGCCGCGATCCTGGCCGCGGGGATTCTGTTCTCGGGGTGCGCCCGACGCGTCTCCCTGGCCGACGTCGCCGAAGAGGGAGGCAACGTCGGCGTCGTCGTGACGACGGGTGACGGGGAGAGCCACTCAGGTGCGCTCGTCTCGATGACCGAGGAGAGGCTGGTGGTCAAGGTGACCTACCGCTTGGGCGCGCGCGTGTCGCTCGCGGGCGTGGGGGAGTCGAGGCGCGTGCTCATCGACGGCGAGCCGGTCCCGGGAACGCTCGCCGGTGTCGACCGCGAGAACGGAGAGAGAGTCGCGCGCGTGACGCTGGTCTTCGCGCTCGAGGACGTCGCGCGCGTTACGTTTCACAGGAGCCGCACCGAGGCGCGGACGGCGCCCATCGTGAGCCACCTTCTCGGCCCCATCGTGGGCGGGCTCTTGAGTCTCCTCATCTGATTGCGTGGTGGGCGGCCGCGTCCCACTGGCGCGTCGGCCGCCGCCAGGCTTCGGAGGATCCCGTGAAGAAACTCGAACCCACGAGCCACGCTCCCGCACGCAGCACTCCGACGCGCCGCCCATCAGCGAGCCGCGCTCCTGCACGCCGCACTCCCACCCCCGGGCGCCTCTTCGCCTTGGGTGCGATCCTCGCGCTCGCCGCAGTCGCGGCGGGCTGCGCCGGGTCGGGCGGACGCTTCGTCGAGGAGCCCGGCGTCCCCGTGACCGTCCTCGCTGCGGACGGCGCGGAGATATCGGGGCGGCTCATCGCCTACGAGAACGGAGCGTTCATTGTTGAGCACGCGATCCCGAAGAATGAGGACGTGATGGTCGTCATGAAGGAGGGGGAGAAGATCGTCTACGTGCGGAACGTGCCGATCGGAGTCGCCGCCGAGATCAGGGACTTCGACGTCGTCGTCCGGGAGCGCGTTCCCGTCGAGTCGGTCGGTGATGCGGAGGTGACCACGCGCGCTCTCTTCGGGTGGGGAACCGCTCTGGCGGCGCTCCTGTCGTTCGGGCTCATAGAGCTCCTGCAGGAGCTCTAGCTCCGCTCCGGATCCACGCGGCGACCCGTCCGGCCGGCCCGCGCCAAGCGCGGGGCGGCCGGTCCCGCCTGTCACTCCGCCGGTCCCACCGAAGCCGCGTAGACGACGATCTCGATCTTCCCGTCGACGCCGACGGCCTCGTTCATGGCGCCGTCGTCGAACGCGCCGATCGTGCAGCATCCGTATCCCAGGGCCGTTGCGGCCAGGTACGTGTTCTGTCCGACGTGGCCCGCGTCGAGGAAGATGTATCTGCGACCGCGATCGCCGTAGCGCCCCGTCGTCCGCGGGATCACCGCGGTCCAGACGAGGGTCACGGAGGCCGTCTTGCACATCGTCTGCCCGAGCGCCGCCGCCGTGATCTCCGCGCCGACGTCGCCCTTCCTGATCGGAAGGAGGGTGTGGTCGTCCGCGACGTAGCGGTAGTGGCCGGGGTCGAGACCCGCGACGCTGTTCGCCACGACCTGGACGTCGATCGGGTAGCACGCCCCGGCGGACGGCGCGTTTCTGAGTTCGGTCGCTCCCGCGTGCCCGGTGACGCCGTGGGTCGACCAGAGAAGCTGCGAGAGAACATCGAGCGGCATCGGGTCGCTGCCGTAGTGTCGGACCGATCTCCTGTCCGTGAGAACCTGCCAGATCGGCTGTCCTCCCTCGGTCGTGGGCCTCGGCAGGATGACGGCGTCTGCCATGTCGTGCCTCCTCGCTCAGGTGTGGGGTGTTCTGGGCGCTTTGCGACGAATATACCGCGGGCACACGTCCTGGCAAGTCCGGGGCTCCTCGGACCCCAGAGGCGCGGCCCCCTCGGCCGCGCGCTGGGCCTCACGGTTGCGGACGGGGCTCCGAACGGGTATCCTCGGTGGTCGGGAGGTCAGCATGACTGATCGTTCATTCCGGTATCTGGCGCTCGCGTTCCTCGTGTCGGCCGTGATCCTCGGCCTCGCGAGCACCGCGTCCGCGCGGGACGCCATGGTCACCTTCAGGGTTCGCGTTCCCTCCGAGACCCCGCCGGACGCCAAGGTCTACATCACCGGCGAAATGGACGTGCTCGGCCCGTGGGATCCCGGCAAGATCGCCCTCGGCAAGATCGCCCACCGGACGTACGCCATCACGCTCGTCCTGCCGGTGGGAACGTCCCTCACGTACAAGCTGACCCGCGGCACGTGGGAGACCGTCGAGCAGGGGCGGGACTTCGAGGACATCGCCGACCGCCATCTCACGGTCGTCGGCGATCAGACGGTACCCGTGGAGGTCGAGTCCTGGCGCGACTTCGGGATGGACACGGGGTTCCACACCGTCGTGGGCCCGTTCCGCCTGCACCTCGACTTCGTTTCGGCCAAGCTCGGCAACTCTCGCACGATCGTCGTCTACCTGCCGCCCGGCTACGACTCCGAGGACGAGGACGTCCGCCATCCCGTCCTCTACATGCACGACGGCCAGAACCTCTTCGACGCGGGGCAGTCTCGCATGGGCGTCGAGTGGAACGTCGACGAGACGGTCAACCGAATGGTCCAGGCCGGGTACGTCGAGCCCGTGATCGTGGTCGGGGTCTACAACACGTCCGATCGCATCTTCGAGTACACCCCGCAGGCGGACTCGGAGCGCGGGGGGGGCGGCGCGAATCTGTACGCCGATTTCATCGTGAAGGAACTCAAGCCCTACATCGACTCCCGCTACCGCACGCTCCCCGACAGGGAGCACACGGGAGTCATGGGCGCGTCCTACGGAGGGCTCGTCTCGCTCTATCTCGGGTGGACCTACCCGCGCGTCTTCTCGAGGGTCGGCGCCATGTCGCCCAAGTACGACTGGGCCGACGACGACATCGTTAGGTATCTGGAACGCAACACCCCGCCCTCAGGTGTGAGGCTCTGGCTCGACATGGGAACTGCGGAGAAGTCGGACGACCGGAATCACGACGGCGTTCCGGACGTCCTCGAGCGCCATCGCCGCGTGCGCGACGCGCTCATGTCGCAGGGACTCGAGCTGGGCCGGCGCTTCCGCTATCTGGAGGACGAGGGCGCGGTCGGGAACGAGCGTGCGTGGGCCTCGAGGTTCCCGCAGGCACTCGAGTTTCTTTTTCCGGCCCGCAGGAACTAGGCCCGCCAGGCGCCGCGGGCCCGCATCGAGCGGGGCCGCCCTTCCGAGCATCCGTCGCGCCGCGCGGTTCTCCGCGTCGAGCGGTGTGACGGAGACACCCATGACAGAGATCGTCATCGTCCGACACGGCGAGACGGAGTTCAACAAGCTCGGCGTGTTCAGGGGGCGGCTCGACGTCCCGCTGAACGACCGCGGACGCGAACAGGCCCAAGCGGTCGGGGAGGCCCTCAGGTCCAAGACGATCGTCGCCGTCTACTCGAGCCCGCTCGTCCGCGCGCTCGAGACCGCGCGCGCGGTCGCGGAGCCTCACGGTCTCGCTCCGGTCGTCGATCCCGCGTTCGACAACATCGATCTCGGCGAGTGGCAGGGGATTGCGAAGGCGCTCGTCGAGCGGGAGCAGCCCGCGCTCTGGAAGCTCTGGATGGAGGATCCCGATCGGCTCGCGATCCCGGGCGGCGAGAGCCTCGCTGACGTGCGCGAACGCGCGTACGGGCGGGCACTCGAGCTCGCGCGGGAGCACGAGGGGGAGCGCTTTGCGGTAGTGACGCACCGCTCGGTCGCGAAGCTCCTCGGAGGGGCGCTCCTCGGAATGGAGAGCGGCTACTTCTGGAGGTTCTACCTCGACAACGCCGGTTACTCGATCGTCGGGCACGCAGCGACGGGACCGGTGCTCCTCACGTGGAACGAGGCGTGCCATCTTCGAGAGAAGGTCACAGAGCGATACTGACGGAAGACAACACGGCCGGCTCCCGGGCGCGCGACAGGGCTCGGGGGCCGGTGCCTGGGGGAGGCGGCAACGCCTTCGCGAAGGAGGAGAGGATGCTCGGAAGGGAAGCTCGACGCATGCGCAACGCGCGATCTCGCGGCTGTGGGGATCGCGGCTCGACGGCCGCGCGCGGAGCCAGGCTGATCGTGGTGACGCTCGTCCTCGTCGCGGCCGGGGTCGCGTCCGCGTCCGAACCGGTCGTGAACGCGAGGGGGCCTGCGCCGTCTCCGGACGGGAGTGAGATCGCCTTCTCGTACATGGGCGACATCTGGAAGGTGCCCGCCGCAGGCGGACGGGCCGAGCGGCTGACGGTCCACGAGGCGTACGATGACAATCCGGTGTGGTCGCCGGACGGGCGTTCGATCGCCTTCACGTCCGACCGCCAGGGGAACGACGACATCTACGTGATGCCGGTGTCGGGCGGACCGCCTGCGCAGCTCACGTGCCACGACTCGTGGGACAACGTCCAGTGCTGGGCGCGGGACAGCGGAAGCGTCCTCTTCACGTCGTACCGCGACACCTTGGACTTCGAGCTCTTCCGTGTGCCGGTCACCGGAGGGCTGCCGCGCCGGGTGATCGTCGACCGCGCGTTCAACGTGGGCGTCTCGCCGGACGGACGGTGGATCGCCTACACGCTCGGACGCACGCCGTGGTGGCGCCAGCGTTACCGCGGGAGCGCGGCCCGCGACATCTGGATCCGGCCGAGCGAGGGGGGGGAGAGCCACCGCATCGTCGACTCGGTCATGAACGACGACCGCCCCATGTGGGGCGCCGACGGCAGGACCATCTACTTCATGTCCGAGCGCGACGACCTCGTGACGAACATCTGGAAGATCGTCCTCGATCTCCCGGCTTCCGGTGACGACGCGGCGCCGAGCGTCATCGCCGCGCCGACGCAGGTCACGCGCCACCAGCACGACGGAATCCAGTTCGCCCGCATCTCGGCCGACGGGGGCACGATCGTCTACGAGTGGGACGCCGGCGTCTGGAAGCTCGAGGTCCCGGGTGGCGAGCCCGAGGAGGTCGAGATCGTGGCGATCTCCGATCTCAAGTGGAACGATCGCCTGAGGCTCGACCTCTCCTCGATCTCCGAGTACGCGTTCAGCCCCGACGAGGATCAGCTGGCCGTCGTCGTGCGCGGGGAGGTCTTCGTCTGCCCCTTCGATGACGACGAGGCAGGCGACGCGATGCGGATTACGGAGACGGCCGCGCGGGAGAAGGACGTCGCGTGGATGCCGGACGGCGAGACGCTCCTCTTCGCGTCCGACCGGGAAGGCAACTACGACATCTACGCCGCGACGTCGTCCGAGGATGACGAGGCGCGGCTCTCGAAGGCGCTGAAGCGCGAGACCGTGCAGCTGACCGACTCGCCCGACGACGACTTCCTTCCGCTGCCGGCGCCGGACGGCGAGCGCATCGCCTACTCGCACGCCGGCCGGTACCTCTGGACGATGGACGCCGACGGAAGGAACAGATTAGAAGCGTACCCCGATCCGGACGTCCTCCACGCCGACTGGTCGCCCGACGGCGAGTGGATCGCGGTCAGCGTCACGACGCTCGGGCACAAGGAGGACATCATCATCCTCCCGGCCGCGGGCGGTGAGGGCGTGAACGTATCGCTCCATCCGAACGACGACTTCCAGCCGCGGTGGACCGACGACGGCAAGCGGATCTCCTTCGCGTCCCGTACCGACGACGGGCAGTACACCCTGAAGTACATGTGGCTCACGCGCGACGACTACTGGAAGTCGGACGACGAGCGCGAGGAGGAGGAGAAGGAGGCCGAGGAGGCAGCCGAGGACGAGGACGACGAGGACGGCGAGGAGGACGCCGGGGTCACGGTCGAGATCGACTTCGAGGGCCTGCACGAGCGCACCGAGACGATCATGAACATGCGCGGGGGATATGACTTCTACGCGCAGACGCCCGACGGCCACCACTTCGCCTTCCGGTCGGGGACGCTCGGGAGCGCCGACCTCTGGATCGTCGACTGGAAGGGCAACAAGCTCTCCCAGGTCTCCGAGGGCGGCAGCAGCCCAGAGCGGCTCCGCTGGAGCGCGGACGGCGAGACCTGCTACTACCTGAGTGGCGACAGGATCAAAACGGTCTCGATCGATCCGGAGTCGGGCTCGATCACGGGCCGCGGGAGCGTCGGCGTGAGCGCGCGCATGACCGTCGACGTGCCCGAGGAGCGGCGGCAGATGTTCAACGAGGCCTGGCGGCTCCTGTGGGACCGGTTCTACGATCCCGACTTCCACGGCGTCGACTGGCAGGCGGTCCGAGAGAAGTACGAGCCGCTGGCCGAGCGGGCCTACACGGAGGAGGAGTTCAGGCTCGTCGTCAGCGAGATGATCGGCGAGCTGTCAGCGTCGCACCTCGGGATCTACAAGTACGGCGGGGGCGGCGTCAACACCGGCCGCCTCGGGATCCACCACGACGAGCGGCACGACGGTCCCGGGATCCTCGTGCGGAGCGTGATCGAGGACAGCCCGGCCGAGCGCGAGGGGATCGCCCCTGGGGACTACATCCTCTCGGTGAACGGCGTCGAGATCGGTCCCAGCGAGAACTACCACTGTCTCCTTCAGGACACGGTCGGGGAGGAGACGATCCTCGAGGTCGCCGGGAGCGAGAGGGGTAGGGGCAAACGCGAGGTTCGCTTGAAGCCGCTCGGCGGCTGGCAGGTCCGCAACCTCGCGTACGAAGAGTGGGTGCGCGACAACCGAGCGAAGGTCGACGAGCTCTCGGGCGGCAGGCTCGGCTACCTCCACATCCGGGGGATGGGCGTCTCGAATCTCTTCGAGTTCGAGGAGGACCTCTTCGCTCAAGGGCGCGCGAAGGACGGACTCGTCATCGACATCCGCGGGAATGGGGGCGGATCGGTCCACGATCAGATTCTGCGATTCCTCGACCGGAGGAACTACGGCTACACGATGTCGCGCGAGCGCCCGCCGTCGATGAACCCGCTCGAACTGTGGGCGAAGCCGCTCTCGCTCCTCATCGACGAGAGCTGCTACAGCGACGCCGAGATCTTCCCGATGGGGTGGAAGGCGCTCGAGTTGGGCCCCGTCGTCGGCGTGCCGACGCACGGCTCGGTCATCGGGACGAACGACCTTCCGCTCATCGACGGCACGATGTTCCGCGTGCCGGGCTCCGGCTGGTTCGATCTGGAAGGAAGGAACCTCGAGAACTGGGGCATCGAGCCCGACGTCTACATCGAGACCGAGCCCGAGGATGCGCTCCGCGGGCTCGACCGGCAGCTCGAGAAGGCGATCGAGGTGCTGATGGCCGAGATCGGGTCGTAGATCGCGCGGGATCGCGGCGACGGGACGAGAAGCAGAGCGTCTCGGCTCGGGGGCCCGCCGCCTCGGTCAGAGGACGTGAGGCGGGACACCACGACAGAGAGGCAACGAGACACCGGCGGGGCCCCGAGGGGCGCCCGCCGGTCGGCACGTGTTGGCCGGCCGACTACACCCGCTCGCCCGCCTCGGTCTCCCGGATCTCCTCGAGCCGCGCGACGGCCCTCCTGAGATGCGGGATGACGATCGACCCGCCCACGATCAGGGCGACGTTCACGGCCTCGAGGATCTCGGCGTCCGACGCGCCCTCCTCCGCGGCGCGGATCAGGTGATGCGTGATGCAGTCGTCGCAGCGAAGGGCCATCGACGTCGCGAGGCCCAGGAGCTCCTTCGTCCGGGCGTCGAGGGCGCCGGCCTCGTAGGCCCTCGAGTCGAGCGCCAGGAAGCGCTTGATCCCGAGATTCTCGACCTCCAGGACCCGCGCATTCATTCTCTCGCGGTCCGTTTCGAAGGTCCTCAGGCTGTCTGCCATGCCGTCCTCCCCAGGTGTCGACAGGCGCTCCGCGCCCGCCCGCGTGTCCGCTTCTTCCAGTCTACAGCAAGGAACCGACTCCCGCACGTTCCCGGACGCCGCTCCATGCGCCCGATCCCGCCCCTGCACCCGCCCCTGCCCCCGATCCCGCTCGCGTCCCCGCCCCCTCCAGACCTCCCCGCCGTCGCGATGTAAATACTTGATTACATAATGTAACTAACTCTTGACATACAAGCGGAACCCCGTTACCGTGGTCCCCATGAGGGAGAAGGTGGGCAATCAGGTCCGCAGGCTCAGGTTCCTCCACGGCGAGATGACCCAGGAGGAGCTGGCCGGGCGGCTGGGCGTCGCGAGACAGACCGTCATCGCGATCGAGAAGGGGAAGTACAACCCGTCCGTCGCGCTCGCCATCCGGATCGCCCGGGTGTTCGGGCTCGCCGTCGAGGAGGTGTTTCATCTCGACGGCGACGCATAGGCGCGGCGGCGGGGCGGTTCCCCGACGGGAGGTACGCCGATGAGTCCGATCAAACCACGGACGCTCCTCGTGGGGGTGACGATCTACGCGGCCGTCTTCATCGTGCTCGGGATCGTCGTGAACAAGTACCTGTTCCTTCCGCTGATCGGCCTTGCGTTCGCGCGTCCGGTGCTCCGGGAGTTCCAGACGCTCGCCGACCGTGACGAGCGGCAGACGCTCGTCAGTTACCGATCGAGCCACTTCGCGTTCCTGGTCGCGATGTTGATCGCCGGGGTCGCCTTCCTGAAGGCCGGGATCATCGACGATGGGGAGCCGCCGCAGGTCGCGACCTTCATCCTGTTCGTCGGCCTCATCGTCAAGTTCGCCTCGCTCGTGCTCCAGGGGAGGGGCCGAAGAAGAGCGGCGCTCGGGATCGGGCTCGTGATCGGCGGGGCGTGGCTCCTCTTTTCGCTTGCGTCGCACGGGTTCTCGGCTTCGGGACTCGCCGAGAGTTCGATCTGGATCGCGGTGATCGTGAGCGCTTGTCTGGGAATGAGATGGCCGAAGCTCGGCGGCACGCTCCTCCTCCTCGCTGGACTCGCGACGCTCTGGTTCTTCGTCCTGGCCTGGAGCACGTGGCCCGATGTGAATTACCCAGTGTTGCTCCTCGTGTCGCTTCCGCTCACCCTCGCCGGCATTCTCTTCCTGATCGGGGATCCCAAGGAACCCGCGGTGGACGGAGACGATGAGGAGTCGCGCAAGGACGAGTGGTCGCGAGATCTCAAGGGACTGCTCAACGGATGACGGGCCGATCGACCGGCCACCACGGAGGGAGGAATCGATGGACGGAAGACGTTTCGCACTCAGGGTCGTGTTGGCGCTCCTCGTGCTGGGCCTCTTCGCGAGCGCAGCGACGGGGGCGGAAGTGACAACGGCGGAGGCGCCGGGAAGCTCGTCGACGGCGCCGATCCGCGTCGGCACGTTTCTCTCGCGCCCGGTGGCCCTCGCCTACGGCCGCTCGCCGGCGTTCATGCAGTACGTCGCCGATCTCAAGGCGCGGGCCAAGAGGGCGGAGGAGGACGGTGACGAGGAGCTTCTGGAAGAGCTCACGGCCGAGGGGTCCGGGCAGCAGGAGCGGTTGCATCTCCAGGTCTTCAGCGATGCGCCGATCGACGACATCCTCGACAAGCTCGCGGACGTGCTTCCCGGCGTCGCGCGTGAGGCCGGCGTCGAGATCATCGTCGCGGAGACCACCTACGCGAGCGAGGCCGTCGAGTTCGTCGACGTGACCGATCTCCTCGTGCGGGAATTCGATCCCACGGAGGAGACCCTCGAGCTGGTCGAGGAGGTCAAGAGGACCCCGCCGGTCGACGCCTCAGAGCTCACGCACGACCACTGAGAGGGCGGCGCGGCGTCCTCACCAGACAGACCGAGGGCGGGATTGCTCCCGCCCTCGGTCCCCTGTTCCTCGTTCGGAACGCTTCTAGTTCTTCCTGAACATCGACCTGAAATTCGACTTGATCTTGCCCCAGGTCGACTGCTGCACCGGCGACATCTCGTCTCCTCCGAGCCTGATCCACTTGACGTACCAGCCCGGATAGGTCACCGAGCCGTCGGCGCCGAAGAAGAGACCGACGTGAACGGTCTGGCCGATGTAGTCTGACAGGTCGAAGCAGTCTCTCACGAACTCGGTCTGGTGGCCCGTGAAGACCTCCTCCATCCACACGCACTCGGCCTGGAACGACGTCGAGTCGAGGATGTCGTCGTATCCACGGAACGGGTAGACCAGGGTCCACGTCGCACCGCCGTCGGTCGAGACCTTGACGTTTCCGCCATCGTATCCCGGCTCGATGTCGTAGAAGTGGCATATCTCGAGGCAGGAGCACTCGGCCGTGATGTCGAACGGGCCGACGACCGCGCCCTGGCCCGCCGCGACGGGGTAGTCGCCGTTCAAGATCGTGGCGAGCACGTGCGTCACGGGGACGTCGTCGCACGAGACGCCGGGGATGCCCACCGGCACGCCGTACTCCCACGGGATCGGGCCGACGCCGCACGGGATCGGGAAGTAGTCCTGATCGCACGTGTTGAAGTGCTTGTCGACGCACACGACGTCGAACGGGCAGCAGGGCTCCGGCGGCGTGATACCGCAATCGCCGATGAAGATCGCGTCGAACGCGCCCTCGGCGCCGTCGTAGCCGGTGTAGCCGAGGCAGATGTCGAGCGTCTGTCCCGGGCTGTAGGCGTCGAGCGACACGCACGACTCCTGCCACTGCCACATCACCGGGTCGACGCTGTCGTCGACGTAGTTCCAGACCTCGCTGCCGTTGATCTTGACGTGGATGTTGTAGTTCTGGTACGGGTCGATCGCCCAGTACGGGCTTCCGTAGACCTGGAAGCAGAGGCAGTCGTCGCCGGCCTCGAGCGTGTACTCGAAGCAGATCCACTCGTCCTGGGGACCCGAGTACGTTCCGTCGTAGTAGCAGACCGCGTTCTGCAGTCCCTCGAACGGGGAGTACGTGCCGACCTCCCATGTGTACGTGTTGTTCACGATCGCGGTCCACCCGGGGGGCGGAACGCTGATCTCGAATCCCTCGAAGTAGTCACGGTGCGGGTCGCCGATCGACCTCATCACCTCGGTTGCCCTCTTCGCGTTCCACCCCGGCTTGTGATCGGCCTGGGCGGCGGTCGCGACGAGGAGCAGGCAGACGCACAGAATGAGCGCGCGCTTCATCTCGTCCAACCTCCTTCTTGGTTGACTTGGGGAGTTGTCTCCCCGGGAACGGCTTCTCTCGAGCGTGTTTCGGGCATCACCTCCTTGCGCTGCCCAGTGGGCTTGGATGCTGTCGTCGTCTCTCAATCATGCGCAAAGACCACGGGACGCTACGAGCGCCCGCGGCACGGACCG
>JALGVU010000259.1 GCA_025774545.1 bacterium | reverse complement strand
TGACGTGACGTGACGGCGTCGACCGAACCGAGCAGGTCTCGAGGCATTCGGTCGGTCCGTGGGGAGCCTCGGAGGAACGAGTCACGAGACGCACGCCCCTGCGGCAGGCCCCAATACCAACGAGGGGGAGGAGACCATGTCCAGACGACGAATTGCATCGCCTCATCGCCTCGCGACGGCGACTCTCGCCATCGTGGCGGCGGTGGCGCTGCTCTGTTTGCCGGGTACCGCGCCCGCCGATCTCGACGATGACATCGCCGCGGCCTTCGATGAGTTCATCAACGGTCTGATAGGTGATGAAGTCGAGGGCCTCGGAGTGGAGGGCTACGCTCCCATCCCTCCCATCGATCCGTACCCTGCGTACCTGTGCCACTGGGAGGTCACCCTCATTGGTCTTGCCCTCTGCAGCCCTACGGATCCGTGGGCGCCTCCGACGCCGGTCCCGGTGCCGCCAGGCGGCGTTTATGAATGCGACAGCGCAGCAGTCGTGGACGCTGTGGTTACGCCCGGGGAGACCAGCGCCGACATTCTCATCACCGTCGATCCCGTCTTCCTGGACTTCGTGATCGAGCGAGACTACGGCTTGTGTCCGTGGTGGGAACCCGGCTCCGGCCCGCCAGTCACGAGTGATGGATACATGTTGATCGATGCCACGATCACGGCAACCGTCGAACTCGAGGTCGCGGGCGGATGTGTCCAGGCGACCTTGGTGCCAGGCTCGGTCGACGTCAGCCTGGGTGAGAACACGCGCGAGATGCACGTCCAGGGCGACGGTTGTGTGGATTTCTATTTCAGCATCTTTTCAGAAGCAGTTTGGAACGCGCTCAACCCGGTGCTGGAGACCGCCCTCGAGGAGATCATCATCGGTCTCATGGGAGACGTCAGCCAGCTGCTCTGCGATCTGACTCCCGCCAGTGAGAGCACGTGGGGGAGTGTGAAGATCCTCTACCGTTCCGCGCCTGAGGGCGGGCGGGAATAGCGACAGCATCTCCCGTCGTGTTCACCGCGACGGTTACCGACGAAGGCAGGATGGACAACGGGCCAGCCGCAAGGCTGGCCCGGTCTCTCGGTGGTGCGCGGGCGCGGACGCTTCCTTGCACCTCGCTATCGAAGATGCTAGAACTCTCCTGGGGCGGGGCCACGTGCGGGCCTCGATGGCATGCTCCGCTCGAGCGCGGGCGCTCAGGCAGCACACGGAGAGGGTGTAGAGCATGAAGATCGCGCTGCTCGATGCAGGCGCCGTGGATCCGAACGGCCGATACGACACCTACATCGTCGATCTCGCCGGCCGGCTGGAGGATCGGGGACACTCACACTCCGTCGATCATCTTCGTCTTGCTGAGCTCACGGTGCATCTGTGCACGGGGTGCTGGTTCTGCTGGGTCAAGACACCGGGCCGCTGCGCGATCCAGGACGACGGCATTCGAGTCCTGCGGTCCTATCTGGCGAGCGATCTGGTCGTCTTCGCCACGCCGCTGAGCCTGGGGTTCGTGAGCGGGGTGATGAAGGGGATGATCGACAGGCTGATCCCGCTCTTCCTCCCGCACATCGAGATCTACCGCGGCGAGTGCGTGCACGCACGCCGCCACGATCGGTACCCGGCCCTCGGCTGCCTGCTGCACAGAGGTTCCCACGACGAAGAGGACGCGTGCGTCACCCGCGAGTACTTCAGGCGGTACGCCTTCCACTTCCAGACCGATCTGGCGCTCGAGGCCGGCACCGACCAGACTCCCGAGGAGGTCTGCGATGCAGTTGACCGTCTTTCGCGGATCTCCCAGGACCAAGCGGGGCAACACCGAGACTCTCGTGGGCGATCTGATTCGGGGATTCACGGAGGTGGACG
Source organism: bacterium (assembly GCA_025774545.1). Classification (GTDB taxonomy): domain Bacteria; phylum Joyebacterota; class Joyebacteria; order Joyebacterales; family Joyebacteraceae; genus JALGVU01. The sequence continues at coordinate 2,336 of JALGVU010000259.1, read as the reverse complement.
GCGGCTCGCTCGACGTCCACTACCTGAACACCGAGAGCCGCCGGCGGGAGGCGGCCGAGGCGTTCGCCCGGAGCGAGGTCGCCCTGATCGCGTTTCCGCTCTACGTCCACGCGATGCCGGGGATCGTGATGACGTGGCTCGAGATGCTCGAGCCCGTGGATCCTGGTCGGAACGTCAAGCTGGGGTTCATCGTACAGGGCGGCCTGCCGGAGGCGCGCCAGTCGAGATTCGTGGAGGCGTTTCTCGAACGCCTGCCCGCACGGCTGGGATGTGAGTATCTCGGCACGGTGATTCGTGGTGGCGTCGAGGCGATGCAGTTTGCCCCGGCCTTCCTCTTCCGTGCCATGCACGGCGCCTTCGTCGACCTTGGAAGGGAATTGGCCGCGAGCGGGCAGCTCGACCGCCAGATCATCGCCCGGCTGGCGAGCACGGAGACCTTGTCCCGCTGGCGTTGCGGGTTCTACAACACGATGAAGGCCCTCGGCATCGCCGACAGGTCATGGAACCGCATGATGAAGAAGAACGGCTGCCTCGCCGAGTGCTTCGATCGGCCCTACGCGCCCGCTCCCGAGGATGCCGGCGACCGAGCGTGAGTCGTTCGCGTCAGTTCCAGGCAGGCGCGGACGCATCCGATCGCAGCAGCCTCGCCGCACCCCTCAGAGAGATGGTCCCGACCCGCGGACTCGACGGCACTCCCCTCGCATTGCTCATCGATCTCCCAGAGGCTGTCTGTAGAGCCCCTTGATCGTGCCCCACGAAGCCTCCTCAACCGGCGTGGGGCCGGGGTTCAGCCAGAGCTCGATTCGGATCAGGTTGGCGACGTGTTCTCCCTGTCCCGGGGTAGGATCCGTGTAGAGCGGGAGGCAGTCGACCGCCGGAGCCACGTACACAGCATCTGCAGGCGGGACGCAGTCGATGACGGTCTCCAGCCGGAGTGGATCCTGGTTGTGCAGATACGAGCCGCCTCCGATGTCGACCCTGACCTTGCCGCCGTGGTCGAAGAGGCTGTCCGCCGGGAAGTCCTGGCGTGCCTCAGGATCAAGCTCAGCGATGGCGCCCGAGACACTCGGTTCGTTCCCGCCAGGCCCGGTTGCGGCTGCCAGTGTAATGCCGCCACCGGTCATGCACATCTGTACGATCTCGGTGTCGATAACGTCCAGATGTCCGTCGACGGGCCTGAGGCCCGGGAAGTTCACGGAGTCGTCCAATGGGTCGGACCTGTTGATGATCCAGAGATCGTAGGGCGGATCGCAGGGTGAGAGAACGAGACTCACATCCTCGATGCAGTCGAGGTCCAAGTCGATTTCGACGTACGCTCCGTATTCCGCGATCTGATCCTGACCGCCGACGCACGTGTCGACCCAGTGATGTCCTGGACCGCAGGCCTCACACGGGCCTCCCTGCGCGTGAATCACTCCCGCGAACATGGCGGTGAGCGCGGCGACCACAAGGGCGGTTCTTACCGTGCGTGAGCACTCACACATCTTCTGGCACCTCCTTCCAATCGGGGTCGCGATCGGTCTTCCGCGGATGAGACCCGGCGCGAGCACTGCCGGACCGCTCCCTGCGGCCAGAACACAGAACTCGCGGCGGGCACGCTGCTGCCGTCGAGCGCTGTGATCTCCGACAGACGCGTCATGCAAGAACGGCTACCACTAAACCATACATGACGCTGACACGCTGTGTCAAGAGGGTCTTGCAGAACACTGAGAGGTGCTGTCTTTCCAGGGGAATGTCGCGCGGCCTGGCCCGAGCACGGCAGTTGCCGCCTCCTTGAGGCACTCGAGGAACGGCCCAGCTCTCGAGCATGTGGGATCCCGACAGGCGGGAGGCCCGTGTCGGCCGACCTCTCGTAGCACATCCGGGGCAGCGCGGAACTCCCCGTCCTGCCCCGTTCTCCCAGTGGCGTCGGCGCTCAATGAGTGAGCCATTGCTGACAATCTGGAGGCGTCGACAGTAATCAGTTGACATGCGCGTGATAGCTGCGACAAACTGGGTGGCACGGTCACAGTGAGTGACCCTCGCCCTGCGACTGGAGAGGGGAGAAGCGATGCTCACACTGTACGGCGCCGGACTCGTCGCGCGACGAGTGCTGACGCGTACGTCGCGGACGCCGACCGACCACGGTCGCGTAGCCAAGTGGTCGGAGGGAGGGCAGCATGAAGCGGATGCGAGACCCTGTGATGGTGGCAGTGCTGACGGCGGCACTTCTGGCGGCCGCGGCTCCCGCGTGTGCCTGGATGGCGGAGGCGACGAAGACAGTCCTCTGGGAGATCGAAACCTCCGAGGAGGGCTTCCTGGAGGAAGCCCAGGGGGAATTCGAATACGTCAATTAC
>JALGVU010000258.1 GCA_025774545.1 bacterium | reverse complement strand
GGGAGTTCGTCTCCCGGCTTCAGAAGCCCGCTCGCGATGTGGAACTTGATCTGATCCATCAGCTGCCGGTAGACCGGCACGCCGCTGTGTGGATCGACGACGATCAGCATTTCGCCACCCTCTCGCAGGCCTTCGCGCCGCTGGTGGCGCCGGGGGACGGAGGCGCGGCGTCATGGGGACGCAGCTCCGTCCCTCGCGACTGCAGCTCCTCGCCACGGGACGTGAGCTCCCCGACTCGCTCTGCGACCCGCGCGATCAACCTCGCAACCGGCAGGCCCCGCCTGACGACCGCCGTCAGGTCGGTCGCCCGTGCGGCGAGCACGACCGCTCGCCTGAACGCCATCTCGCTGCCGCCCGTCCCCCCTCCGAAGCCGCCACGGGCCAGCTCCTCCCAGATCGCCTCGTGCGCCGCCGTCTGCGTCTCCACGAGAACGCCGACCCACGAACTGCGCGAGCTGCTCTCCCCGCCGCACCCGCTCACCCCCAAGAGGCTCAGGACCAAGAGCGTCCCCGCCACGAACCGTAGCGCCGGTTTATTCCTCATGGTGTCCCTCCCAGTGTGTCGTGCCATCGGTCTGGTCTCCTCGTCGCGCCGGCCGCCTCCCTGCTCTGTGACCCGCTCCCGAACCGCCCCGACGACCCAAGGACCATTCTACAGTGTATCGGTGTATATGTCAAGTGATACGGTAAGATTCACGAGGGTTTCTTCTAACTCCTCATCTCACCAACCGTTATCGCCTACCCTCTCCCGCGCCCTCGGGCTTCGAGCCGCCGCTCCCGACTGTGCCCAACGACTCCCAGCGCTCACCTGAGCGGCGGTGCGAGCGAGGTTCTCCCTCACTTCGCCCGAAGCTCCTACTCCTGTCTACCCTCACCCGGCGGCATCATTCGCGGATGCTGCCCGCCTGCGGCCGTCCGAGGAGCCCGGAAGGTGGGTCCTGGCTCACGAATCACTCGGTCACTCCCACTATATCGTTGACTGGCGTCCACTTCTGTGGTATTCTGCGGTGCTGATTGTAGTGTTTCCACCCTGATTGAGCCGGACCGTCGACGGGCCGACCGTCGGCCCCGGCGTGCACCTCCCCCCGTCTGTGAAGGAGGCTCCGTATGAGGTCCCTGAATTCGCTGCGGTGGCTCGCCCTCGCGCTGTGTCTTCTCCTCCTCCCGGCCGTCCTCGCGCACGGCGTGGTCAAGACGACCGCGGGCACGCCCACCCTCGCCGACACCGCGATCGTTCAGATGGGCCACACGGTCCACGTCCGGAACGGTGCCGCCGCCAAGGTCCTCATCAACAACGGCATCATCGATCACCCCCTCGGGTCCATCACGTCGGACAAGCGGGTGCGCGTTCTCCTCATGGTCGGCGCCGTCGACTCGCTCATCAACAACGGCGGGATCTATGGCTACAACGCCCGTGGCGGAGTGACGAACCGATGGGAGCCGTGTCCACCCTCGGTCCTCATCACGTGTACCGCCGGGCTCTACGTCCCGTGGCCGACTCGCCCCATCGGCATCATCCGCAACAACGGCATTATCCGCGCGGGCGATGCGTTCCGCTTCAGGGGCTTCGCGAGCCCCGGCGGCACCGTGTACATGCGCGGCAGGCCGTCGTTCTGGGGGTGGATGTACCCGAACGTCAAGGTCTGGAACGACGGAGAGATCTCCGGAGGCCGCGGCCGTGGATCCTCCCTCGTCGGCATGGCCGGCGGCACGGTCATCGGCCTCTCGCCCTGGGGCCCCTTCCAGCCGTTCTCGCTCATCGACAACGACGGCGTGATTCAGGGTGGCAGCGGGGGCCGGATCGGGGGCTCGAACATCGCGGTGGCCCGCTTCCCTGGTCCCGGCGGCGTCATCGACAGCAACAACGCGCCCATCCTCGGCGGGGAGGACGTGACGCGCGCGTTCCGCAACACCGCGCAGGCGGACACGATCAAGTTCTCGGGCCCCGGCGCCCTCTTCCGAAACGCCTATTCGATCAACATGACCGGGCCTCCCTTCTGGCCCGGGCCCTCGTTCAACGCGCAGAACGTGCTCCTCCAGAACCTCGACGTGGACGCGATCCACGCGACGACCCATCCGATGTTCCCCGCGGTCAGCGGCGTCGTCTACTGGTGGACGCAGAACACGAACATGCTCGGCAACCCGGCGGGCGAGGTCGTTGTCCGAGCGGACCCGGGAAGCTCGTTCCCCCCGCTCATCGTGCCGTTCACCCGCACGCTGCAGCTCGATCCCTTGGTCACGCTCCCCATGATCACGTCGCCACCGACGGGCCCGATCCCGTGGCTCGCCCGCGGCGCCGACGGGGACGCCCTCGACCTCGACCGCCGGAGGTATGACTTCGAGCCGATGCTCCACGTCGAGCCCACCGGCGGCATCTCACATCACGCGCTCGTCGACTCGCTGGCGCCGCCCGAGGTGCGTTCCTGGCACATGGGGTGGCGACACCGTGACGCTCTGGTTCCACATCCTGTCGAACCAGCGGCTCGACGGGGAGATCGAGGTGACCGCGAACGACAGCCTCGGGTTCTTGAACCTCACGCCCCACCAGACCGTGAGGAACGACTCGTTCGCCTTCTCCACGGCGAAGGTCGATTTCGTGATTCCGATGTGGGCGGACATCGGGACGCGCAACCCGGTGTACGTGCAGGCGACCTACAACGACTCGTTCCCGGCCGACAGCTTCTTCGACGTCTACGTGATCCCGACGGTCAACGTCATCTCTCCGGTCATCTACATCGAGTCGATCCCCGAGGCCGCCCTCGACGAGTTCCGGTCGTTCACCGCACGGAACGAGGAAGGGTCCCCGGGGAACTTCGAGTTCTGGGCGACCGACACCGAGGGCTGGGAGGTGCACACCGAGATCCTCCAGATGTTCATGCCGGCGAAGTCGGAATCGACGTACAACGTCATCGTGAACGTCCCGGAGGGCACGGAGACCGGCACGGTCGACACGATCTGCGTGTGGATGCGCGAGGTGGGGAATCCCCCGAACCAGGAGTATTCCTGCTTCACCATGACCTACACGGGCGGCACCGGCATCGACGGATCGCTTGAACGCGCGAAGCTCGAGCAGAACACGCCGAACCCCTTCAACCCGAAGACGGAGATCGCCTTCACCGTGCCCCTCGCGACCGAGGTCAGCCTCGTCATCTACGACGTCGCGGGGAGGCTTGTGCGGTCGCTCGTCACCGACGAGCCGATGGACCTGGGCGAGCACGTCCGCACGTGGGACGGCCTCGACGACGGCGGGAACCGAGTATCGTCAGGCGTCTACTTCTACCGGCTCGCGACCGACGAGACCGAGTCGATCAAGAAGATGGTCCTCCTGAAGTAGCTCGCGTCCGCGAGCACTGTAGACGGGCCCCGGCAACTCTGCCGGGGCCCGTTTGCATGCAGACCAGCGAGCGGCGACGGGGGCGGGCGCCCGCGTCCCCGGTTGCGCGAGCTACGCGGTGGAGCTACCATCGTCGCATCGAGGCGCCGGGTGTGCCGGCGCGACGCGCGGCGCTCCACGATCCTAGTTGCGGCGCCGGCGGCCGTCGTCTAGCATACCTTGCGGCTCCCGAGCACGCTCGCCTCTCCCGCGCCGGGACCAGCGGCATCACCTGTCCGGTCGTTCCCGAAAGGAAGGACGAACATGCGCCGATCCTCTCCCGTTCTCGCCGCGATGCTCGGCCTCCTCGCCGTGCTCGCCGGCTGCGGCGGCCGACTCCAGATGCTCCCCGGCGAGACCGATCTCCGATACGAGCTTCAAGACAGGGAGTTCTGGCGCGAGGTCGTGCACGTCGCCGGGCTCACCAGGACCGACGAGCCGGCGCCCGCGGTCTGCTGGCTCTCCGACGGAAGGACGACGATCGCGTACGATGGCGGCAACTACAGCACGACGGAACTACGCCGCGTGAAGATCGTGATCCTCGACGCGAAGCGCGCGGAGGAGTACTGCAACGTCGGGATCCCCACCTCGAGCAGCCACGAGGTCAGCAACATCAGGGCGAGGACGATCCTGAAGGACGGGACCGTCGTCCCGCTCGACCCCTCCGACATCCACGAGCGGAGCCGCTTCCCCGAGTACGTCCTCTACGCCGATCAAGAGGAGAAGGTCTTCGCAATGCCCGCCGTCCAAGACAGCTGCGTCATCGAGTACGAGTACACGAGAGCCTCGGCCGGCATCGACTTCGAGGACCGCTTCGCGTTCGACATGTTCATCCCCATCAAGAAGGCGAGCTACATCTTCGCCATGCCGATCGACCTCATCGAGTTCGGGGTCAACATCACGGCGAGACCCTACGGGCCGGTCGGGTTCCCGGAGAAAGGGAAGGCCCTCACGGCCGAGGGCGAGCTCTCGACGCTCACGTGGACGTGGGAGGACATTCCGGCAATCGCGAGGGAACCCTACATGCCGCCGTTCACCGACGTCGCCGCGCGCGTGATCATCGGCCTCCGGGAGACGCCGACGATCGACCGGTACACGTGGCAGATCCTGGGTGACAACTACTACGCGTCGACGATCGAGCGGATGCTCGACCGGGACGAGCGGGTCACGTCGACGGCGCACGAGTGGAGCCGCGGCTCGTCGACCCCGGAGGAGAGGATCGAGAAGATCGGGAGCGCCGTCGCCGAGAACGTCCGCTACGTCGCCGTCACCCTCGAGGGGACGGGGTGGACCCCGCAATACCCCGCCGCCACGATCGCAGCGCGCTACGGCGACTGCAAGGACGTGAGCGTGCTCACGGCGGCGCTCCTGCGGACGTTCGGCATCGACGCGTGGCCGGCCCTGGTCGCGACGAGGAACGCGGGCGCCATCGACACGTCGGTCGTCACCCCGTCTCTCATGAACCACATGATCGTCCACGCGCGGACGGCCGAGGGCGAGCACTGGCTCGACCCGACGGCGGGCGCCTTCAAACTTGGGGAGCTGCCGCCTTCGGACCGCGGCGTGATGGCGCTGGTCCTCGCCGAGGACGGCTGTCACTTCCGGCAGGTGCCCGAATGCACGGCCGACGACAACCGCATCGAGATCTCCCTCGCCGCCTCGATCGACGAGAGCGGGAACATCGCGGGTGCGCTGCGGGAGGTGTACGTCGGCGACCTCGCGCTCGGCACGCGCACGTACCTCGACTCGTCCTCGGGGGACGAGATCGAGAAGATGCTCGAGCGGGGGCTCGAGCGCGCCTATCCCGGCGCGCTCGTCACGGCGTGGGACACAGACACCGAGGGGAAATCGAAGCCGTGCGTCCTGACCGTCGAGTTCGAGGCGGAGGGCTGCGCTCAGATCTCGGGGAGTCGGATGGTGCTGGGCGGGACCGTCTTCGGAACCGGCAGGATGGAGCGGACGCTGCCCGACCGGACCCGGCACAGCGACGTCGTGTTCGAGCAGGCCTACACGTTCTCGCAGACCGTCCAGCTCGAGATCCCCGAGGGCTGGAGCGTCGAGACGCTTCCCGACGATCTGGACATCGAGAGCGAGTTCGGGTCGTTCGCGAGGCGCATGGAGATCGAGGATGGCGTCGTACGATCGAGCCGGACCTTCCGGCTCGACGAGGTCCGCGTCGACGCCCACGACTACCACGACCTGCGCGAGTTCACGCTCGTCGTCGACCGCGCGGAGAAGGAGCCCGTGCTCCTCGTGCGGGACTGAGACCGGAGCGTCGCGATCTCCGAACGGGAGGAAAGCCGAATGCCCACCATCACCGCCTTCATGGAGAAGCACTTCAGGCACTTCAACGCGCGGGAGACGGTCGACGCCGCGAAGGCGTGGCGAGACCTCCTCGACCGGGGCGGCGAGATGCTCTTGGCCATGGCTGGTGCGCTATCGACGGGCGAGATCGGTATCTCGCTCGCCGAGATGATCCGTCAGGAGAAGGTGCACGCCATCTCGTGCACGGCCGCGAACCTCGAGGAGGACATCTTCAACCTCTTCGCGCACAACGACTACGAGATGGTCCCGCACTACCGCGACCTGGGGCCCGACGACGAGCGCAGTCTCCGCGACGAGGGCTTGAACCGAGTGACCGACACGTGCATCCCGGAGTCCGTCATGCGGCACACCGAGTACGCGTTGCTCGACATGTGGAGAGAGGCCGCCGAGACCGGCGAGTCGCGCTTTCCGTGGGAGTACGTCTACGCGCTTCTCGACCGCGAGGACCTGAAGGAACACTACGCGATCCCGCCCGCGAACTCGTGGATGGTGGCGGCGAAGGAGAAGGGGCTTCCCGTCTACTCGCCCGGCTGGGAGGACTCGACGCTCGGGAACGTCTTCTGCGCGGACGTGATGCGGGGAAAGATCAAGAGCCACGGCGCCGTCAGGTCGGGGACCGAGCAGCTCGAGCACGTGGCGAAGTGGTACCTGGACCGGGCCGAGCGAGGCGTCCCCGTCGGGTTCTTCCAGATCGGCGGCGGGATTCCGGGGGACTTCGCGATCTGCGCGGTCCCCATGCTGATTCAGGACGTGAAGATCAAGGTGCCCTACTGGGCCTACTTCGCGCAGATCTCGGACAGCACGACCTCGTACGGATCCTACTCGGGCGCCGTGCCGAACGAGAAGATCACGTGGCACAAGCTCGACGTCGATACCCCGAGGTTCATGATCAACTCCGACGCGTCGATCGTCGCGCCGCTCATCTTCTCCTACGT
>JALGVU010000257.1 GCA_025774545.1 bacterium | reverse complement strand
AGTTCTCCTGCTCGAACGTGTCACTCATGTCGTAGACGGTCCATCCGGCGTTGTTGCCCGACTCGTCGGAGAAGTCGGCGTGGAAGATCCAGAGCGTGTCGCGGGAGGCGCCGTCCGGCGCCTCCGACGTACCGCCCGCGGCCCGTACGGTTCCCGGCCCCTCAACCGGCGAGGCCGGATAGCGCGCCGCCGCGACACAGGCGAGCGACGCAACAGCGATCACGATCACGAGAACTTGAACGACACCACGCATGGGTCCACCTCCTCGGCCTCTGGCCGGGCGCGATGCGGAGCGGGCACGAGTCGCCACCCCGCCACTTGGTGCGGAGGCGCCCGGCACGAGGCCCGAACACCCCTCACCTGTCGTCAGTACCTCAACGCGGCACGGGGCGTCGCCCCCACCGGCGTCTGTCGATTCGGCTACTTCAGAAGCACGGCCTTCCTCTCCGATGTGAAGCCCGGCGCCTCGACCCTGCAGAAGTAGATCCCGCTCCCACAGGGTTCACCCGCGTCGTCGCGGCCGTCCCAGACGACCTTGCCCGCCGCGCCGGCCGCGAGGTCGTCATCGAGGAGCGTCCGGACGAGGCGCCCGCCGACCGTGTAGATGGTGATCGTCGTGCGACCGGCCTCTTTCACGCTGTACTCGATCGTCGTCGACGGGTTGAACGGGTTCGGGTAGGCGTCGGAGATCGCGTTCCGGTACGAGCCGTCCGCGACGCCCGTGCCGCTTCCCGCGGGTGCCACGCCGAAGTAGTTCAGGATGTTCTCCATGAGATCGACGCGGTCTGCGAGACCTCCGTCTCCTCGCACCGTCGCCTCGCTCAGATCGCCCATGTACTCGAACCCGAAGCCTAAGTTGATGGTCTGGTGTTCCGTGACCGGGTCGTCGTACGCGACGGCGGCGGGCGCCGTCGACAGGTCGCTCCGCACGTACTCGAGAATCGTGACGGCTCCGGGGGTCCCCGGCATCGGCTCGATCTCGTCGAACTCGGGGAGCTGCGGACAGCCCGCCAGGAGATCGCAGCAGCCGTCCTCGTGGGTCATGAACCCGAATCCGGCATCACAGACGTCGAGATCGAGGGTCCCGATCGAGTCGGCGTTGTAAAGGGTCGCCATCCAGACACCGTAGAGCCCGTACGGGTCACCGTGCCTGACGACGATCTCGTGGCCGATGTCGTTCCCGGTCAGAAGGAGGTTCCTCTCCTTGTCTTCCGACGCCTCGGCGAGCCAACTGACGAGGTTCTCCTGATCGCCGGGCTTGACCACGTTCCAGTCGAGGTCGTTCCCGAACCAGATGACGGTCTCGTAGTAGTCGAGGCCCTCGAGGATCGGTCCGTCCGAGTCCGTTCCGTCGGCCGACGGACTCCGCACGTCAAACCGGTTCCAGTCGTACCCGAGGATCTCGAGCGCCTCCTCGTAGTAGTACTGCGCCTCGTGCCCGTACTGCTCGTGCTCGTTCTGCGCGAGCCCACCGTGCTTGTCGACGAGGAGGATGTTCGTGTTCCGTCCCCCCTCCGCTGGGATCGGCAGGATCGAGAACTCGAATGTCCGGTCCGGAGCGTCGCTGGGACGGACCGTGAGATTCCCGAGATTGTCCATCGCCTCGAAGTAGTATCGGATCTCGGATCCGACCACCATCTGGCCCGCGGGGGGTGGGACGATCCACCTGGTCCCGTCCGGAGGAGACTCCCTGCGGCACGGGTATGCGCTCCACGTGAGGCCGCCGTCGTTCGACGCGATCAGCGTGACTGTCGCGATCCCGTCGGCGTCGGTCACCTTGACGCGCCCGCTGTCCGTGAGGGCCTCCGCGAGCTGCTCCCCGAACCAGTCTCGGAAATGGCGCTCCACGACGATCCGCGTCGCCCTCGAGGCGGCCCCGCTCGGGATGCCCACCTTCACCCAGTTCAGAAGGATCCCCGCCATGTGGACGGCCGAGGGCTCCGGCGGCTCCTCGTTACACACGCGCCAGTTCATCGCGAGCCAGTCGTTCCCGGCAAACTCGTCCCACTCGTCGGTCTTGGTCTCCCAGCCGTACCCGCCGACTCCCCAGAAGACGCGCTCCTCGTCGCGTAGTGCGGAGAGGTCCTCGGCGCACTCGCGCGCGTCGTGCGAGACTAGCCAGAGGTCGTGGTAGTCGTGGGCGTCCCTCGAGCAGTCGATCCACATGTCCCACGCAGCAACCAGCGACGCGGCGCCCACGATGTCGACGGGAGGGCTCAGAAGCCACGCGTTCTCGCGGTCGACGAGGGCGTTCGAGAAGGGATCGACAGCGGTGTACATCCACGTGCCCTCTTCACGGTCGTCGCAGAGGTGCTCGCGACCGGTCTCGAAGTCGACCCGGTACTGCCCTCGCCAGAATGTCTGACCGACCTGGCCCGACGCCGGTGTGTCCTCGTGCTCCCACCCCGTGTCGCCGGACTCGCAGTCGTCGGAGAAGTACGGGGACGCGTTCACCGCGATCTGGATGTTGTCGATCTGCCACGCGCCGTCCCTGACCGAGTGACGCGGAGGATTGTCCATTTTGTCGGCCGACGAGTAAGCCTCGTCGGACTCGAAGAGGAACCGGAGGCGGATGTCTTGGCCGGCGTAGTCGCTCAGCGAAATGCTCTCGGTGTGCCAATCGACCGACGTTCCCGGATCGAAGTTGAGCCCGGGATTCGAGTACCCCCCGAGCCTCGACCAGGTGTCTCCTCCGTCGGTCGAGACGTCGATGATGCCCCAGTCGTAGTCGTGCTGTATGGCGTAGCGATTATCGAACGTCAGGGTGATCGTGTCCCCCCAGGTGCTGTCGTTGCGCGTACCGCACCACCAGGCGCCGTCGCCGTGGGCGGGCGTGGCGGAACCGAACGGCGTGTCGATGTGCCAGTAGTTCTCCTGTGCGAACGTGTCGCTCATGTCGTAGACGGTCCAGCCCGCGTTGTCGCCCGTCTCGTCGGAGAAGTCGGCGAAGAAGATCCAGAGGGTCTCGCGCGTGGCGCCGGCCGGCGTCTCCGTCGGCCCCGGGAGCACACGCTCGGACCCCGACTCCTCGGTCGGCGTCGTGGGATAGCGCGCCGCCGCGACACAGGCGAGCGACGCAACGGCGATCACGATCACGAGAACTTGAACGACACCACGCATTGGTCCACCTCCTCGGCCTGCGGCCGACTGCGGTGCGGAGCGAGCCTCGCCGACCGACCCCCACGATCGGCCGCGCGCTGTCGCTCCCGTCACTTCAGAAGCACCAACTTCTTCGTCGTCTGGTACTTCGGCGCGTCGATCCGGTAGAAGTAGACCCCGCTCGCGCAGGGCTCTCCCGCGTCCGTCCTCCCGTCCCAGACGAGGCGGCCTGACGCGCCCGCCGGAAGCTCCGCGTCGAGCAGCGTGCGCACGAGCTTGCCGGAAGCGTCGTAGATGCGAACGCGCGTGCGCCCGGCGTTCTTCACGCTGTACTCGATCGTCGCCCGCGGGTTCGCGGGGTTCGGGTACGCCACGGAGAGCGCGTTTCTCGCCGCGATCCCGGCGATCCCTGTGCCGGGGCCCGACGGCGGAACCTCCAGGTACTCGAGCGCACCGCCCAGGATGGCGATCCTCGCGGCAAGCCCGCCGTCCCCGCGCGGGGTCGACGCACCCTCGCCCACGTACTCGAGCCCGAATCCGTACGTGACGGTCTGGTACGGGTAGCCCGGGAACGAGTTCGAGTGCGCGACCGCGGCGGGATACTGCGTCGCGTCGCTCGTCTCATAATAGAGGATGACCGAAGCGTCGTCCTGGTTCGCGTCGAGGATGTCGAACTCCGGAAGCTGGGGACACCCGGCGAGGAGCACGGAGCAGTCGCGAGGAAGCCTCAAGGGCCCGCCGATCGTCCCGGCGTCACAGAGCGAGACCTCCGTGTCGTCGACCGTGTCGGCGATGTAGTCGCACGCGAGAGGCATCTCGTAGAGCTGTTCCGAGTCGTCGTCCATCTCGACGACCTCGAACGCCACGTCGTTCCCGTAGATGATGAGGTTCCGTACCTCTCCAAGCCACGTGTCGAGGAGCCACTCGTAGAGATCCTTCGCCAGGTCGAACCGCATCGCGCCGTCGTCCCGGTTCCCCGTGAACCAGATGATCGTCTCGTACTCGCCCATCCCGGCCGGTGACGGTCCGATGTCGGTGGGCCACGGGGCCGTGTGATCGCGGATGTCGAATCTGTCCCACGTGTGCCCGAGGACCTCGAGGGCCTCCTCGTAGTAGTACTCGACCTCGTGGGCGTAGTCACCGTCCTGCCCCGGCGCGTAGCCGCCCGCCGCGTCGACGAGCAGGATCTCGCCTCCGAGCGGGAGGAGAGAGAACTCGAAGAGCTCGTCCGGCGCGTTCGCGGGGCATCTGATCGCCTCGAAGGTTGGCGTCCAGGCCTCGAAGTAGTAGAGGTACTCCTCCCCTTCCGCGAGGATGTCCTCGAGCGCGTCGACCCTCCACACGTCTCCCCCGGGCTGCGTCTGGAAGACGGGATAGCACATGCCGTGGCTCTCGACGACGAGCTGCGCAAACTCGATCTCGCCGGACGTCCGGAAGAACGCCTCGTCGGTCTGCGGCGTCCCCCATCCCAGCTCGACGCCGAACCAATCCCTGAAGAGCTGAATGGGCTCGCAGCTCAGGCTCGGCGGCCCCGTCACGACCCCGACACGCTGGCGGTTCAGGAAGATCCCCCCCATGTGCGGGCGCCCGCCGAGAGCAGGCGCCTCGTCCCAGAGCCGCCAGCCGATGCCGAGCCAGTCGCCGTAGGCGGCGTAGTCGCTCCAGTCGTCGGTCCAGCGGCCCCACGCGGGATCGCCGCCCCCGTACTCGAACGAAGGATCGGTGTCCCAGAGCCAATCGATGTCCTGGGTGCAGTTCGGATCGTCCCGGGCCGTGAGGTAGAGATCGTAATAGTCGTGGCTCGCGCGCGGACAGTCGACCCACATCTCCCACTCCGCGACGATGTGCTCGACGCCAGCGATGTCGATCGCCGGGCTCACGAGCCAGGCGTCCTGCCCGTCGACCATCCGATCGTTCGCCGGGTAGACCGCCGCCATCACCCAGTCGCCCACCGGGGCGTTGCAGTCCAGGAGGCGGTTCGTCCCGATCTCGGTCGGGAACTGGTAGCGCGCGAACGCGACGTCAGTCTGGTCGACCCCGGGAATCACATCGTGCTCCCACCCGTTGTCGCCCGGGGCTTCGCAGTCGTCGAGCCAGACCCTCTCGTAGTCGAGCTGGCCGAACGGCCGCACCAGCCACTCGATGTTGTCGATCTGCCACGCGCCGTTCAGGAAGGAGTTCTGCGGATTGTGGTCCTGGTCCTCTGACGAGACGACCGCATCCGACTCAACGCGGAAGCGCAGCCGGATGTCTTCACCCGAATAGCCGAGCGGGAGGCTCCTCGATTCGCGGTTCCAATCGACCGGGTTGCCGGGTTGCCCAGGGAAGCCTGAGTTCGAGTAGCCCTCGAGGGTCTCCCAGGTCGCTCCTCCATCGTCCGAGATGTCGACGTAGGCGTAGTCGTACTCCTTCTCCAGAGCGTACCGATGGTCGAACTCCAACCGCACGCGGTCCAGTGTGTTGGACCAGTCGCCGAGAGGGAAATCCCTCTCGAGATAGCAGATCCAGTCGTTTCCGTACCCCTGGCCCTGCTCGAAGCACGGGTCGACCGTGCCGCACCACCACGCGCTGTCGCCCAGCTCCGGATGCTCGGCGGTGAAGAGCGTGTCCTTGTGCCAGAAGTTCTCGAACGGCGGGGTCCCGCTCTCGTCGAAGGTCGCCCATCCGGCGTTGTCGCCGGTGAGATCGCTGAAGTCCGCATCGAAGATCCAGAGGGTCTCCCAGCGGCTCGCCGCGTGCGCGTTGCCGAGAGCGCCGGGCGCGCCGGCGTCGCTGCCGGACCTCAGGGCGTGTCCGGCGTAAGGGAGGATCGTCGGCGCTCGTTCGGCGTCGCTTGCGGCCAGCGAACTCTGCCTGATCCCGCGAGCAACCTCCACCCTCTCCGCATTCGGTTCCGCCGTTCCTTCCGCGGACGCGGCGCCCAGGAGCGCCACCGCCAGGCACACGATCACGAGCTGTCTCATGGAGTCCCTCCCGTCAAGGAGGCAGCGGCATGCGCGTGCGGCCTTCGTCGGGCCAGGAACTGCCCACTCCCTCGCGGAGCCAGGCGCGCGCCGGTCTGCCCCTCGGCAGATGGATATGAGTCTCAATCATGCGAGGCCATAGAGTATACCACATACTGGCGCAGATATCGACGCTTTCATGGGCTGAAACCTCTCCAGTTCATGAATACTCACTCAGATGCCGCATGCTTTGATCTCACGGCACGCCGCGCTCCCAGTCGAGCGGGCCTGCGCTGCAACCGAGTCCTCCCCCAGGCGTCCGGTCTGCGCGCGCGCTCGCCGAATCGGTGCCCAGAAGAGACTCACCCGCGCAGTGGGCGCGGGTGAATCGTCTCTCGAGAAAGGCCACCGGACACATGCCCTTATTTCAGAAGCACCATCCTCCTCCGAAGCACCTCCCCGCCCACCTCGAGCGAGTACAGATAGACGCCCGAGGGCAGGACGCCCCCGGCGTCGTCACGTCCGTCCCACGGCACGGCGTGGTACCCGGCCTCGTGCTCCACGTCATCGAGAAGCCCTCTCACCACGCGCCCCGAGACGCTGTAGACCCGCAGGCTGACGCGCATCGGCGTCGGAAGATCGAAGCGGATTCTCGTCGTTGGGTTGAACGGGTTCGGGAAGTTCCCGTGAAGGGCGAGCGCAGTCGGAACGTCTTCGTCCGGAATCGCCGTCTGCACGATGGTCAGCGTGACAGGAATGGCGATCTCAGGCGACGTTCTCCGAAGCACCCGGAGAGACCTCGCCGCCCGAAGGACTCCCCTCGAGCCAGCCGCACGTATCGGACACCGACCAGAGGAGCGCCCCCTCTCCCGCGTTCGTGATGACGAGGCTGTCGCACTCCGCCTCGCCGTGCTCGAGTTCGAACGCGAGGACCTCAGGCACAACCTCGATGTCGGGCGGCGCCAGGACCGTCAACGAGACCTCCACTGATACCTCGGGCTCGTCCGGATCGCTGCTGCTCAGCACGATGTCACACTCGTAGTACCCTGGTCCGAGGCCAGCAGCGTCCACACACGCACCGCACCCCTGTAAGGAGCCGGGTGAGACGATGCCGGCGGTGGGATTCACGACAAGCCACGAGCACTCCTCTGCGGCCGACCAGCTGAGATCTGCCTCGCCCATGTTCGAGATTGCCAGCGTGTCGCACTCGGTCCCGCCCGGCGGCAGTTCGAACGAGAGGGATACCGGGAGAACCTCTATCTGGGGACCGAGGCACTCCCCGGGTGGCGGATCCATCCACACCCCGCCGTGACCCGACGGATCCGATCGAACGCACCACTGCAGTTCCTCGATGTCGCAGTTGATGGCCAGCCTCCCCCACGTGCTGTGGGGCAGAAGCTCCAGAGTCCCCGGCCCCCCCAGGAACAGGTAGTCGACCCTGCCCGCCGTCACGACTCCCTCGTCCGGCATCACGCACTCGCTCGCGTACACCTCCCAGCCGTCGGCGCTCTCCGGATCGCCAAACTGCAGGTCACCCAGGAGGTTGTCGTACGACATCATCACAGCCTCGAACGTCCGGTGGAGCCGGACGACGGCTCCGGCGAGGCCTTCGCCGATCTCGAAGCCCTCGAAGCACACGTACGCGCTGAAGGGGGTGTACGGATCCGGCATGATGACGTTCGAGTCGTTCTCGAAGAGCACGAACGCGCGGAGGTCCGAGATCTCCCGGACCGTCAGCGTCACCGGTACGACGACGTTGGGCTCGTCGGGATCGTTGGAGCCGACCACGAGATCGCATCCGTACTCTCCCGTCGCCATGCCCGACGCGTCGACGCAGACATCGACGACGTCGGACTCGCCAGACGACGTGACGCCCCCTCCAGGCACGCTGGTCAGCCACGGACAGGCGTCCGCGATCGACCACGTCAGATCGAGGGAACCGAGATTCGAGACCACGAGTTCCTCACAACCGGCGCCTTGAGCCGTCACATGAAGGGACAGTGTCGGCGGTGTGAGCGCGATGTCCGCCGCCGCGACGACGGTGAGATTCACGAGCACGGCGACCATCGGGTTGTCCGGATCGTTGCTCGTGATGCTGAGCGCACCGGAGAAATCGTCGGCCGCGAGTCCACCGGCGTCGACGCAGACCTCGATCGTGTCGGTCTCCCCTGGAGCCACGCCGCCGCTGGAGGGAGTAGCCGTTAACCAGTCGAGGGCGTCCGCGATCGACCACGTGAGCTCGGCGTCGCCCTCGTTCCCGATGGTGAGGGCGTCGCACTCGGACCCGCCCTCGTACACGGAGAACCAGAACGACTCGGGCTCGACCAGGATCTCGGGTAGGACGGCCTGGCCCTCGACCCAGATGCGGTCCAGATTCAGGCCGGCGCCGCCCGCCGAGCCCGGACCGCAGCCGTTCTCGGTGGTGAAGAGCGTGACCTTGAGGACGAGATCTGTGCCCTCGGAGAGGTACTCGGTCACGTCGAAACCCGCGTCCCTCCCTGCCTGGCACCACCCATCGCACGCGTCGAAGTCCCCCCAGAGGGAACCGAGCCAGTGCCAGGTGACACCCCCGTCGAGACTCACCTCATTCCTCCAATAGTCATCATCGAACGTCGGGATCTCGGTGTGCGCCACATACCTCACCGTGCACGTCACGGCGCCGCTCACGTCGATCACCGGCGAGTACAGGGCGTCCCGGAGGTTCGGAGGGATCAGGCTCGTGTCGGCCGGATCCCCGCACCACCAGCTGTACGGCTGGGTAAACGACGAACAGAGATCGTACGAGAGATGCCACCAATCACCGGCAGCCTCGGGAACCACGGCCGTGCAGAGGCCCCCGGTGCCGTCCACGTCGTCAAGGAAGCACACCGAGCCACCATAGAAATCGAAGATCTTGATGTCATCGAAATGACAGGCCCCCGCGTCCGAGTCATAGAACCCGTCCTCGTCCGACCACGAGCCGTCCGAGACGAAGCGGAAACGGATCTTGGCCGGGTTATCGTACTGACCGATCGCGAACCCGTACGTGCCGAGGTCGAACCAACCGCCGCTCGGGCCGTCGAAGCCTCGGTTGAGATTGACGTAGACTCCGGCGCTCTCCGCTTGCACGTACGTGAAGTCGTACGCCGTCTCGGAGTCGTAGCGGCCCTTGAAGGTGAGAATCGGGAACGTCGTCATGGACACGTCGGTCGGAGGGATGTCGAGTCGCTGATCCCAATAGTCCCCGTACCCGTCGCCGCCCGCGAAGGCGCCGTTCTGCTCGCCGCACCAGTAGCACTGCGGCCCGACGTGGTCAGGCAGATCACACGCGAAGTACGTGGTGATGTTGAACCTCGACGGTTGCACGCTCTCGTCCTGCGAGTGCCAGCCCGGTGCTCCGTCGTCCATCTCTTCGAAGTAGAAGAGCCGGTTCGGGGGAGCCGTCGGCCAAAAAGGCCCCCATGACTTGCTGGCGACTCTCTTCCTCTCAGGCTTCGCCTCTGCGGCGCCGGCAAGGACGGCCAGTACCGCCACTGCAATGATCAGCGTCTTCATCGTACGTCCTCCCCCGCCTTGAGGCTCAACTGCTTCGTTGCGCCGTCTGCTGGGCGTTCGGCCCAACCGCTTCGGATCGCCCAATACCCGATTACTTGATCAGCACCATCCGTTTCCTGAGCGTGTCGCCGCCCGTCTCGAGCGAGTACAAATAGACGCCCGAGGACAGGACGCCCCCGGAGTCGTCACGTCCGTCCCACGCCACGGCGTGGTACCCGGCCTCGTGCTCCACGTCGTCGAGAAGCCCTCTCACCACGCGCCCTGAGACGCTGTAGACCCGCAGGCTGACGCGCATCGCCGTCGGCAGATCGAAGCGGATCCGTGTCGTCGGGTTGAACGGATTGGGGAAGTTCCCGTGAAGGGCGAGCGCCGTCGGAACGCCTTCGTCGGGAATCCCCGTCTGCACGATGGTCAGCGTGACGTTCTCCGAAGCACCCGGAGAGACCTCGCCGCCCGAAGGACTCCCCTCGAGCCAGCCGCACGTATCGGACACCGACCAGAGGAGCGCCCCCTCTCCCGCGTTCGTGATGACCAGGCTGTCGCACTCCGCCTCGCCGTCCTCGAGCTCGAACGCGAGGGACTCAGGCAGCACCTCGATGTCGGGAGCCGCGCAGTCGCCGGGCGGCGGCTCCATCCACACGCCGGCGTGTCCCGACGGATCCCGCCGGACGCACCACTGATGCCCCTGGAGATCACAGTCGACGGCCAGCCTACCCCGAGCGTCATGGGGCAGAAGCTCGAGGACGCCCGGCCCGCCCAGGTACATGTACCGAACCGACGCCGCTACGACGACTCCCTCGGGATCCGCGATCGCGCAGTCGGGGCCCGAGAAGAGACCCCACCCATCCCCGAGCTCCGGGTCACCCTCGTCGAGACCGCCCAGGAGGTTCGTCTGGGTGAGCTTGTTCCCGCTGAACGTCCGCTCGAACCTCACGAACGCGCTACGGAGACCCTCCCCCGGCTCGAAGCCGTCGAAGCACACGTACACGATCACCGTCGCGAGCATGGGCGGCTCGACGTAGTTCGTCTCACTGTCGAACCAGAGGAAGGCCTGAAGATCGGGTGCCGCCAGCACCTGCACCGTCACCGGCACGACCACCTGCGGTTCATAGGGATCGTTGCTCGCGATCACCACGTCGCACGTGGAGATCCCGGGCGGAAGACCCGCCGCGTCCGCGCAGATGTCCACGAAGGCGGAGTCTGCGGGAGGCACAAGGCCGCCGGTGGGATCCTGCGTGAGCCACCCGCACGTGTCCTCGACCGCCCAGCTGAGCCCCATGTCGCCGCTGTTCGCAACGAGAAGCGATTCGCAGGCGATCTCCCCCGGCGCCACGTACAGGTTGACCAACGCCGGGCTGACCTCGATCTCGGGCATCGCCGGGACGCACCAATCCCAGATGTCGTGAATCTCCATGGGGCCGTCCCGCCCCCGCATGCAGCCGCCGACGTCGTCCAGTTCGAGGACCCTGTTCTCCAGGAGGCCCTCGCACTCGAAGACCCCGTCGCAGACGTACTTGTACTCGAGATGCTTGTACGTACCTGTCGGGAAGATGACGAGCCTGGAATAGATCCCGTCGCCGGCGACAACGTCGCCGTCCAGCCCGTCGTCGTTCAGGTCCGTCCCGTCGGGGTCGAACCAGTCGAGAGGCACCTCGGACCCTCTCACCGCCAGCGTGTCGCAGACGACGCCCTGCCCGCCCGGATCAAGCGTCACCTGGAACAGGACCCCGACGTCGCAGGTCGTGAACTCACTGGGCGAAGCGCACCGATCCCAGACGTCGTAGATCTCCATCGGCCCCTCGCGCCCGCTCGGGCCCTCCCGTCCGTTCGGACCGTCACGCGTCGGCATGCAGCCGTCGACATCGTCCAGCGTGAGCTCACGGTTGGGCAGTCCATCGCACTCGAAGGCAAAGGTCGATTCCGCGACGGCCTGCACGGCGTACTTGTACTCCAGGAACTGGTAGGTGCCGGATGGGAACACAACCAGCGCCGTGTAGACGAGATCGTCCGGCACGAGGTCGCCGTTCGTCCCGTCGTCCACGAGGACGCTCGATGGGGAAGGCGGCCACGTCCAATCGAGAGGCAGCTCCGATCCGTAGATCGCAACCGTATCGATCCCCGGGCTGAACTCCATCTGCGCGACCGCCGCCTCCATGTCGACCTGGAACCTCACGCCGACGTCGCACCACGCGAAGTCGACAGGGGCGACGTCCTCCCACCAGACGTTCGCCGTCTGGCCTCCCCCGTTCGGGTGGAGATGAACGTAGTGGCCGTACTCGTAGTCCCCCTCCCAGAGCACGCAGTCCACGAGGTACTTGTACTTGACGGTGGTCGAGTCGGCGATCCCGCCGCAGTCGTACCCCACGGAGAAGTAGTCACTCACCGTGTAGGTCGTGTCTCCCGCGACCGCGTCGTCGCCCGCCCCGTTGTCGAAGGCCTCGCAGCCCCAGCACGCCTCCCACGTCAGCGGGTGCGTGTTCCCCTGGATGGTGACCATCGAGGGGAAGCCGTGCTCCTCCACGTAGATGTGCATGTTGACCTCGAAGATCATCTTCTCGAGGTAGAAGCACACGTCGTTGTTGAAGGGGTCGACCGGGATTCCAGTCTCGTCCGTCACCTCCCACGCCTCGACCGTGTAGTCGTAGCC
The DNA here is from genome assembly GCA_025774545.1 of bacterium. GTDB lineage: Bacteria > Joyebacterota > Joyebacteria > Joyebacterales > Joyebacteraceae > JALGVU01. Next base: position 1,710 of record JALGVU010000257.1, on the reverse strand, counting down.
CCAGACGAGCGGCGGCTCCACCTGAATCCGAACGACGCTGTGATCCACGTCGTCACGCACGGCCGCCACGACCGTGCGGCCCGGCGTCACCGAGTAGTTGGAGGGCGTCTCCGCAGTGATCTCTTCCATGTCTTTCGTGAACGTGAGCTCGATGATCCCCACGTCCGCGGGGCACGCCGCCGGAACCACCGCGCTGGCGAGCATCGGCGCCACGTCCGTGAGGACCTCCGTCGTGTTGTCGCTCATGTAATACCGGACCAACACCGGGACGAAGCCGTTCGAGCTCAGAAGGTGGTTCTGCGACGTCGGGTAGGTGTCCTGACTCCAGTTGTTGTTGAGGACGATCTTGAACTCGTAGACCCCGGCCGGGATCACGGACTCCCACTCCCAGATGTCGTCGCCGTCGGGGTCCTCCATGACCGTGAGACTCGTGTCGGTCTCGTCCCAGTCGGTGCCGCCGAGTTCGCTCATGAAGCCGCCGCAGACGATGGGTGGGTTCAGACTGTGAAAGACGTACTCGTCCCCCTCCATGGTGTCCACGGTCGCCCCGAGGTTCACGTACCAGGTGACGTCCTCTTCGCTCTCGAGCGTGAAGCACTGGTTCGCCCCGGGGAAACCCTCGCCCCAGAGGTCCCCGTCCACAGCCTTGTACTCGTGAGTCGTGTCGGCCAGTGTCTTCGTGAGGACGTAGACGCCGCTCGGCAAGAGCTCCACGTCGTACTCCGGATCGGCGGGATCCCACTCCTGGAAGCTCCCGGCGATGCTCGGGCCGGCTACTGCCGTGGCCGCGGCGAGAAGGAGACCGGCCACCGCCATGATCGCTGAGAGCCTCATCGTGCCCCCCTTTCGAGTCCGTGCGCGCGAGCCCCGCGGTGCGAGCCAGGTCACTCGAAGAGCGCAAACACCGCCGGGAAGGAATCCCGCCGCGCGCTCCTCAGGCTCACGCCTCGCTCGGATCGGTTGATGATGAGATGAAGGAAGGAGACATCGTCGCGGCTGAGATTCAGCCGTCAGTAGGGAGATGGTACATCTTCCGCGCACACATGTCAAGCATTCAGCGTGCCCGACGCTCTAGCGTCTGCTGACGGAGTATGTCTCGTCACGTCTAGAATCGCCCCATCATGTGCCAGCATGCAGCCAGGAACAGCCTTGGATGCCTGGCACCCTCGGTCCCGCGGCGAACTCGTCGCAGAAGATGCCCGCGACCTGGTGCTCGACCATCCGCCGCCGTCCCCCCGACGGCACCTGCGCGGCGGCGCACTGCGAGCGCCCGCCCCGCGGCACCGCCGGTTACAGACAAAGCCGGCTCGACCGAGGCCTCACCGGCTGATTCGTCGTCGACTGATACGTGCCGCGGGAACGCACGAGGACCGCCCCTCGCCTCTCAGCGCGTGAGCACGGGCGTCCTCCCGCCTCGGCGCATCCGGACGACCTCGCCTCCTCTACGGCAGGAGCACTGTCTTCCTCACGGCGGCGCTCCCCTCCCCCTCCAGTCGCGCGAAGTAGACACCGTTCGCAACCGGCCGGCCGCTCCCGTCGGTCCCTTCCCAGCTCGCCTCGTGCCACCCCGCTTCGAGGGTGCCCTCCGCGAGGACGGCCACCTCGCGCCCAGTCACGTCGTACATCGCGAGACGCGCCCGCTGCCGCGTCGGAAGGTAGAACCCGAGCGCCGTCTGCCCAGGCGTCGGGTTCGGCGCGTTCTGGTGCAGG
>JALGVU010000051.1 GCA_025774545.1 bacterium | reverse complement strand
CGCCGCGATGATCGTCGGGGCCACGTCGATGAGCTCGCCGTCGTCGGCTCGCGAGCCCGGCCGCACGCGGGGTCCGACCAGCAGCAGAAGCCCTCGATCGCTGTGCATGTCGTAACCGATCTTGACGCGTCCCATCTCGTTCACGTGGGGGCCGACGTAGCCGTGGTCGGCGACCACGGCCACCGTCGCACCGTCGCCGGCGAGCGCCGACAGCTCCCCGACGAGCCGGTCGATGAACACGTAGTAGTTGTCGATCACGTCCTCGAGCACCTCCGCCATCGCATCGAACAGCTCGACGTCAGTAGTGAGCACGATCCCCTCGCGCAGGGGCTCAGGATCCATGTAGTGCCAGAACCGCTGGCTGACCGCATTGAGACCGCCGAGGAAGACGAGGAGGTTCGTGACGTCGTGGCCGTCCACGGCAATGAGCGCCACGTCCGTCAGGGAACGGTCCTGCGCGACGGACTCACTCAGGACCAGGTAGTTCTGCCCCGTGAGCGCCTCGAGTCCGAGCTCGGCCGCAGGGTTCAGGAAGGGCGCGAGGTCCCGCCGCTTCACTGAATCGCCCCTCTTCATCAGCGGGTCGATCGAATCGAGAGCGGACGGCGGATAGACGCCCTGCGTCATCTCCGCGTCGTGCAGTCTCTCGAGGACGTATTGCATGTGCGGTCCCACCATGAGGCCGTTCACCTCTTCGACGGGCCAGGTCGCCGGCCAACCGATCACCCCGACCGTCTCGCCGTCGCCCGAGAGCATCGTCCAGATGGTGTCGACCGTCCGCGACTCCGGAACGAGCGACGCCCGCACCATGTCGCCCCGCCCCGACGGCGTGAGTCCCCCGATGCCCTGGTTCTCGGGCTTCATCCCCGTGACGAGCGACGTCCACTGAATCCTGGCGTCGACGTCCTTGCCCAAGCTGTCGAACGAGAGGAGCGCGCCCTCGCTCATGAGCCGCGAGAGGTTCGGGAGCCTCCCCTCTGCAGCGAGACGCTCCACGATCGAGAGCTCGAGTCCCTCGATGCCGACGACCAGAAGCGAGACCTGCCCCGACCGGACAGGCGGGGCCGGAGTCTCCATCGCTTCGCCTCGTCCGAAGAACTTCGGCGCGGCGACGATCGCCGCGGCGGCGAGCACCACGACGATCGAGACAAGAATGATTCTGTCGGTTCTCATGTGCTCCCTCGGTGGTCTACTCGATGTACCCCAGCGATCGAAGCCGCTCGCGCACCTCGTCGTCGACGGGGGACTCGATCGGCGTGTCGGTCGGTCCCGCACGTGGACGATCGCCGTGCGTCTCGACGAACCGAACTCGGTGGCTCCTCGCGAAGTCCTCGTTGAACGCGCTCGTCAGAACCCGACCCGGCATGTCGCGCCCGATCGGCGCGCCTGCGATGGCCAGGATCGTGGGCGCGACGTCGTAGACGGTTGCGCCCTCGAGCGTGACGCCGGGCTCGATGCCCGGTCCTGCGAGAACGACGATGCCATCGAGCGAGTGCTGCTGTATCCCCATCCAGATCTTGTCGACGCCCCACCTGCCGGGTCCTCGGAAGCCGTGATCGGAACAGACGACGACGGTCGTGTTCTCGGGAAACTCGGCGAGAACGCGCCCGAGGTTCTCGTCGGCGTACCGGTAGTACTCCTCGACGACGCCCGACAGCGCGCCCGCGCGCTCCTCGACGGCCACGGAGGCCGGATCGGTCTTTCCGTACGTGGGTCGTGTCTCGGGGTCCATGTACATCCAGAAGCGGTGGCACACCAGGTCGACGCCCCTCACGTAGATGCAGGTCAGGTCGGGGACGTCCTCGGACACGAGCGAGAGGGCCACGCCGAGAGCCGTCTCGTCACCGCTCAGGGCGTCCCGGAGAATGGACTCGTTGCGGCCCTCGAGGGCCGCCCGGGACGACGCGTCGGGCGGACTCAGAAAACGGAAGAAGCCCTCGTCCGTCACGCTCTCGGGCGTCCGCACGAACTGCTCGACCCGTCCCCCGAGATCGCCGGGATACGTGATGCTCTCCTCTTCCCAGCCGGGGTCGAACCGCCCGAAGCGCTGAATGTAGTTCGAGACCATGAACCCGTTCACCTCCCACGCGGGCCACGTGACGTACCACGCGACGACGCCCACCGTGAGGCCGGCGTTCCCGAGAATGTCCCAGAAGGCGTTCGACCTCCACATGTTGCTGGAGAACGGGCTGTTGTGGAACTCGGGAACCAGGCCTCCGTCCGCGAGGAAGTCCCCGACGCCGTGGGCCTGGGGGGGGCGGCCGGTCGCGATCGTCGTCCAGATGACGGGCGAGCCCTGCCTCGGATCGAGCGAGCGGAGCCTGCCCGACGCCCCTCGCTCGATCAGCTCTGCGAAGTGAGGAAGCTCGCCTCGTTCGAGCATCGGCTCCATGACGTTCCACTCGGCCCCGTCGATCCCCAGCACGAGGATGGGCCCCGGCGGCTCGGGCGCCACCTTCGTTCCCTGACATCCGAGTCCGACCCACAGGGCGGCAAGGACGATCGTCGCGATGCGGATTCGATTGCTCATCCATCCTCCGTGACGGCGGTCCCGGGGCGGGCCGTCATCCTCTCGACCGCCCTCGCGCGCCCGGCCGTCATCCTCTCCGATCACCTTCGCGCGGCGGGCCGTGTCGACGAGCCCGTCGATCCCCCGGACGCGCCCGTGCCCCAGCCCTAGCCCGACGGCTCGTGCGTCGGCACCGTTCGGACCGGATACCGCCTGAGGAACTCCGGCGTGAGTGCCTCCTCGATCACCGCGCCGTCCATGTCCTCGCCCACGGGCAGCCCGTGGAGCGACAGGATCGTCGGCGTGATGTCCCGCACGTTCTGCTCCGGGATGCGCGCGCGCTCCTTGACGCCCGGGCCGACCATCACGAGCACCCCGACGGGTCCGTGATCCCTGATCCCACCGGAGTCGCCCTTGAGCGGGGGTCCCGTGAAGCCGTGGTCGGAGCAGACGATGACCGTGGCGCCCTCGCCGAACTCCTCGATCAGCTCCCCGAGCATCTCGTCGGCGAATTCGTAGTATCGCTCGATCGTCCCGCCGAAGACGCGCTCCTCGGTGTGCGACACGGGCCGGTCGTAGTCGTCCGCGTGGCCGGCCCGCCAGAACTTGTGGCACGTTGAGTCGACGCCCCGCAGGTAGACGAAGAACGCGTCGGTCGGACGTTCCCGCATGAGGTACTTGGCGACGCCGAGGAACGACCTGTCTCCTGCCACGAAGTCCCTGAGCTGATTGACCTGCATGTCCGCCGACTGGATGCCGCGCATCTCGACGAAGAGCTCCTCGCGGGGAAGCCGCTGGGCCTCCTCACGCGTGAGCGCACCATCGAGCGACATGAATCGGGCGAGCTCTTCATCCTCGAGATCGGCCGCAACAACCCGGAGAGGTGAAACCTCGTCGAGGAGCTCGGGGGGATACGTCACCTTCTCAGGAAGAGGCCGGTCCTCCCTCGGAGCGAACCGGAAGTAGTCGGTGACCATGGAGCCGTTGACCTGTTCGGCCGGCCAGCTCACGAGCCACCCGATGACCGTGACCGTCCTCCCGCTCTCCCCGAGGATGTCCCAGACCGTCCGCGCGGTCCGGACGTTGCTCGTCATGATGTGCTTCGTCGTCGGATCGAGGTAGCCGCCGATCCCGTGCTTGTCCGGCAGCTTCCCGGTGGCGATCGTCGTCCAGATGACCGGTGACTTCTCCTTCGGCTCGAGGGAGCGCAGGTCGCACGAGACGCCCGCCTCCATGAGCGCCGCAAGATTCGGGAGCTTCCCCTCCGCAAGAAGGGGATCGATGATGCTCCAGTCGGCCGCGTCGATCCCAACGAGCAGGAACCTCCGCTCGGGCGCTCCACCCCCTCCGCAACCTGCGGACAGCCAGAGGGCGACCGCGATCGCGAGGCCGCCTGCGAGGATCCGAGCCTGTCTCCGGTGTCGCACGCGTCGTCCTCCATGAGCGACGTACGCCCCCGCGCGGGGGCGCCGGCGAGCGCGGCCCGGCGTGCTCCTCGCGGGCCGATCGCGCCGTCTGCCGCTAGTCGATGTAGCCCAGGGACCTGAGCCGCTCCTTGATCTCGTCGTCGACGGGCGACGTCATGGGCTCGCCGTCCTGCGTCTCGCCGGGGCGCTCGTGCGTCTCGATGTACTCGACCGGATTGCTCTCGAGGAACGCGTCGTCGAGGACGTCGATGAGCACGTAGCCGTCCATGTCTCGCCCCACGGGCTCACCGAGAAGGGCGAGGACCGTCGGCGTGATGTCGAAGACGCTGGCGTCGCCTTCGGGACCGCTCCGGGCCACACCCGGCCCCGCGGCCACCAGCAGGCCCTCGGGCCTGTGCATCCACGTCCCGAGCCTGAGTCCTTCCGACGACCTGTACGGTCCCCTGAACCCGTGATCCGAGCACACGATGATCGTCGTGTCCTCGTCGAGCTCGGCGACGAGGTCGCCGATGATCCCGTCGATCCGCTCGTAGTAGCGCTGGATGAGGTCGGAGAAGGTCGAGAGAAGCTCCTCGCTCTGCTTGAGCCTGATGGTCGAGGGGTCCATCTGCCCCCAGTACCGGTGACAGCAGACGTCGAGCCCGTTGATGTAGACGGCGAAGAAGTCGGGTTGCTCCCTCGACTCGAGCAGGTACTTCGCCACCTCAAGCACGGTCTCATCGCTGGCGTAGATCCCCCTGAAGCCCTCGACCCCGGCCCTGACGTCGAAGCTCTCGGTCGTCGGCCAAAGATCCCCGTTCATGAACCGGGCGATCTCCTCGTCGGTCGTCTCGGCGAACGGCCGCTTCACGGGCTCGAGCTCGTCGATCAGCTCCTCCGGGTAGGCGGCGTGCTCGACCCGGTCGAAGCCGTCCTTCTGCACGAACGTGATCCTGTCGCTCACCCAGTAGCCGTTGGCCGGAAGCGCGGGCCAGGTGACCATCCAGTTGATCACGCCGACGGTGCGGCCCCGCCCGCCGAGGATGTCCCAGACCGGCCGCGCCCGCCACCCGTGCGAGTTGAAGAGCGGCTCATCGTCGGTGCCCTCGAGGAAGTCGGAGATCCCGTGCTTCTGTGGTCCCTTCCCCGTTCCGATCGTCGCCCAGATGATCGGCGACTTCATGCGGCGCTCGAACGACCTGAGCTCCCTCCGCGAGCCGGCCTCGACGAGCCGCTGGAGGTTCGGGAGCCTCCCGGCTTCCATGAGTGGGTCGGCGAGTTGCCAGTCCATCGCGTCGATCCCGATGATGGCGACCTTCCTCACGGTGACGCCGCGCCCGCACCCCGCGAGCGTTGCGGCCCCGACCGCAATGAGGAGGACGGCGAGGGCAATCCAGAGGCCCATTCGCCGCGCGTCGATCGTGTCCCCTCGTCCCTTCCGCATGGCTACTCCCCCGCTTCCTCTCCCTCGAGCACGACCTTCGAGAAGTCGGCGATCGTGAGGAAGAGATCACGCACGTTCCCGAGAAGCCCGAGCCTCGCGTTCCTGAGCCCCTCGTCGTCGACCATCACCATGACCTCGTCGAAGAACGTGTCGATCGGTCTTCTCAGACTCAGAAGCTCGCGCACCGCGAGATCGAGGTCGCCTCCCTCGATTGCCGCGGCGACGCGCCCCGCCGCGGCCGTCCGCGCCTCGTCGAGCGCGACCGATGCGCTCTCGACGAACGCGGCCGCTCCGACCGCCGGCGCCTGCTGCCCCTTCAGGATGTTCGCGACGCGCCTCGCTCCGATGACGAGGCCGGCGAAGTCCTCGGCCTCACGGAAACGAGCCAGCGCCTCGATCCGGGGCCGCACACCAACCAGATCATCGAACGAGGCCGCGAGGACAGCGTCGACGAGATCGTACGAGTGCCCGGCGTCGATGAAGACGTTCCGCGCCCGCTGGCGCACGAATTCGAGGACGTCGGCAGAGAGCTTCTCTGCCTCGTCGCCCCCGACGCCGAACCCCTCGGCGGCCGACCGCACGAGGTCACCGATCGAGAGCGACAGGCCCGGCTCGTCGATCAGACGCACGAGCCCGATGGCCTGTCGCCTCAGGGCGTACGGGTCCTGCGACCCGGTCGGCACCACACCTGCCGAGAAGCAACCGACGATCGAGTCGATCCTGTCCGCTATACCTAAGATGATGCCGGCCGGGGACGAAGGCAAGTCGTCTCCCGCGAACCGCGGCAGGTAGTGCTCGTAGATGGCCGCGGCCACCGGGCCGGGCTCGTTCGATCGCGCGGCGTACTCGCGGCCCATGATGCCCTGGAGCTCCGTGAACTCCTTCCCGTCCCTCACCATCTCCGTGACGAGATCGGCCTTGGCGAGTCGCGCGGCGCGAACGGCGTGGCCGGTCTCCCGCGACCCGAGCCGGTCGCCGATCGTCTGAGCGAGCCGCTCTATGCGCTCGGTCTTCTCGAAGAGCGTCCCGAGCCCCTCGAGCCACACGACGTTCCTGAGCCTCTCGACCTTCTCCTCGAGCGGTGACTTCGTGTCCTCGTTCCAGTAGAACGCCGCGTCGTCGAGCCTCGATTCGAGGACGCGCTCGTTTCCACGCCGGATGTCGTCGACGAAGTCGGGTGGACCGTTCGTCACGCAGAGGAACCGAGGCAGGAGCGTGCCCTCTTCCGAATCGACCGCGAAATACCGCTGGTGTCCCTTCATCGCAGCGACGATGACGTCTCTCGGAAGCTCGAGGAAGCGTTCGTCGAAGCGCCCGGCGAAGACGGTGGGGCACTCGACGAGGAAGGTCACCTCCTCGAGAAGCTCGTCGTCGCGCACGACGCGTCCACCGCACTCGACGGCCGCGCGCCCGAGCGCGTCCGCGATCACGCCGCGCCGCGCGTCGACGTCGGGAATCACGAGCGCCCGTTCGAGCACGTCGACGTACTCGCTCGGATCGCGGATCTCGTGCGGGCCGCGCGACCAGAACCTGAGCCCGCGCGTCTCGCGGCCGGCGCTGACGCCGGCGTACGTGAGGTCCAAGATCTCCTCGCCCAAGAGCGCCACGATCCACCGGATCGGGCGGCCGAACCGCGCGTCCGGGCCCCAGCGCATCGTCTTGGGAAAGCTGAGCGAACCGAGAGCCGACGCGAGCAGATCCGGGAGGATCTCTGTGGCCTGCCGGCCCTCGTCGGTCACCTCGACGCGGACGTAGTCGTCACGCACCTCGAGGACCGAGACGTCGACGCCCTGGGACTTCGCGAATCCCAGCGCCGCCTTGGTCGGTGCGCCGTCCTCGCCGTAGGCCACGCGCGCGGGGGGGCCGGTCACCTCGCGCACGACGGTCTCCTGGCGATCCGCTAGACCTTCGCAGATCGCGGCGACGCGGCGTGGGGTGGCGAAGACCCTCGTCTCGCCGGCTCGGAACGGGAGCCGTCCCCCCTCAAGCTCCTTCTCGATCGCGTCCTTGAGCTGCCGCACGGTCGACGGAACGAACCTCGCCGGCAGCTCCTCCACCCCGATCTCGAGCAGAAGGTCTCTCGCCATCACTCGCCTCCCTCCCCCGCGTTCGGCCCGCCGTCCGAGGAGCGCCCGTCGGCGGCGCTCGCGGCGGCCGCCGGCCCTCCGTCCACGGCGGCCGGAGCCGCGCGATCGAGAAGCGGGAACCCGAGCTCCTCCCTCTGCTTCACGTAGAGAAGCGCCGCGCGGCGCGCGAGTTTGCGCACCCGGGCGATGTAGCCCGTGCGCTCGGACACGCTGATCGCCCCGCGCGCGTCGAGCACGTTGAAGGTGTGCGAGCACTTGAGCACGTAGTCGTATCCCGGAGCGAGGAGCCCGGCGTCGAGGAGCCTTCTCGCCTCGGACTCGTACCTGTCGAAGAGCTCGCGGTGGAGCGGGATGTCGGCCTCCTCGAAGTTGAATCTCGAGTACTCGATCTCGAAGCTCCGCTGCATCTCACCGAAGGAGACGCCGGGAGCCCAACCGAGGTCGAAGAAGCTGTCGACGCCCTGAAGGAACGTGGCGAGCCGCCCGAGCCCGTAGGTGATCTCCGACGAGATGACGGGAAGCTCGATCCCGCCCGCCTGCTGGAAGTACGTGAACTGCGTGATCTCCATCCCGTCGATCCAGACCTCCCAGCCGAGGCCGGAGGCTCCGAGCGTCGGGGACTCCCAATCGTCCTCGACGAGCCTCACGTCGTGCTCCCTGAGACGTATGCCGAGCGCCTCGAGGCTCGCGAAGTAGACGTCGAGGACGTCGGCCGGCGCCGGCTTCAGAAGCACCTGGTACTGCAGGAACTGCTGCATCCGGATCGGGTTCTCCGCGTACCGGCCGTCCTTGGGCCGGCGCGACGGTTCAACGTACGCCGCCTTCCACGGCTCGGGTCCCAAGCACCTCAGGAAGGTCGCGGGATTGAACGTGCCCGCACCGACCTCGGAGTTGTACGGCTGCACGATGACGCACCCGTGCTCGGCCCAGTAGGCCTGGAGCCTGAGGATGATGTCCTGGAACAAGAGCCCCTCACGCGCTGTCTTCATCGTCCCGCCTTACGTCCCTTCCCGAAAGCTCGACCCTCCTGATCTGCGCCAGAAAGTCGATCGACTTCAGTTTGAGAGAGCGCCCCGTGTGCTCCTCGAGGAACTCGCGGAGCGCGTTCGAGATCTCGTCGCGCTCTGCGCCGGTCAACCGCCGGTCGCCGTGCGGGTCCTCCCCTCGCTCGAGCCGCAGGAGCGCGTCGCAGGTGATGCCCCGCGTCGCCGCGATCTCAGGTCGCGCCGCGAGGCAGTTCCCGCACACCGCCCCGCCGACCCGCGGGACGAACGAGGCGCCCGGGACAGGCTCCGCCCCGCAGAGCACGCACTTCGAGAGCTGCGGACCCACGCCGAGCGCGTCGGCGAGCGCGAGTTCGAAACCCCAGAACGCGCCGTCGAGTTCGGCGGCGGACGCCGTCTCCATCGTGCCGAGCGTCCGCCCGATGAGTTCGAAGATCGGGCGGTCGGGCTCGGACTCCGAGATCAGGCGGTCGACGAGCTCGAGCACGGCGGCGGCGTAGGCCATCCGAACGACGTCGCGCCTGAGCGCAGGGAACTCCCGCAGGATCTCCGCTTGGGAGACGAGCGAGAGCTCGCGGCCGGGCCGGTGGTAGAAGACCACCCCGGAGACCATGAACGGTTCCAGGGCGGCGCCGAATCGGCCCCCTCCCTTCCGCACGCCCTTCGCCACCAGCCGCACCTTACCGTAATCCTCAGTATAGCACACCACGATCCGGCTCGTCTCGCCGAGCTTGTAGGTGCGCAGTACGATCGCCCGCGACTTGACGAGCGCCATGCCGCCTCCGGTCTGACGGCCTCCCCCGCTCTAGCCGAGCCGATCGATGAACGCGCTCGCAAGTCCGAGGTAGACCATGATCCCGATGATGTCGTTCAGTGTGGTCACGAACGGGCCCTGCGCGACCGCCGGGTCGACTCCCGCGCGGCGGAGGGCGAACGGCACGACGGTCCCGAGGGTCGCTGCCACGAGGATGACGGCGGCGAGCGAGCCGCCGACGACGAAAGCGAGTCCCCAGTCCTTGAACCACAGTCCGACCGCCAGGCAGATCGCCCCGCCCAAGATCACGGCGTTCGTGATGGCGACGCGCCACTCCTTCAGGAGCCGGGAGACGGTCTCGCCCCCGAGGCCGCGCTCCGGCCGCATCCCGCGCACGATGATCGTCGACGTCTGGAGACCGACGTTCCCTCCCATCGCCGTGATGATCGGAACGAAGAAGGCGAGCGCGAGCACCTTCTCGAGAGAGAACCGGTAGTGGCTCATCACCGTGGCCGAGCCCAGGCCGCCGAGCGCACCGATCACCAGCCACGGGAGCCGGATTCGTGAGACGCGGAGCGCCGAGTCCTCGTGCAGCTCTTCCTCGCGCGTTCCGGCCATGATGCTGATGTCCTCTTCGGCCTCCTCGTGGATGACGTCGATGATGTCGTCGACGGTGATGCGTCCGACGAGCGTGCCCTCGGGATCGACGACGGGGATCACGACGAGGTCGTACTTCCTGAAGACCTCCGCGACGTCCTCCTGGTCCATCTCGGTCGAAACGGTGACGACGTCCGGCTGCATGATGTCGGCGACCCTGGCGCCGCGCCGGGCGAGAACGAGCGCGCGGATCGACAGCACGCCGCGGAGACGCCGGTCGCGGTCGGTGACGTATACGTTGTGGATCTCCTCGATCTCGTCGGCCGCCTCGCGGATGAGCGCGATCGCCTCGTCGATGCTCGCGTTCTGGTTGACGTAGACGAGTTCGGCGGCCATGATGCCGCCGGCCGACTCGTCGGTGTACTGCAGGAGGTCCTCGACGGCACGCCGATCGTCTTCCTCGAGCCGCGAGAGGACGACCGATTGCTTCGGGGGCGTGAGCGTCCCGATGACGTCGGTGGCGTCGTCGGACTCGAGCTCCGAGGCCATGTCGGCGATGTCCGGCGCCTCGAGGATGTCGAGGATCTCCGCGAGCGAGTGTTCGTCGAGGTCGGTGAGAACGTCGGCGGCCGTCTCGGTGTCGAGCTCTCTGAGGACGCGGACGAGCGTCTCCGCGTCGAGTCGCTCGAGCGCGGCGGCGATGTCGGCCGGGTGGAGACCGGCGAGCCGCTCGGCCATCGACTCCGGGGTCGCCTCGGGATCGAGAACGATCCCGGCTTCATCGAGGTGATCGGACATCTGACGTCCTCACGAATCGAGCGCGGGACCGGCCCGTCAGCCGACGGGCTCGTCGGTCTCGTGCGTAAGAGCGCCGGCCGAGATGACGAGCCTGAGCCCGTCGTTGACCGACATAGGGAGCGGAATGACCTTGTCCTCGGGCATCAAGAGGAAGTAGCCGCTCGTCGGGTTCGGGGTCGTCGGGAGGAAGACGGTAACGAGCCGCCGCCCAACGGCGTCGTCGATGATGCCGGCCGAGTCAGAGGTCTGGAAGGCCATGCTGTAGATCCCCTCATGGGGGAAGGTGACGAGCACGACCTTTCGGAAGCTCGTGCTCCGCTCGTGCAGAAGCGTCGAGAAGAGCTGCTTCGTCGTGCGGTAGATCCACCTCACGAGGGGGATGCGGGAGACGAGCGCCTCGCCGCCGCGGATCAGCCGCTTGCCGATGAAGTTGCTCGCGATGGCACCCACCGCGATGATGAGCGCGACGAGCGCCACGAGGCCGACGCCGGGCACCGGGCGCCCCAGGTACGGCTCGACGTACCGACCCAGAATGCGGTCGAGCGCGAAGAAGAGCCTCCAGAGCACGAAGACGCTGATGGCGACCGGCAGGATGACGATGAGTCCCGTGAAGAAGTAACGCCGGAGCGTGCGGATCTTGCTCGGCCGCGGAACGTCCGGCCTGAGAGGATCCGGGCTCGGAAGCGTCGCTTCCTTCACGCCTTGGGTTCTCTCTGCTCTGGTCATCTCTTCCTGATCCTTATCTTCCCGATCCGTGTCGCGCTCGCGGATATGACGCGGAGTTCGAGCCCGCCGACGACCACCTCGTCGCCCGGCTCCGGGATCCGGCCCAGATTCGCCAGCACGAGTCCCGCGATCGTGTTGTACTCGCCGTCCGGTAGATCCAGCTTGAGGGCGTCCTCGATCGTGTCGAGCTCCGCTCTGCCGTCGACCATGAAGAGGTCGTCGCCGATCTTCCGCACCAGCGCCTCGCGAACGTCGTACTCGTCCTCGATCTCGCCGACGAGTTCCTCCAGCAGATCTTCGAGCGTCGCGATGCCGGCGAGGCTTCCGTGCTCGTCGACGATCACCGCCATGTGCTGACGCCTCGCCTGCAGCTCCCTGAAGAGCTCGTCACACGTCTTGGTCTCAGGCACATAAGGGAGCGGGCGGACGAGATCGGCGATCGGCGCCTCGTGCGGGACGCCGAGCACGTCTCTCGAGTGCACCATCCCGTCGATGCCGTCCCTGTCCTCGGAGAGAACGGGAAGTCTCGAGAACCCGTGCGCGCGGATGAGCTCGACCGCGTCTCCGACCGTCGAGCCCATCGACAGGCCGACGATGTCGGTCCTCGGCACCATCACCTCCTCGACCGTGGTCAGGGCGAACTCGAAGATCCCCGCGATGAGCCTCGTCTCCTGCGCGTCGACGGCCCCGGCCCGCTCGCCCTCGCTCGTGAGAAGGAGACGGAGCTGGTCCTTCGTGAGGCGGCGGCGCCACTCCTTGACCCGCATCCCGAAGAGCCTCAGGATCCCGCTCGCGACGCCGGTGACGATCACGATCACGGGCGAGAGGATCCAGTAGAGGATCCTCAGGAGGTGCACGATCTTGAGCGTGATCGTGTCGGAGTGTCTGCGACCGATCACCTTCGGGATGATCTCGCCGAGCACGAGAAGCGCGGGGGTCAACGCCGCCGTGGCGAAGAGCCCGATCATCGCCGGGGGCCAGTCCTCGAAGATCCGAGCGAGCTTCCACGAGACGAGCGACGACGTCATCACGATCGCGATGTTCGTCCCCACGAGCGTCGTGCCGAGAAGACGCTGCGGGTCCGCGACGAACCGCTCGAGGGTCCTCGCCCCCGTCTTCCCCTTCTCGAGCCAGTGCTCGAGCCGGATCCAATTGATCGAGATCAGGGCCGTCTCCGACCCCGAGAAGAACGCGGACATCACGAAGCCGGCTGCTATGAGCAGAACGGTGATCACGTCGCTCTACGACTCCTGTTCTTCGGGCTCGTCCGTTGCGGTCTTCACGATCCTCACGCTCGTGATCCTCTGTTCCTCCACGTCCTCGATCGTGAACTCGAGGCCGTCGCGCTCGAGCTTCTCGCCCTCGGAGGGAATCCGTCCGAACGCGTCCATGAGATACCCGCCGAGCGTCTCGACCCCCTCTCCCTCGAGCTCCACGCCGATCTCGTCGGTGAGCTCGTCGAGCTTCACCATGCCGTCGGCGATGAGGGTGGTCTTGTTCACGACGCTCAAGAGCGGCTCCTCGTGATCGTACTCGTCACGGATCTCGCCGACGATCTCCTCGATGAGATCCTCGAGCGTGACGAGACCCGCCGTGCCGCCGTACTCGTCGACCACGATCGCTATGTGGGTGCGGCGGCGCTGCAGCTCCCGGAGCAGGTCTCCGGCGTTCTTGCTCTCGGGGGTGAAGTAGGCCGCGCGCACGAGGTCCCTGATCGGGCGGCCGAGATCGGACGCCGATTCGAGCTTCAGAAGGTCCTTCCCAAGCAGTCCATGTCGACCCGGGGAACCATGACCTCCTTCACGAGTGTCTCCCCGAACTCCATCACGCTGTCGATCATGTCGCGCTCTTCCTCCTCGAGAGTGCCGCGCTGCTCGCTCAGCGCGACGATCGTCCGGAGCTCCTCCGACGTCACGAACGGGCGCCCGTCGGTCCCGCCCTCCGACGACATCCTCGAAAAGAAGATGCCGTAGATCGCGTCGATGACAGGACGGAAGATGTTCATGACCGCGGAGAGAAGTGGGGCGCTGCGCCTGGCGAAGACGATGTTCCGTTGGATCGCGTACATCTTCGGAGCGACCTCGCCCACCACGAGGATGATGAACGTGACGACCCCGACCTCGAGAGCGATCGTCAGCGCCTCCGGGTAGTTCTGGACGCGGCTGAGATGCAGGGCGGCGAGCGCGCCGAGGGAGCCCGCCGCGACGTTCACGAGCGTGTTTCCAAGGAGGATGGCGATCAAGAGACGATCGGGGCTCTGCATCAGCCGTCGGACGCGGCTCGTGGGCTCCATCTCGCCGAGATCGAGGCGCGAGAGGGAGAAGTAGGCCGTCTCGGAGCCGGAGAAGAGCCCCGAGAAGTACATGAGGCCGGCGAAGCCGGCGATCGTAACGATGAGGGTGGTCATGACGCTTCAGCGCCCATCCTGCCCAGGGGGCTCGAAGAGAGCTCGGACGTAGCGGTTCTCCAGCCGTCTCATGCCCGAGCGATCCGACGGCGTCTCGTGATCGCGCCCGACGAGATGAAGGACGCCGTGAGAGGTGAGCTTCGCGATCTCGCGCGATACCGTCCGCCGGAAGCGCCGCGCCTGAACCGCCGCGCGATCGGTCGAGATGACGACGTCGCCCAGGACCCGCTCCATCTCCTCCGGGTCGCCCGCGACGGCCGCCTCCTCCCCCTCGTCCATCGCGAACGCGAGCACGTCGGTCGGGCGATCGATCCCGCGGTACTCGAGGTTCAGCTCCCGCAGGAACCCGTCGTCGGCGAACACGATCGTGACGTCCGCGTCGGCGCTCCCGTGATCCGAGAGGATGCGCCGGACGAGGCGCCGGACGGCGCGTCTATCGATCTCGATCTTCTTCTGTCGGTCGACGATCCTGATCGCCATCGCTGCCCTTCGGCGCTTGGTCGGGCTCGGCCGCACTCTCGGCCTCGGCATTCTCGTCCTGATCCGGGTACTTCACGCGATGATGGTACATGCTGCCCAGCACGCGGAGGAACTGCTCTCGGATCTGCGTGAGATCGGAGAGCGTCAGCTCGGCGTCGTCGAGCTGGTGGTCGCTCCACCGCTTCTCGATGACGCTGTCTATCTCAGCCTTGATGCGCTTCTGCGAGATTGTCTCACCGATCGATCGAACCCTCGCCTCGACGACGTCGGCGAGCGAGATGATCGCCGACTCCTTGCTGCGCGGCCTCGGGCCCGGGTAGCCGTAGTCCGCCGGGGAGACCTCGGACGGGTCGTCCGCCTCCTCCTGCGCCTTGTTGTAGAAGTACTCCATGACGCTCGTGCCGTGATGCTCACGGATGATGTCGATGAGCGGTTCGGGCAGCTTCTCCAGCCGCGCGAGTTCGACGCCGTCCAGGACGTGCGCCCTGATGAAGATCCGGGACTTGAGCGGCGTGAGGCTGGCGTGCAGGCTGTCCGCCGCCTCGGTTCCGGACTGGTTCTCGACGAAGTACCCGGGCGCCATGAGCTTCCCGATGTCGTGGTAGTACGAGCCGACGCGAGCCAGGAGTCCGTTCGCCCCGATGGCCTCGGCCGCCGCCTCCGCGAGATTCCCGACGATGATGCTGTGGTGGTAGCTGCCCGGCGCCTTCATCGCCATCTTCTTCAGAAGCGGCTTGTTCATGTCGGCGAGCTCGAGGAGCGTCATGTCGGTCGTCACACCGAATCCGCGCTCGAAGAGCGGCAGCGCCACGACGACGATGCCCATGCTGACGATGGCGTTCAGCCCACCGAGCCCGAACCTCGTGAGCGTGTCGACGTCGACGTTCGACCTCGCGATGTCGATCACGAGGATGGCCAGCACGTAGGCACCGACGACCCTGATCCCGGACCAGTAGAACCCCTCCCGGAGGCGAACGCGCCGCACCGAGTGCGCCGCAACCACCCCGGGGAAGACAGACAACAACAGGAAGGACAGGTCGAAGCCCGTGTAGAGGGCCACGAGGAGAGCGGTGAAGAACGTCGTGACGACGGCGATCTCGAAGCTGAAGAGCATGGACATGAGCATCGCGAGCACGGCGATCGGCACGAGGTACTCCGCCTGATCGAGGGCCCTCCACGCCAGCGCGGCCACGCCCATGACGATCAGGAGCACCACGAGGAAGAGGATCTGGTCCCGCCGTCCCTCGAGGAGCGGTCTCCATCGAGCGCTCGCGTAGAAGATGAGAGCGCCGAGGAGTAGGAGCGCCTGGAGCACGAGCCCGATCTTCGGCAGAAGCTCCTCGTGCCAGGGCTTGGGCTCCTCGACCCTCTCATCCTGCGCGTCCATGGAGCGAAGGACGATGAGATCGTGATCCTCAACCAGGTCACCGGCGACTAAGATCCGCTGCCCCTCCTTCACCCGGCGGTCTGAGTACTCGGAGACGTCCGCGCGCGCCCGCGCCCGCCTCTCGCCCGTCGTCGCAGCGTCCAGGAAGACGTTCGGCCGCAGGTAGAGCGTGGCGATCTCCCTGGCCCCCTCTCGGAGGATCGGATCCGCGAGCCACCCCGCGCGCCGATCGACGAAGGCCTGGACGCCGTCGCCCTGAAGGAAGGTCCCGACGCGGGCGATGGACTCCTTGCCGCCGTCGATGCGCGAGACGGTCTGCTCCTCCGGCAGCCCCTCGCCGGCCGGCACCTCGATGATCCCCTTGTCGTACGCGTCCCTGATGATCTCCCGGACCAGCTCCTCCATCTCCGCCGCGCGAACGGAGTCGATGAGAACCTCTCGCGTCGATATCGAGAGGTTCCATCCCAGCTCGCCGAGCATCGCCACCCTCTGGGCGCGCGACTCCGGGCCGGCCCTGACGCTCGAGACTCGACCCAGAAAGTCGCCGAGCGCCTTGCGCTCTCCGTCGGCCACGTCGGCGTCGAACGCGTAGACGGGGAGAACGCTCGCCTCGGCGGCGTCCAGCTCCGCCTGAAGCTCCTCGTCGGTCTTGAGGACGTCGAAATCGAAGCCGGCGAAGATGTCCTCTCGGACAACGTCCGTCGCTCTGTACTCGGGGCGAGGGGGAGGCGCCTTCACCGGCCCCGGTCCATTGGAGTAGAAGAAGACCCAGAGAATCGCAAGGAAGGCCGCGACGAGGAGACACGCGGAGCCGATCCTCGGCGCGAGCGCGCGGAGTGCGGCCCACCAATCGAGACCCTCGGTCGCCTTGCTCTTCTTCACGCGCTCCTTGCGCGTCTCTCCGTCCTTCTTCCTCCGCCGGACGAGACGCAACGCCTTGAGCTTGGGCCACCGAGCCATCAGTCAGCCTCCTGGGCCCGCTTCTCGCGCAGCTCCGCGTAGCGCTCGAACGCCTTGACGATCTCGCGCACGAGCCGGTGCCGCACGACGTCGTTCTCGTTCAGGTAGGCGAACGCGATACCGCCGACGTCGGCCAGGATCTCCTGGATCCGCACGAGTCCGGACAGGTCGTCGCTCGCCAGGTCGATCTGCGTGATGTCGCCCGTGATGACGGCCCGCGAATTGAAGCCCAGCCGCGTCAGGAACATCTTCATCTGCGGCATCGTGCTGTTCTGAGCCTCGTCGAGAATCACGAACGCGTCGTTCAGGGTCCGCCCGCGCATGTACGCGAGCGGGATGACCTCGATCGTGCCGATCTCGGTCAGTCGCTTCACCTTCTGCGGGTCCATCATGTCCCGGAGCGCGTCGTAGAGCGGGCGGAGGTACGGAGCGATCTTCTCGTGATAGTCGCCCGGAAGGTACCCGAGGCTCTCGCCAGCCTCCACGGCCGGACGAACGAGGACGATCCGCTCGACCTCCTTGAGCCTCAGCGCCGCGACCGCCATCGCGACCGCGAGGTATGTCTTCCCGGTGCCGGCGGGCCCGATCGAGACGACGATGTCGTAGCTCTGCATGGCCTCGACGTACTTCTTCTGCCCGACCGTCTTCGGCTCGACCGGCTTCTTCAGCCCGTGGAGACGCGCGCCGCCGGCGTAGAAGCGCGACAGCTCCTCGGCTCGGTCCGACTGGACCATGCGGATCGCGTACTCGACGTCCTCGCGGCGCACGCTCCGGCCGCGGCGGACGAGGTTCGCCAGCTCCGACAGGATCGTCTCGACCTGGCCGACCTCACCGTCCTCGCCCACGATCGTGATCTCGCCGCCTCGGGCCGTCACGCTCGCGTCGAACGAATCCTGGATCATTCTGAGATTCACGTCGTTGCGACCGTACAGATGGACCGAGTCTATGTCCTCGACGCTGATCTCGCGCTTCAATTGCCCCCGCTCCGCGGCGTCGGCCGCCACCAAAAAGCGGGCTCTTGGTCCGTGCGCTAGCCCGGGAGCCAAGAGCCCGATCTCTCGAACGTGCGTCTATGTGGCGAGTGACACTCCACGAGGGAACGCCACCCTCTCACGGACGAAGCACCGTCTACGAGCGCGCCGTGAGTCAACCAGCATTACCGCATCCCTAGCGAGGGATAGTAAGGATCTGCCCCGGCTGGATCACGTCCGGGTTTCCGATCGCGTCCTTGTTAGCCTCGTAGATCCTGCCCCACATCCGCCCGTCGTCGTAGACCTCCCAGTAGCTCGCAATCCGCCAGAGGCTCTCGCCGCCCTGGACGGTGTACGAGTGAGGCCACTCTCTCGGGATCACGAGCTCCCAATCGGGGTAGATCAGATTGGGGTCGGCAAACCCGGCGATGGCGTCCTTGTTCGCCCGCCAGATCCGCTTCCACTTGAGCGGATCGGCGTAGATCTCCTCGAATCCGGATATCTTGTAGAGGAAGTCGCCCTTCGCCACGGTGTGGACCCTTGGCAGGCCTTCGAAGTAGGCGATCTCGCTCTCGAGCGACTCGACCTCGGAGCGGAGGCTCATGAGCCTCGGGTTCATGCCGGTGAGCTCGCCCTCAAGATCGGCGACGGCCTTCGCCTCCTTGGTGAGATTCGATCTGCCCGCGTCCACGCAGCCCTCACCGTCCTGGTACGCATCCAGGAGCTTTGCGCAGTACGCCTCCCTCTGATCTTTCGAGAGCCTCTGGAACTCCTCCTCTGTGTAGAAGTCCCCGCCTCTCGGATCGGCTACCCTCTCGACCTTGGGTCCGCAGCCGGTCACGAGCGCGAGGGCTACGAGGAGGACCAATGCGAGTGAAGATCTGTACAGCATGAGTGGTCCCTCTCCTTTCTTGCCCGCATCGCGGCCGGCTAGCGTCCGCTGCCCTTTCTCAGTTCCTCGAGTCGATGAGCCAGACTGCTTGGCAGGTTCTCGAGTTCGGCGATCTCAGCCCTCGCCGCGGAGACCTCGGCCTCCAGCCGCGCACGCTCGTCGCGCGCCGCGTCCAACTCGTCCGTCACCGCAGCACACTCGTCCTGCGCCGACTGAACCTGCGTCACCGTTGCTCCCTCGCACGGGGGCTTCGGACCGCAACCACTCATGCCGAGCCCCAGAACGAGAAGAAGCACGGCGATCGCGACGGTCCACACGGTAGTCTTCGGCATCGCCTGTCACCCCCTTCCAGCGTCAAAATACCAACAACGCCCCCTCAGGGGGGCGATACTGCAAAACCCCTTCCGCTCCACGAGAACGTAGCAGAGCCCAGAGGGGGTGTCAAGCCTCATTTCCCCGTGGGACGGGCGGTTAGGCCTCCCCCGAGGGGCGGAAAACGCCCGCAGTCAGGGGCATTCCGGCCACGTGAGGGGGGCCTCTCCAAGCGGAAGCCGCCACCTTCCGCCGCGCCTGACCAGCACTCATACACCACTTCGGGCGCCACTACGCGCCGGCGAGTCGTGCAGATTCCGTGCCCGTCACCCGGTCGCCGGGCCATCCGAGCCCTCGCCCTCGGACTTCCGGCCGCCACGGCGCTCCACGAACTGGATCTGGAGCTCCTCGAGAACCTGCGGCTCAGCGACAGACGGTGAACCGTCCATCAGTGAGAGACCCTTGTAGGTCTTCGGGAAGGCGATCGTGTCGCGGATCGAGTCCTCGCCCGTCAGGACCATCACGATCCGGTCGAGCCCCGGCGCCAGCCCGCCGTGCGGAGGCGCCCCGTAATCGAGGGCCTTGAGGAGGAACCCGAACCGGCGCTCCGCTTCGGCCCTCGGGATCCCGACGACGGCCATGACCCGCTCCTGGATGTCCCGACGGTGGATCCTGATCGAGCCGGAGGCGATCTCGAGGCCGTTCACGGTGAGATCGTAGAGCCTCCCGAGCACCCTCGAGGGATCGGTCTCGAGGAACTCGAGGTCTTGCTCCCTCGGCATCGAGAACATGTGGTGCTCCGCCTCCCAGGCCCCCTGGTCGTCGTTCCAGGCGAAGAGCGGAAACTCCGTGATCCACGTGAAAACGAACGTGTCGGCCGTGACGAGTTCGAGCTCGTCTCGGAGTGCGAGCCTCAGTTTCCCGAGGATGCCGTTGGCGGCCTTGCGTGCGTCCGCCACGAAGAGGAGGAGGTCGCCGTCGGTGACGCCGGCCCGCTCCCTGATGGCCTCGGTTTCGCCCGTCGAGAGGAACTTCGAGATCCCGCCCGCGAGTGCGCCCTCCCCCGCCTTCGCCCACGCGAGGCCCTTGGCGCCCCATCCCTTCGCCCGCTCCTCCTTCCGGTCGATCTCGCTCCGCGACCACGACGCACACCCGGCGACGTTGAGGCACTTGACCGCGCCCCCGTCCTCGATCGTCGAGCGGAACACCTTGAACTCGGTCTCCCCCAGAAGATCGGTGAGATCGACGATCTCCATCCCGAAGCGCCGGTCAGGCTTGTCGCTGCCGTAGCGGTTCATCGCCTCGTGGTGCGTGAGTCTCGGGAACGGGGTCTCGATCTCCTCGCCCCGCACCTCCCGCCAGATCGCCGTCATGAGGCCCTCCGCCACCGCGAAGATGTCCTCCTCGGTGACGAAGCTCATCTCCATGTCGATCTGCGTGTGCTCGGGCTGCCGATCGGCGCGCAGGTCCTCGTCGCGGAGGCAGCGAGCGAGCTGGAAGTAGCGGTCGCATCCGCTCACCATGAGGATCTGCTTGTAGAGCTGCGGCGACTGCGGGAGCGCGTAGACCTTCCCCGGGTGGACGCGCGACGGCACGATGAAGTCGCGGGCGCCCTCGGGCGTCTTCTTGGCCAGCATGGGGGTCTCGATCTCGAGGAACCCGATACCCGCAAGGTAGTTCCTCGTGGCCTGGGAAGCCAGGTGACGGGCCTCGAGGAGACGCTGCATGTGCGGCCGCCTCAGATCGAGGAAACGGTACTCGAGCCTCAGCTCGTCGCTCGCCTTGATCGGCTCCTCGAGAACGAACGGCGGTGTCGCGGAGGCGTTCAGGACGCGGAGCGTCTTAACGTGGATCTCGATCTCGCCCGTCGGAAGCTCCGGGTTGACGGTGCCCTCCGGACGCGCGACGACCGCCCCCTCGATTCCAATCACGTACTCGGCACCCAGCCCGCCCGCCCGCTCGAAGAGCGCAGGATCCTCGTCCGGCCGGAAGACCACCTGCGTGAGCCCGTACCGATCGAACAGGTCGACGAAGAGAAGACCGCCCAGGTCCCGCCGCCGGCGGACCCAACCCAAGAGGACGACGTCCTTCCCGGCGTCGCCCCCGCGGAGCTCGCCGCACGTGTGCGTCCTCCCGAGCTCCCCCATCGGATCCAGCTTCATCGTGGTTCCTCTCTCTCTTGCGTTTCGTTCGGTGTCCAGGTGAGGCCTCGTTCGCGCCGGCGCCGCTCGAGCCGGGCGCGTCATCCCCCGCCTGTTCTAGCCGCGCGTCAGCCTTCCGCGCGTTCGAGCAGTCTCCCGACGGCCGCCGGGACGTCGTCGAGCGGCACGTCATCCTGCCCGCGCGTCTCCATGTCGCGCACGACGGCGACGCCGCGCGCGAGTTCGTCCTCGCCGACGATGACACAGACCCTGGCGCGGAGCTTCCCGGCCTCCTTCATCTGCGCCTTCAGGCTCCGGCCGCGGTAGTCGGTCTCGACCGAGCGGTCCCCCCGCAAGCGAGCGACCAGGGCCGCGCCCAGGGCCTCCGCCTCGTCGCCGACCGTCGCGACGTAGACGTCGGGGCCCGGCTCCTCTTCGTCGAAGAGCCCCTGCTCCTCGAGCACGATGATGAGCCGGTCGACGCCGCCCGACACGCCGCACGCGGGCGTCGCGTCGCCGCCCAGTTCCTCCACGAGCTCGTCGTACCGCCCGCCGCCGCAGAGCGCGCTCTGGGCGCCGAGCCCCGGGTGGTGCACCTCGAAGATCGTCTTCGTGTAGTAGTCGAGGCCGCGGGCCATCGACTCGTCGATCGTGAACTTCAGTTTCGCTCCGCCGAGAAGCGCCTTCACCTGCTCGAAGTGGGAGGCGCACTCCTCGCAGAGCGACGAGAGGATCGACGGCGCGGAGGCTAGGATCGCGAGGCACGTCTCGTTCTTGCAGTCGAACATCCGCCGCGGGTTGCGCTCGTAGCGGACGCGGCAGTCGGAGCAGAACCCGTCGAGCTTGGGCGCCAGCTCCTTCCTGAGGAGCTCGTTGTAGGCAGGGGTGCACGTCGGGCACCCCGCGCTGTTGATCCTCGCCTCGGCCCCCGTGAGGCCGAGCCGATCGTGGAGGCTGATCGAGAAGTGGATGATCTCAGCGTCGACCGCGGGGTTCGTGGAGCCAATCGCCTCGAGGCCCCACTGCCAGAACTGGCGGTAGCGTCCCGCCTGTGGGCGCTCGTAGCGGAACATCGGTCCGAAGTAGTGGACCTTCGTGAGTCTCCCGCCCCGCCCCATGCTGTGTTCGATGAAGGAGCGCACGACGCCGGCCGTGCCCTCGGGCCGCAGCGTGAGGCTCCGCCCCTTGCGGTCCTCGAACGTGTACATCTCCTTGCGCACGATGTCGGTCGAGTCGCCGATGCCGCGCGCGAAGAGATCCGTTTCCTCGAATATCGGCACGCGTATCTCGCGGTAACCGAACCCGTCGGCGGTCTCGCGGAAGGCCGTCTCGACGCGCCTCCACTTCCAGCTGTCTTCCGGAAGGATGTCGCGCGTTCCCCTCGGAGCTTTGTACTTCATGGGGTGAACCACCCGTTCATCATGGGGACCGGCCCGCCGCCAGCCGAGGCGCCGCCGATCGTCTCTTGTGTAGCACCGTCGCGACGCCGAACCCCGCCGTCGTTCCGATCGCGTCCGCGACCCAGTCGAGGAACTCGAGCGTCCGTCCCGGGACGGTCGTCTGGTAGACCTCGTCCAAGAGCCCGACCCCGAATCCCGTCACCAGCACGAAGAGCCACAGTAGCCTGCGTCTCCACCCCGTGAGCGCCGCCCGGTACGCCGCCGTCAGCACGAGCGCGAACCCCGCGTACTCCGCGAGGTGCGCGAGCTTGTCGGGAAGATAGAAGTGGCGAACGAAGCGCACCGTGCCCGGGATCGACGATACGCCGAAGATGAGCGCCACGTATCCGATCGTGAGAACCCACAGCGTGAGCTTCCGCTCCCTCTCCCTCGTCAACGGTTCTCCCTCGCTGCGATCGCCGCCCTACCCGTACGAGTGCAGCCCGCCCAGGATGACGCTCCCGAAGATCGTGAGAATCGTCAACACGAACCCCGCGATCGAGAGCCACGCGGCTCCTCTGCCCCTCCACCCGCGGGCCAGCCGCGCGTGCAGGTAGATCGCGTACACCAGCCAGACGACGAGCGAGCTCGTCTCCTTCGGATCCCACGACCAGGGCGTTCCCCACGCTTTCTGCGCCCAGACCGCTCCCGCGAAGAGCGCGCCGATCGTGAAGAGCGGGAAGCCGATCCCGATCGCGCGGTGCGTAATACCGTCGAGGACGTCCCCGCCGGGGAAGCCGCGGAGGTCTCGACCGTCGCCGATCAGAAAGAGGATCGACGCCACGAACGCGACGGCGAACGCTCCCTCGGCGAGCACCGCGAGCGACACGTGGATCCAGAGCCAGTAGCTCTGGAGCGCCGGGATCAGCTGCTGCTCGATCTCCGCGGGGAAGAGCGACGCGATGACCATCATGGCGAGCGCCAGGGGCGCCGCGAAGACCGTGACGAGCTCGAGGCCCCTCCGACGCCAGATGGCCAGGAA
>JALGVU010000256.1 GCA_025774545.1 bacterium | reverse complement strand
AGATCCGTCCGATCGACTTCACGGCGAAGCTGCTGTTCCCCATGTGGGAACTGAAGCCGGGTGAGGTGGACATCACGGTGATGCAGGTGATCATCGAGGGCGAGATGGACGGAAAGAGGCTGCGCTACGTCTACGATCTGCTGGACAGGTACGACGCTGCAACCGAGACGCACTCTATGGCACGCACGACCGGCTACGCCGCCACCATGGCGATCCGCATGCTCGCCGCGGGCCTCTACGATCGGAAGGGCATCTCGCCACCGGAGTTCGTGGGCAGAGACGAGAAGTGCGTCGCCTTCATGCTGAAGGGACTGGAGGAGCGTGGCGTGGTCTTCCGCCGGAAGATCGAAGCGGCGGAGTTGCCCGAGAGAGACCCGAGCGCGGATGGGGATCCGGAGCAAGTCGTCAGCAACGCCGTCTCGGACTAGACCGATCCCGGGGAGCGCTACTCCACTCTCCCCACCAACTCCCCGATCGTCGCGGCCACCGCGTCCGCCGCCTGGTCGTAGTTCGTCATGACCGCGACGATGTAGCCACCGTCGACGAAGATGTCGAGGTTCGCGTTGATGCCGGTGAACCCACCGCCGTGGCCGACGACCTTCCCCGCCGGCCCGTCCGCGACGCCGAACCCGTAGCCGTAGTTCTGGTCGAAGTGATCGGTCCAGAGGAGCTCGCGCGACTCCGCCGCGAGGAGGACCCCCGTCTCCAGCGCCCGCGCGAACCGGTGCAGATCCGGGCACGTCGAGAACCCGCCGCCCGCGGGGCCGCCTCGGATGACGTGTTCGTAGTAGTTGTTCTTCCACCCGGAGGAGCAGCCCGCAGGTCCCCAGGGTTGCCAGTAGCCGATCGCGAGGTTCTCGACCGGGCAGTCCATGTCATAGCAGTCTGTGTCCTCCATCCCGGCGGGCCCGTAGACGTGCTCTCGCATGTACTCGAAGTAGTTCTCGCCCGTCGCGCTCTCTACGACGACACCCAGCATGAACATGCCGGTGTTGCTATACCGTCTGTCGGTCCCGGGCTCGAACGCAAGGGTGTCCCCGGAGACGAGATCCCTGTAGTCATCGAGTTCGCGCCACCGCAGCCGCGAGCCCTGCTCGAACGTCTCGTTGAAGTAGTTCCCGAGCCCCGACGTGTGCGTGAGAAGATGATGGATCGTGATCCTGTCGCTCGTCTCCTTCGGGAACCACGATTCGTCCGCGTACTTGCCCAGCGGATCGTCGACCGACACGAGCCCCTTCTCGACGAGCTGCATGATCGCCGTCGCCGTCATCATCTTGTTCATCGACCCGAGGTTGAACTTCGTGTCCATGTCGATGCGCGCGTGAAATCGCTTGCTCGCCTCGCCGCACGCATGTTCGAAAAGCACGTCGTCGCCCTTCGCGATGAGCACCGTGCCCGAGAAGAGGTCGTTCGCGCACAGCCGTTCGATGAACCCGCGGGTCTCCTCGATGAGCTCCGCCTGGGTGAGGGGGCCCGCGGGCTCCACGTCGGACGGCGGCCGCGCGTCGTTCAGCCGGACGCCGACCAGGAGCCCGTCCGGCTTCTCGCCCTCGGCGTAGCGGAGCACGAGTGCTTCCCAGCTCTCGTAGTTCCGACTCCTGTAGATGGCGACCGTCTGGTCCTCCCACGGCGGGTCGTACCGGCGCACGCTGTGGAAGTCGATGCCGCCAGTCTCCCTAGCGATGCTCACGAGGAACTCGGGCACCGACTCACGGGGTAGCCGCTCCTTCAGTTGCTCGGAGAAGCACTCGTCGTAGAAGCGCAGCATCAGCGACTCGTCCGCGCCGTTCACGGCGTCGATGAAGAGCTGTATCCGCTCTCCCTCGATGCCGGGGGGCATCTCGGGGATGTCCTCGTAGTCGAGCTCGCCGGGCACCTCGCCGCACGCGGACGCGGCAAGAAGAAGCGACAGAGAGATGAAAAGAGCGATGAGGGTTCTGCTAGCCATGAGCATGACCTCCGTTTGCCCGCCCGGGTCTGCCGGTGGGGCGCTCTTCGGTAGAGGTGACCTGTCAGGAGACACTAACACACGGCGGTGCACTAGAGCGCGAACCAGTACGCGAGCTTGACGAGGATGCGTCGGAGTACGGTTCTCCGTACTGGGTGATGGACTGTGCCTTCTGGGAGCTCCGCGCACACGGCCACCTGGAGGAGTCGATCGAGATCGCCAACCGCGCCGTCGACTGGTGCAGGGGCCGCCCACAGGAGGCGGCACAGACTGAGGAGCTGCGCGCCAGTCTCGCCACTGCGCTGTACTTCGCCGAACGCTGGGATGAAGCGAACGCCCTCTTCGAGGAGCTTGCCCGGGAGGACCCCGAGGACATCGATTACATGGGTCCTCTGGGCACTCTGGCGGCAAGGCGAGGCGACCAGGCGGAGGCCGGCCAGAGTCCTGATGGAGCTCGAGCGCCTGGACCGCCCTCACATGTACGGCACGGACATGTACTGGTGCGCGTGTATCAGCGCGCTCCTTGGTGAGAGGGAGCGAGCCGTGGAGTTCCTCCGGAAGGGATTCGCCGAGGGTCTCATGCACTGGTTCGACGTCGACCTTCATTGCGAGATCGGTTTGGAGTCACTTCGCGACTACCCACCGTTCCAGGAGCTGATGCGGCCGAAGGGGTAGATCGAAGATTGCGGCTGCAGTGATTGCCTAAGCGCCCTCGAAGCGCGATGTAGCGCGGTCCCCGCCGTTCCGGCGGGGGCCGCTTTGCTGGCTCCCCATAGCGGACGCATTTCGAATTCTTGATGTATTGCGCAATCTGGGCTAAGGTGGAGCTTCGGGCTCGACGGACGGGGTAGTTCGCGAACCTGCGGGACCGATGCGATGGCTCCCGGTGGGCCCACCGGAGTCTCGCCAGCTTCTGCGTGCGAGCCGCGTACATGTGGTAACTGGCCCGGATCTCCGAGCGTAGTGGGAGGACCCAAACGGGACATTCGTTCACACCTTGCCCTGTCGAACGGAGGTCCATCATGATGCGGTCGAGATGGCTCACCTGTGGCATGGCCTCTGCGATCCTCGTCGTCGCTCTCACGCTGCCTGCAGACGCCGTCATCATCCACGTCCCAGCCGACCAGCCCACGATCCGAGCCGGCATCGACGACGACGCGTACGGCGATACGGTGCTCGTGGCCTGCGGCATCTACAACGAGCACAGCATCGTCATGAAGTCCGGTGTCTGCCTCAGGAGCGCAACGGGGCAGGCAGACTGCGTCACGATCGGCGAGCAGGCGGGGCGGCCGCGTGTTAGCCTTCACCGCGCCGCGCTCCGTGTCGCTCACGCTGCCGGCGCGGCCTGTTCACTGGTCGCCGGGTTGATCTCCTCGCCCCCATCTTGTCACAGGTCCTCCCGCCCAAGAATCCCGCTCCCAATTACAGAGGTTTCTTGGCTTGCTTCTTGTCTAACTTCTGCTTTGCCTGTTTGTCCTGCTTGCTTTTCTTCTGCTTCTGACTCTTCTGCTTATCTTTCTTGCCGCCTTTGTCTCCCATTGCATACGTCCTTTCTCGTACAATAGTGTCCCACAGTGGCCGACGTCCGCTGCGTCCTTTCGCTAGCGTATCATGCCAACGCCGGCTTGTCACTGTGGCGCTGTGTTATCACAGCTCCTGCCCCGCACGGCACCGGGTGATCTTGGCGGCGCCGCGCCATCGTCACGCCGCCATCTCACCACAACCGCTCCCAACCGCTCCCATGGGATGCCCACGTGGGTCCTCTGAATGAAGTCCGAAATGGAATTCAGTAGACCGACACAGTTGGGAGTATCCGATCCCGCAGTTAACCACGATGCGAAGGGTCATTACAACGGGCGAAATCCCCGAATGCGTCAGTCTACTAACCGGCGTGGAGTCGCGGAGCCCCAGGTCTGGTTCCGGATCGTCCACGTCGCGGAAGACGGCCATCACCGCGCGCTTGGCGACGCTTGCCGCGAACAGACGGTCGAGCTCACTTTGGGGGACCGAAGGGAACGTTCAAGAACGGCAGCGTGGGCGCCGTGACGCGGCGGGTGACGGCTGATATCGGGTCGTCAGTGCCCTACCGGAGCCCCAGGGCGGCTCGAAGCCACCCAAGGAGCCCAAGACGCCCCGGGTGGTTGAGCTCCTCCGCAAGGCCCTTGAGTGGCAGGCCCTCCTTGAGTGCGGCGAAGTCGCCAGCCGGGCAGCCATCGCCGGTCGGGAGGGCATCACACGCGCCCGGGTGACCCACGTCATGGGGATGCTCAGCCTCGCACCGGAGATCCGTCAGCACATTCTCTCCATGCCCGGCACGGTCCGCCGCCCCGCGATCACAGAGCGTGCGCTGCGACCGATCGCGCAGGTAGAGGATCTGGGTGATCAGAAGCTCCCGTTCCAGGATCTGATCAGCAGGCGGAATGGGCCCGGTCTCTACAAACCTGGCCGCGTGTGTGGCCCCCCAGGGTGATGTCGCAGAGCGCACTGCTGTCGGACGAGGTAGGACTCGAGATGGTCCTGGGGCCGAAGAGGCACCTGTCGCTCAGCTTGTCCCTTGAGCCGCTCCGCTGAACAGGCGCCGCACTTGACGCAACAGGGCCGCCCCATCTGCTGTGGGGCGGCCCAGTGCCGGTATGTCAGTCTGCGGCCCTGCGGCCGCTAGCTAGACTTCGACGTCCGTCTCCGTACCCTCCGGCGGCGGGGCGACCTCGTCCCCTGACTCGTCCGGTGCCGCGGCGGCCTCGACAGGCTGCGACGGTTTGTCGGCCTCCACCCTCGTGACGTTCTCCGCCGCGGGGCCCTTCTCGCCCTGGACGACGTCGAACTGCACGCGGTCGCCTTCGTTCAGCGTTTTGAACTCGTCGCCACCCTGGATCGCCGAGTGGTGAACGAAGACGTCCTTCGACCCATCGTCCACCTCGATGAAGCCGAAGCCCTTGCTGTCGTTGAACCACTTCACGGTTCCGGTCGTGCTCATTGTCTACTACCTCTCTTGATCTCGTTGGCCAGGGATCACCCCTTACGCCGAGGACTGTTCCGTCGGGGCCCGGATCATCCGACCCTCCGACTTCCTTCATCACGGGGCCTGTCCGCCCCCACAGGTGGCGCCATCACCGATCGTCAGTACCGCTCCACACACTTGGGCGCCTCATGGCGCCCCCAGGAACGCAAAAAGGGCCAGCGTGTGCGCCAAGCCCTCCTCAGAGTCCCCGGATATGTCACCATACCGACGTGGTCGCTTCTGCTGACGGCTAGTATGGCCACGGGAGCCGTCCAGGTCAAGCTCAATCGTCGCACCCGGTGGCTCCGGGTCCAGAGGACGCGGCCGTGGCGGATTGTAGTCAGCGCACCCTCCGTTCTCCTGCCGCGTCGAAGCCGGAGGGAAGAAGCTGACTGGATGGATGGGTTCTCTTGAGATGAGAACTGGTTTCCAAGCGCACGGTACCCAATCGTATGCGGGGCCTGACATCGTCGCCACCCCCCCCCCCGCTTCTATGGCTCCCCGGGGCGGTGTCTCAGAGCGTGATTCTGTGGGATATGGTGGGGCTTGAGATGGTCGCCGGGGCCAAGGGGCACGCAGGAATCAGGGTCCTTGCCCACACACCTGCACCAGGCTGACGGTCACGATCCCGCTTCGCTTGCTCCCGTGACCTGATTCCCCGGCTGATGCAGTCTGAGTCTGGCTCTCGACCTGGCTCAGTTCCGGGGGTCAGGTCAATCCAGCTGCTGGCGACGCCGCGACAGGGACTCCTCTGAGCGTTCTCGTGACGCCATCCGGGGACTGAAGCGCCCGTCACATGGTGCTATCTCAACGATAGTGGCGAGACGCTGCGGTTTCGAAGCGAATGAGTCAGTGACTGATTGACATGTATGAGTGAGTGTGGCATACTCTCTGTGGAGTGCATATGGGACAGCTGCTCCACGAAAGGGGGTGGGATTCATCGTCAAGTTAGGCAGGTTGTGCAACTGAGGTGAGATGCATCGAGCCCTCTGTTGCTCTGACGGGAAGGAGACATCATGAGACGCAGTGGATCAGTCATGGGCCTGATGTGCCTGTGCGTATTGCTGCTCGGCACGGGCGTGGTGCACGGGCAGTCTGCCTGGCCGATCGTGGCCTGGGGTTACAACGAGGATGGCCAGTGCGACGTCCCCGCGCCGAACGCCGACTTCGTGGCGGCCGCCGGCGGCGGTGATCACAGCCTGGGCCTTAGGTCCGAGGGGACGATCGTGGCCTGGGGATGGAACATCTATGGCCAGTGCGACGTCCCCGCGCCGAACGCCGGCTTCGTGGCGGTCAAGGGGGGCAAACACTACAGCCTGGGCCTTAAGTCCGACGAG
>JALGVU010000255.1 GCA_025774545.1 bacterium | reverse complement strand
GCGCGGTCGCCGCGCTCAGTAGGACGAGAATCGCCGCGAGCACGATCGCTGTGGTCGATCTCATGATGTCAACTCCTCTCTGCTTCACCCAGAGCGTTGCTCGTCTTCTCGAAGTAGATGCCCCGATCCACGAGGCCCGCCAGGAAGAAGTACGTTCCCGCTATCGTCATGTGAAGGAACCTCTGCCCGAAGATGTTGGCGACGAGGAGCGCCGCGGTCGCCGCGAGGAACCCGAGCGAGAGCCCCCTGTGTATTCGGTGGGTCGCGCGCGCGAGGAGCTCCCTCCCGCTCTTGATGCACGACACGATGAGCCACGTGAGCGCGAAGAGCCCGAGGAGCCCCGATTCACCGGCGGTCGCGACGTAGAGGCTGTGCGACGAGAAGGTGCGCCCGTACCTCGCGAGCGTGAGAAGCGGAACCGTGGCGTATCCGAGTCCGAAGATCGGGTTCCGCACGAACTCCTTCAGAACGATGCCCCAGATCTCGAGACGGATGGCCGCCGACGGATCGAGCCGGTCTGACGGGTCTCCGAAGAGCCCGGCCTCCACCGTGTCGGAACGGGTCTCCATGACGCGTTCCTTCACGGAGGAAGGAACCCAGAACGGACTCAGCGCGAGGATCACCAGGAAGACGACGAAGGCCCTCTTGCTGATCTTGAGGGTCAAGAGCCCCAAGCCGGCCGCGATCCCGAGAAGCGCGCCTCTCGACTTCGGAAGGAACGTTCCGACCATCGCGAGCCCCGCAGAGGCCATGATGGCGGTGCGCTTGAGCCATCCGAGGCCGCCCCCGGCGAGGAAGAGAGCCACGAGCATCGAGGCGCACATGGCCATGTACGCCGCGAGGTCGTTGACGTCCCCCATCGCTCCGACGACCCTCTTGTGCGCCGCGAGTGTTCCGAGCTGGCGGATCGCGACCAGGACCCCGAAGGAGCAGCCGATCCCGAAGGTCACGAGGAGATTCGTGAGCTGCTTCCTGTCCTTCACCGTGTTCGCGACGATGTAGTAGACCGACAGGCCGAGCGCGCTCTGCCAGACCCTCCTCAGCATCATCATCGCCGGGAAGCTCCCGTGGATCGGCGGGAAGAAGGTGGCCTTGAGATACGAGAGGAAGAAGACCGCCAGAAAGAAGGCGATCGGCCACATGAGCCGCGTCCGCATGATGAGGGGCTCGCCCCGGAGCACGCGCGGGAGGATCCAGCTGACGACCATCATCATCAGGATCAGGTTCGGGCCGTTCACGCCGGGGATCCCCGTCACGGGAAGGAGCTCGCCCAGTGGCAGCGCGAGGAGCCACGCGTGGAGCGCTACCCAGGGCTTGAAGAAGGCGATCGTGAAGACGGCGACTCCCAGGAGGATCTTGAGGATCCTGTGCGGCGCCTGTCCGTACCCGTAGTTGAGCTGGTAGATGACGTACGCGAGACCCACGGCGAGGACGGCCGCGAGGACGTACAGCAGCCAGGTGTAGTTGTACTGAGGCAGCTCGGTCCTCGTCGGGACCGGCCGGATCCGTCGTCCGGCAGGACCTGTGTGACTCCCGTCGACCATCTCCGCTCCCAGCGGCGCGACCGCAGCGTCGGAGGCCGGCGGGCCGCCGCGGACGTGACGGCAGGCCTCGCGGGCTTCCCGGCCGCGATCAGCTCCGCGATATGACGACCACGCCGGCCGCGATCAGCACGAGGCCGGCGATCCGGACCATCGAGATCTGCTCCCCGAGGAAGAGCCACGACGCGAGAAAGACGATCACGTACGCGAGGCTCACCATCGGGTAGGCCAGGCTCAGGTCCACGTTCGAGACCACGGCGATCCAGAGGACCGCCGACAGGCCGTAGCACAGGAGCCCGAGGCTCACGTGCGGGATCTTCAGGATCGGAATCAGCTGTCCCCAGACGGCGCCCGCGGAGACCGATCCGTAGATCTGCATGCCCTTCTTCATGATGATCTGGCCGACGGCGCCGAGCATCACGGCCGAGATGATGAGAGGGATTCCCTTCATGAAGTTCCTCCGCTCGAGGGAGCCTCGGATTGGGCGCCCCGCGATCGTCACTGGGGGCTCTCGCCCCGCCCTTCCTTGTCGGAAGACATCGACCCGTAGTATCGATAGTCGTAGTAGTACGGAAGCACGCGCTCCAGGTTGTTGATCACGAGCCCGAGCACGTTCTCCTTCTCTTCAAGCTGAAGCTCTACGCCTCGCTGCGCGACCTCCCTGGGGGTCACACCGGCCTTCAGCACCATGACGACGGTGTCGACCCTCCCTCCGAGAAGCACCGCGTCGGGAACCGGGAGATTGGGCGCCGTGTCGAGGATCACGTGGTCGAAGCTCGCGAGGAGCTCCTCCATGACCCGCGAGTCCGGGAACGACTCCAGGAGCCACGTCGGCTGCTCGCGCCGCGTCCCGCACGGCAGCACGAAGAGCTCCGGAAGCGGTGTCGGCTTTATGTCCGTCCCGAGGAGGTTCCCCCGCTCGAGCGCATCGGTCAGCCCAGGCCGCGACGACACGGCGAGGAGCTTGTGGATTCTCGGCTTCCGGAGATCGCAATCGACGATGACGGTCCGGTGCCCGTAGTGCTTCGCGAGCGTAATGGCGAGACACGCCGCGACGGTGGTCTTGCCCTCGCCGCGGTTCGAGCTCGTGACGAGGATCGTCCTCGGAGGCGCGTCGCCGTGCGCCTTCGAGAGCTTCCTCGCCAGCCTCCTGAACTCGAACGACACCGGGTTCTCACGGACCATGTCCCGGAGGAGAACTGAGTCACCGTCGATCTGCTCGGTGCCCCTGCGGCGGCTCCGTTTCTCCTCCGCCAGGACCTCGCGGAAGACGTCGGCGTTCGGCACCGTCGCAAGCACGGGGAGTCCGAGCACCTTTTGAATCATGTCGATGTCCTTGAACGACGTGTCCGACTGCTCGGTCGCGAGAATGAGCCCCATGCCCACGACGAGCCCTCCGAAGACGGAGAGCAGCAGGATCATCGGCTTGTCCGGGGCGACGGGCGACGTCGGGCGGATCGGGGGCTCGATGATCTCGAACCGGCCGCCGGCTCGGGCGGCCTCGAGCGCCTCCGTGATCTGCGCGCCCGCGTTCTGCTGGAGGAAGGTCTCGTAGAGCGCCCGGGTGCCCTCCACCCTCTGACGGAGGCGCGTCAGCTCGAGCTCGTCGCCCGCGGCCGTCGCCTGGCCCTGCGTGTACGACCACATGGTCCGCTCGAGCACTCGCTTCCGCTGCTCGACCATCGCCAGCTCGACCTCGGCGGTCTTGTACTGCGAGTACGCATCGACGAGGTCCGCGCTCGCTCCGGGCACCGTCGCGAGGGCGAGCCGGCGGGCCTCCGCGCGCATGCCGCGCTTGTTCTCGGCGATCGTGACGGAGATCGACGTGATCTCGGGCCCGTCAGGCGCGGCCCGTATCAGCACCGAGCCGATCTCGCCCTCGAGCGAGACGAGCTCGTCCCGATTCGACGTGAACGCCTCCGCCTCCGCGGCGATCAGGACGTCGAAGCTGGCGCCCGCCGCGGAGCGCAGGATGCCCCTGGCGTCCGCGAGATGCTGCGTCGCGGCGGTCCGGTCGACGGTCGCCTGACTGATGAGGACGTCGACGCGGTCAAGGTTCGCCGACTCGACCGGCAGGACCGTCCCTCGCGAGGTCACTCGCGTCTGCTCGTACTCCTTCAGCTCATGCTCCGCCTCGTCGAGCTTCTGCCTGTAGATCACGAGCTGCTCAATGCTGAAGTCGTGGACCTTCCGAATCCCCTCGAGCTGCTCGCGGTCCGACGCGCTGACGAACGCGTTCGTGATGTGCTGCGCGAGGAGCATCGCGCGCCCGGGATCGTGGTCGCGCGCGATGACCTGGAAGGCGTCGGCCGACGTGCGTGCCACGCTCACGCGCCTCTGAAGCCCCTCGACCGCTCGATTCTCCGCGTGCTCCGCGGCGGTGAACGACGGGTCGCTCGCGTGCGCCTCCTGCGCCCACGCCACCATGGTCGCCTCATCCGCAAGGCCGAGCGTCCGCACGAGCTCGACCAGGAAGCTCCGGCTCTTGACCTTCTCCTGCAGCCACCCGAGCTGCTCCTCGAGCGGCGATCTCCCGATCATCTGCGCGAGCGGCTCGGAGAGCCGGCCGCTCGACCGGACGATGATCGTGCTCCTCGACTCGTAGATCGGAGCGAGCGACTTCGCGACCACGAAGCCCGTGATCCCCCCGGCAAGCACCGGCACGATCAGAAACCACTTCC
>JALGVU010000050.1 GCA_025774545.1 bacterium | reverse complement strand
GTGCACCTGCGGAGCGATCGGAGGCACATCGGCGATCGCGACGTGGAGCTTCTGAGGAACACGGTCGCGGGCGTGTTCAATCTCGAGATGAAGGCGTCCGACGAGATGGTCGAAGTCGCGACGCGGGTCGTCCCAGACATGTGCACCCTCGTTCCCGAAGGAGCCGGTGAGCTGACCACCGAGGGCGGCCTGGACATCATGGCGGAGGAGGTGCAGGTGAAGGGGGCCGTCGCGCGGCTCCACGACGAGGGGATCGCGGTGAGCATCTTCATCGATCCGGACGTCGTCCAGGTCGGCCGCGCGAAGGCCGTGGGCGCCGACATCGTCGAGCTGCACACAGGTGTCTACGCCGAGGCGACCGATCCCGACATCGTCCAAAGGGAGTTCGAGAAGGTGGAGGTGGCCGCCACGGCGGCCGTCGAGATGGGGCTCGCCGCCCACGGGGGGCACGGCCTCACGTATCGGAACATCGAGCCGATCGCGTCGATCCTCGAGATCGATGAGGTCTCGATCGGCCACAGCATCGTCGCCAGGGCCGTGGTCGTCGGCATGGACCTCGCGGTCCGCGAGATGATCGCTCTCATGGACGTGGCGCGGTAGGCGACGCTCTGCCGGCCACCCGTCGCCGGAAGCCCCCGTTTTCTAGGGTCTTCCGGCCCGTCCCCCGAGGGCGCACCCGCGCCCGGCTCGCCCGTTTCCCGTTGACCTGGGCCCTCCGAACGGGTTAGCATCAAGAGTTAAATCATCCAGCGGAACGCACGTCGGTGCTCCCGCCGGGGACGCAGGCACGTCTGTCTTCCCCGGGTTCCGGAGACGCCCTCGGAGGTACTGCATGACATCGAAAATGAGGTGGAAGATCATCTTAGTTGTCGTCGTTCTGGTCCTCTCGGCCTGGAAGGCGTCCTACACGTTCCGGTACTTCGGTCTCTCGGAGGACGACAAGGCGGCGGCTCCCGCCGAGCAGCTGGAGGCGCTCGAGAATCAGGCCCTCCGGCTCGGGCTCGATCTCGAGGGAGGCATGCACCTCGTGCTCGAGGTCGACAAGGAAGCGCTTCCCGCCGACCAGGCGGCCGACGTCATGGAGCGCGCCCTCGAGGTCATCAAGAACAGGATCGATCAGTTCGGCGTGGCCGAACCGTCCGTGCAGCAGGAGGGAGAGAACCGCATCATCGTCCAGCTCCCGGGGCTCCAGGACGAGCAGCGGGCGAAGCGCCTGATCGGCAAGACCGCGCTTCTGGAGTTCATGCCCGTCATGACTCCCGACCAGGTCGACCTCACGCTCCGCGCGATCGATCGCGCTCTGGTCGACACGATGGCGGCACACGGTGAGCTTCCGGAGGAGCTCGAACTCGAGCTGCCGGCCTCCGAAGCCGAGCAGGCTGAGAGGGAGCACCCGTTCTCCTCGAAGATGCGGTACCTGGGACCCATGACGTTCTTCCCCGAGGAGGACGTCTCGTGGGCCAAGGAGCAGCTCGCGCGGCTCGACCTCGACGCGATCCTGCCGGGTGATCTGGAGGACCCGACGAGGCCGCGCGTCCGCCTGAGCTGGCACAACGAGGCGAGGGAGCTCGACGACCAGAAGGACTATCGCGGCTTCTTCGTTCTCGCTCGAGACGCCATCATGACCGGTTCGGTCGTCATCTCCGCTGACATCCGGCCCGGCCTCGACCCCGACTACCCGAACTCGCCCGGCGTCTCGATGCGCTTGAACCGCGCGGGCGGGCGGACCTTCGCTGACTACACCGGCGATCACATAGGCGAATACGTCGCGATCGTTCTCGACGGCGTCACGCACACGGCGCCCGTGGTCAAGTCTCGGATTCCGGCCGGGACGGCTGCCTCCATCACCGGCAGCTTCAGCGACGAGGAGGCGCGCGATCTCTCGATCCTCCTGCGCGCCGGACGTCTGCCGGCGCCGATGACCGTTGTCGAGGAGCGGACCGTCGGTCCATCGCTCGGCCGCGACTCAATCAGGCTCGGGGTCCGGGCCATGCTCATCGGCGGCATCCTCGTCGTCCTCTTCATGCTCGTGTATTACAGAGCCGCCGGCGCCGTGGCGGTCGGCGCGCTTGCCTTCAATCTGCTTCTCATCGTCGCGCTCATGGCGGGCCTCCCGGTCAACCCACGACCGGCCCTAACGCTGCCGGGCCTCGCGGGGATCATCCTGACCATCGGGATGGCGGTCGACGCGAACGTGCTCATCTTCGAGCGGATCAGGGAGGAGCTCAGGAACAGGAAGACGGTTCGCGCGGCGATCCGCGACGGATACGAGCGTGCCTTCATGACGATCATGGACGCGAACGTGACGACGCTGATCGCGGCCGGCGTCCTGCTCACCTACGGCACGGGTCCGGTCAAGGGGTTCGCGGTGACGCTCTCGCTCGGCATCCTCGCCAGCATGTTCACCGCGATCATCGCGACACGCGTCGTGTTCGACCTCGTGACCGTGAAGTGGAACGTCAAGCACCTGAGCATCTAGACGCCGGCGCAGCGCCACTGGAGGGGATCACATGGAGTTTCTGGTCGGGGCACACATCAACTTCCTGGGACACAGGAAAGCCGGGTTCATCGTGTCCGCGGCTCTCATCGTGATCGGTATGATCTCGCTGATCGCGCACGGAGGCCCGAAGCTGGGGATCGACTTCCAGGGGGGCACGCTGCTCCAGATTCGGTTCGAGCAGCCGATCGCGGCGGAGAGCATCAGGGAAACGCTCGCTGGGGTGGGGTTCGCGGACGCGGAGATCCAGCACTTCGGGGGGAACCGCGAGGCGATCATCCGAGTGCAGGAGCAGGCGGAGGGCGAGGACGCCTCCGGTCGCATCATCGAGGCTCTGAACAACGCGCATCCGGGAAACCGCGCGGAGGTCCGGCGGCAGGAGCTCGTTGGCCCGAAGGTCGGGCGGGAGCTCCGGGCGACGGCGACGCGCGCGATCCTGATCGCGCTCGTGCTCATCCTCGGCTACATCTCGCTTCGGTTCGAGTTCAAGTTCGCGGTCGGCGCAGTGGCGGCGCTCGTGCACGACGTCCTGATCACTCTGGGCGTCTTCTCGCTCGCGGGATTGGAGGTGACGCTGCCGGTGGTCGCGGCGCTCCTCACGATCGTGGGGTACTCGCTGAACGACACGATCGTCATCTACGACAGGATCAGGGAGGACCGGAGGAAGCTCTACGGCAAGAGCTTCGTCGACATTGTGAACACGAGCCTGAACGAGTCGCTCTCGCGAACGGTCGTCACGTCCCTCACGACGCTCCTGGTCGTCCTCTGCCTCTTCCTCTTTGGCGGAGAGGTCATCCGGGACTTCGCCTTCGCGCTCATGATCGGCGTTGTCATCGGAACGTACTCGTCGATCTACGTCGCGAGCCCGCTCGTGGTGGAGTGGCAGATCGCCACCGAGGCGAGGCGGAGAGGGCGCAGATAGAAGAGCGCCGGGGGCGGCGATCCCGGGAGGGCGCCTCCTCCGGTTGATGGGCCAACTCATCTCAACAACGAAATAGAGTTCAGGACGGCGCTTTTGAGGCGCCGTTCTGTGTATAGAGGTCATCTGCGGCGCGGAACGCCGATCTTCCTCTTGATGAGGTTCCGCGACGAATCTACGGTGTCGGCATCAGAACAACATTGGGCGGTGATACGGGCGGGGGAGGAGGCCAGACGGAGCGTCGTGGCACACGTCGCGGCGCAGGTCACAAGGGGGAAGAGTGAGGACTGTCCAGCGTGTTGTGATCGTCTGCGTGCTGATGGCGTTCTCGCTGGCGATGTTCGCCAGCGTGGCGTCAGCGACGGCGCAGTGGTCGCGGAAGTACGGTCTCTCCTGTAGGACGTGCCACTCGGCGTTCCCGCGGCTGAACTACTACGGCCAGCAGTTCATGCGGAACGGGTACCAGGATCCGTACGCCGACGAGGCCGACGGCGACGAGCTCGGCAAGACGGAGCTGAACGAGAGGACGTTCATCGACAAGATCGGGAATTTGCTCGGGGTGCGCCTGAGCTTCACTCCCGTGCAGTACACCACGAACGCCCTCGCGAACGGAGACGACCGGCTGGCCCTCGGCAGCACCGATTGGGTGCAGTTCTTCGTCGCGGGGAGCATCGCGGAGAACAAGTCGATCTTCATCGAGATGGCGTGGGAGGACGAGGAGTTCCACTACAGCTGGTACAAGTTCGGACTCCACAACCTCTTCGACAGCTCCATGGCGAACGTCATCGTGGGCAACCTCCCCGCGAGGGACTACGGCGCGTATCCCAACCGTCTCAGGATCATGGGGCCGGTGAAGGGAGACGTGTTCGGAATCAAGTCGTCGGGCGGAGCGTCCTCGGGCACGAACGACGAGGCTCCCCTGAACCTCAGCGGATCGCGTCCGGGCATCCAGTACTACGGGTACCAGGGCCCGGTCCTGGTCTGGGGAGGCGCGAGCCCCGGGGACAACGGCGACGAGGCTCACATCGGGCGAGACGTCAACGATAAGCTCCACTACTGGGGCGGCCTGAGGCTGGAGGCCACGGAGGACATGGACCTGCCGATAGAGGGCAGCGCCATCTCGGCGTGGTTCTACAAGGGCACCGACACCGCCGGCTTCGAGGACGCGCGTGCGTACTACAAGAACGCGTACGATCGCTTCTCGGTCGAGGCCGAGGTACGCACCGGCGATTTCGAGCTGATGGCGGCCTACGTGAGGGGAACCGACGACAACTGGTATCTCGACGGCACCGACGTCGAGGTCGAGTTCAACGGCATGTCCATCGTCGGCGGCTACGCGCATGAGCTCGAGAACGGGCCCATGCTGTACTACGCTCTCCAGTATGACGACATCACGTCCGATGACGCCCCCGGTCTGGAGAAGACGTACCTGACGCCGTCGATCTCGATCTTCCCGAGAGAGAACATCCGTGTCGGGCTCTACGGGAGAATCGACATGTGCGACGTCGACGAGGACGAGAAGTCGCACGACATCATCCTGAACGTCAGGACGATGTTCTAGCAGGCGGTGCTGAGGACCGACCCGCAGCGCCCTCCGATGAGGACGCGGAGAAGGGTACGTTTCAGCGCCTGAGTGAACCGCACGCCCCTCACTGGACCACGGCCGATTCCGTGTCCGGCGGGGGGCGTGCCGTGCCGTGCCGCCTGCTCGCCTCCCGCGGGAGCGTGGTTCGCCCGGCTCCTGTCCCGCGGGAGCGCGGTCCGCCTCGCTCCAGCCGGCGCGCAGCCCTCCCTTCCGTCGCCTCCGCGATCGCCGACCGCCGCGACCCCGCCCGCGCGTCCACCAGGGCGGGACCCGCCGCCCCAGACCCCGGCGCGTGAGCTCCGCGAATCGCCCCAGGGAGGCCCCACATCCGGAGGGGCGGCGACCGCTGGAACCTGCTAGACTTGACCTGGGGCCGCGGCCACATTGTGAGTGAACGCACCGGCGGTTCGCGCGTCCAACAGATGAGAGCCGGGTCGCCCGCAACGCAAAGGCCTGCGTTCGTTGCGACGGACGACGGGAGCGCAGCTGTGAGATCACTGAGAACGACACTTCCCGGCCTCGTCCTCGCCGGACTGATCCTCGTCACGATCGTCGTGACCGGCGCGGTCCCGCGCGGCGTCACGGTCGCGCAGGTCAAGTACCGGGGCGGCGGAGACTGGTACGCGAACCCGACGGCGCTGCCGAATCTTCTCACGGCCCTCCGAGCCCGGACCGAGATCGAGGTCGCGGAGCGGCCGGCGACGGTCTCGCTCGACGACGAGGAGCTGTTCCTCTATCCGATCATCCACATGACCGGGCACGGCCGCGTGACCTTCGCCCCCGACGAGGCGGTGAACCTCCGGTCGTATCTCGAACGGGGCGGATTCTTGTGGGCCGACGACAACTACGGGATGGACCAGTACTTCCGCGCCGAGATCCAGAAGGTCCTACCGGACGATCCGCTCGTCGAGCTTCCGCACGATCACGACATCTACCACTCGTTTTACGACTTCACGAGCGGGCTCCCGAAGATCCACGAGCACGACGGCGGCCCGCCGCACGGTTACGGGATCTACCACGACGGCCGACTCGTCGTCTTCTACAGCTTCAACACGGACATCGGTGACGGCATGGAGGACTCCGAGGTCCACAACGATCCTCCCGAGAAGCGGGAGGCCGCGCTCAGGATGGGCGTGAACATCCTCGTGTACGCGCTCACGCACTAGCGCCCACGCGCTCACGCACGAGTGCCTATGCGCTCACGCACTGGCGCCCGCAACACACAGGAGGGAGGCGAGACCGTGACGGCCATCAACGCGGAACACGGACACCACGAGCTGATTCGCCGCATCGCCGCGACCGGCCGCCGCTGGAGGCGGCGCGCCGCCCTGGCCGGACTCCTTCGCGTCGCGTCGATCGCCTTGGCTGTGATCGCCGTGACCCTCGTGCTCGACGCGCTCGTCGGCCTTCCTCCCGGCGTGAGGGTTCCGCTCGCTCTCGCGATCGTCCTCTTCGTGATTGTGGGACTCGCGCGCGCGGTCGCTCGGCCGCTCCTCGCGCGCATCGACCCTGTCAGGATCGCGGCCCGGATCGACGAGCACCATCCCGAGCTCGGCGAGCTCCTCGAGTCCTCAGCGGAACTCTGGGACAAGAGGGGAAAGGGCCGCCACGGATACTCGATCGAGCTTATCGACGCGCTCATTTCGAAGACGGTCGCCGAGGCGGCCGACGTCGACTTCGCGAGCGGCGAACGCACGCGCGAGGGACGCCGCCTGGCGTGGGTCTCCGCCGTGCTCATCGTCGCCGCGGTTCTCGGGATCGCCGCGCTCGGGCCGCGGGTCGGGCCGGCTTTCGAGAGGCTGCTCAATCCCTTCGCCGCGGCGTCCGTGCCCGAGGTCGTGATCACGGTCGAACCCGGCGACGCGACGATCATCGCGGGCGACGACCTGCCGATCGTGGCTGCGATCGAGGGCCCCGCGGTGGGGCCACCGGTCCTCCGTTTCGAGCACGAGGGGGAGGCGCCGCTCGAAAGGGCCATGACCGCGATCGCGGCGGACGGCCCCGACGCGGCGGG
Source organism: bacterium (assembly GCA_025774545.1). Classification (GTDB taxonomy): domain Bacteria; phylum Joyebacterota; class Joyebacteria; order Joyebacterales; family Joyebacteraceae; genus JALGVU01. The sequence continues at coordinate 6,361 of JALGVU010000050.1, read as the reverse complement.
GGACGGCGCAGGGGCGCCGGGCGACAGCGCGGCGCGGGCTCGCTATCATGCGACGCTCGCGGACGTACGGTCGGACGTCGTCTACTCAGTGAGGTCCGGCGAGGTCGAGAGCGACAGGTACACCGTGGGCGTCATCGAGCGACCGTTCGTCACGGGGATCAAGCTCGACTACCGGTTCCCGTCGTACAGCGGGCTCCTCCCTCGAACCGTCGAGGAGAACAACGGCGACATCACGGCGCTCGTCGGGACGCTGGTCCGGGTGACCGTCAACGCGAGCAAGCCGCTCGAGAAGGCGGACCTCGTGTTCGAGTCTGGGACGCACGTTCCGCTCGCGCGCCTCGGGGCCAGCTCGTTCACGGGCGACGTGAGGGTTCGCGAGAGCACGACCTACGCGATCGAGATTCTCGATGCGGACCAGCTTCGGAACGACGCCCCGCCGTCCTACTCGATCGTGGCGGTCAAGGACGAGTACCCAATCGTCGCGATCGTCGAGCCGGGGAAGGACATGGAGGTACCGAGGGGCATGACGCTCCCCCTCATCATCTCGGCCATCGACGACTACGGCGTGTCGAAGCTAGCGATCCGATACTCGATCGAGGGACTCGCGACCGAGGGCGTCTTCGAGATCGGTGGGCAGGGCGACGCCGTTCAGCGGGACGTGGTCAAGGAGACGGTCTGGGATCTCGCGGAGACCGCGATCCTGCCGGGCACGATCTTGGTCTACTTCGCCGAGGTCACCGACAACGACAGCGTCAGTGGCCCGAAGACGTCGCGCAGCGAGAGCTACCTGCTCCGCTTCCCGTCGATGGCGGAGCTCTACAGCGAGATCACGGGCGAGCAGGAGGACATGCTCCAGGATCTCGATGATCTCGTGGGCGATCAGGAGGAGCTGCGCGAGGAGTTCGAGGAGATCGAGGAGGACCTCAAGAGCGACCCGGAGATCGACTGGCAGGACGAGGAGAGGGTCGAGGCGGCGCTCGATCGGCAGGAGGAGCTCGTCGAGGAAGTGAGCAGCATGGCCGACCGCATGAGCGACCTCACCGAGAAGATGAGCGACAGCGACCGCGTCGCGCTCGACGCGCTCGAGAAGACCGAGGAGATCACGCGGCTCCTCGATGAGATCGCGACGAAGGAGATGCGCGAGCTGATCGAACGGATCCGGCAGGCGATGTCCGAGATCTCGCCCGAGCAGGTCAGCCAGGCGATGCAGGAGATGGAGATCTCGCAGGACGACTACATGCGCCGGCTCGAGCAGACCTTGAACCTCCTCCGGAGGGCCAAGGCCGAGCAGCAGCTGACCGACATCGCGAACCGCGCCGACGAGCTCGCCCGCCAGCAGGAGAAGCTGGCGGAGCAGGCGCAGAAAGCGCCTTCCGGCGAGCAGTGCGAGAGCATGTCGAAGGAGCAGCAGAAGCTCTCGGAGATGGCCGAGCAGCTCAGGAAGGATCTCGAGAAGGCGATCGAGGAGATGAGCAAGGTCGATCGCGAGGCGGCCGAGGAGATGCGGAAGGCCCTCGAGGAGATGGACGCTTCCGAGCTCGCGGAGAAGATGGAGAAGGCGAGACAGAAGCTGACCGAGCAGAAGCCCGGCGAGGCCGGGCCGATGTGTCAGTCTGCCGCGAGCGATCTCCGGGCGCTCTTCACGAGGCTCTCGACGTGCTCCGGGGGGATGGCGTGCAGCATCCAGCAGCGTGACCGCGAGGCGACGCTCCGCGCGATCGACGAGCTTCTCGGTGTCTCGTGCGAGCAGGAGGAGATCGTCACCTCGGTCGAGGAGCGCTCGCGAATCCCGCGCGACGAGATCGTCGAACTCGTTGCGAAGGAGGCCGATCTCGCCGAGTCGATGTCGTCGATCGCGGATCGGATGTTCGACACGTCGAAGGACTCGTTCACGATCGATCCGTCGGTCTACCGCGCGTTCGGGCTTGTCAACATGTACATGTCGCGCGCGGCGGCCCGTATCGCCGCCGGCGGCAGCTCGGCGGGCGCCCGCGAGGCGCGCGAAGCGCTCGGCCGGGTGAACGGGCTCGTCGTGAGCCTCCTGACGGCGAACCAGAGCAACTCCCGATCGCAGAGCGGGAGCGCGCTCGACCAACTCATGCAGCAGCTCAAGCAGATGGCGCAGGATCAGTCGGATCTGTCGAACATGACCGAGCAGCTGAAGCAGCAGCTCGAGCAGCTCGGCATGGGCGCGCAGCTCGAGCGCCAGCTCGCTGAGATGAAGGGACGCCAGGAGCGGATTCTCGAGGAGGCGAGGAGGCTCGCGAAGGAGTTCGGGGACCGGCGCGAGATCTTGGGCAGGCTCGACGACACGGTCGGCGAGATCGAGAAGACCCTCGAGGAGATGGACAGGAGCGGGGCGTCGCAGGAGACGGTCGACCGCCAGAAGAGAATCCTCTCGCGCCTCCTGGACGCCCAGCGCTCGCTCCGCCGCCGCGACTACACGCGCGAGCGTCGCTCGAGGACGGGCGACGAGTACATCAGGAGCGATCCTCCTGGGCTCCCGGACGACCTGACGCGCGCGAGCCAGGAGCTTCGCGAGGATCTCCTTCGGGCGATGCAGCGCGACTACCCGTCCGAGTATCGCGACCTGATCCGGGCCTACTTCGAGGGGTTGTCGTCCGACATCGAGTCGGGCGAGTCCGAGGGGGTGGAGCAATGAGTCACGGCCCGCTCGTACGGACGGATCCGGTCGGCGGCAGCGCTCACGCGCGGCAGCGCGGGCGCGCGCATGCGACGCCGCGCGGCACCTCGCTTGCAACGATGCTCGTCGTGGCGCTCGTTCTCGTCGCGCTTCCCACGGCCGTCCTGTTTGCACCGTCCCCCGCCGGCGCCCGCCGTCCTCAGGGCGAGCCCGATCCCATCGATCGCGAACTTGCTCTCGCGCGCCAGGCGCTCATCCTCGGTGACACCGAGGAGGCGATCAGAATCTACGAAGACATCCTCGGGGCGCATCCCGACGACGACCGCGCGTTCTGGGGGGTCGGGCGGGCCTACGCCGCGGCCGGGCTCGACCGCGAGAAGCTCATCCCGCTCCTCACGGGCGCGCTCGAGGAGTCCCCGAAGAACCTGGAGATGAAGCGCCTGCTCGGCGAGGCGCACGCGCGGCTCGACGAGTACGAGCGCGCGCACGAGATCTGGCTCTCGGCGCTTCGCGATCGGAAGCCCGATCCCGACTCGTACGGCCAGATCGGCGCGCTCGAGATGCGGTATCGCATGTTCGACCACGCGATCGAGATCTACCTCGAGGGGCGGAGGCTCATCCGTTCGGAGGGAATCTTCGCCCAGGAGCTCGTCGAGGCGTACACGATGGTCGGCGACCACGACGCGGCCATCACCGAGTGCCTCGTCACCGTCCTCGAGCACCGCGGCCGAGCGCAGTGGGCGACGAACCGCGTCGAGCTGATGCTCGAGCAGGGCGCCTCCCGCAGGGACGTGGAGCGCCGGATGCGCGAGATCATGGAGGACGGCGGCATGGATCCCCCCACTCTCGAGTTCGTCGGGAGCGTGTACCTCGTTCTCGAGAAGCCCGATCGGGCGCTCGAGGCGTTTCTCGTTGCGGACGAGCGATCCGAGGCCGAGGGGCGCGAGCTCCTGCGGTTCGCGACCATCCTTCTCGATGACGGACAGAAAGAGGAGGCCCGCGAGGCGTTCCTGATGGTGGCCGAGCGGCACCGCACGACCGAGAGCGCGGCGATCGCGGCCATCAAGGGCGCGCGGGTCCGCGCCGATCTCGGGGACCCGGAGGGCGCCGCGGCGGAACTCAGGGCCGCCTCGGACCGGCACATCGATATGCGCGAGGGCGTCGAGGCGCTTCTCGAGGCGGCACGCATCGAGCTCGAGGAGCTCAAGGATCCGGGAGCGGCGCTCGCGACGCTCGCGGAGCTCTCGGTGGGGCCGCGCCGCGCCGCGCGCGAGCTGACCCAGGACGGGGCGCTCATCGAGATCGACGCCTACCTGATGCTCGGACGGCTCGACGACGCGTACGCGCGCGCTCAGTCGCTCGTGGACGAGCGCACACGGGAGGTGACCCGCGAGCGCGCGATGTTCCAGCTCGGGTACGTTTCGTTCCTCAGGAAGGACGCGTTCCAGGCGTTGAACGAGCTCCGGGCCATGGTCGAGGAGCGGATGGCGGGAGAGCACGCGAACGACGCGCTCCGTCTCATGCTCATCATCTCCGACGCGGCGGAGCTTGGGGTGTACGAGCCGCTGAATCTCTTCGCGGACGCTCACGCTGCGAGGCTCACGGGTGACCTCAGGACTGCGCGGGCGAACCTCACCGTAGTTGCCGACGCGCAGGCCGGCGCGCCGATCGCGGACGAGGCGCTCCTGCTCCTGGGCGTGATCGCCGAGGAGGAAGGCAAGCTCGAAGACGCGCTCGAGGCCTATTGGCGGATCGTCGAATCGACGGCGTCGATCCGAGTCACGGCCGAGGCGCGCATGCGGCGCGGCGACATCCTGTCTGAGGAGCTTGGGAGAAACACGGAAGCGATGGTCGAGTACCTCGCGATCCTCGACCAGCTCCCGCCGAACTACCTCTCCGGCGAGGCGCGTCGGAAGATCGACCGGATCAGGCGCGGACCGGAGGTGGAGGGATGATGGTGCGGCACCAGGCACGTCGCGGCGCCGGCGCCGCCCCCGTGACCGGCGTCGCAGGACGTCGCGCCACTGCCGCGTCCCCCGTGGCCGGCGTCGCCCGACGCCGCGGCACCCCCGCCGTCCTCGTGACCGCCGTCGCCGTCGGACTCGCGCTCGTCGCGTGTCTCGCGGGCGCGGCGTCCGCCGCGAGCCTCATCCCGATGGACCTCACGCAGACCGATCACTTGAAGTCATACGGCGTCGCGTACTGGTCGCTCGAGAAGGGCTATCGCGTCGAGTGGCTCTTGAACTACCGAGGCGGGTCGTTCCTCGTGCTCGACGGCGGAGGTGACCTCACGGCGGAGTGTCGCTACCGCGGCGTCACGTGGGAGGACGTGGGCGGCGGCGACCTCACCTCGATCTACCAGACGATCGAGGAGGAGAACATGGAGGTCGTCCTGCTCGAAAAGGCGCCCGCGGTCGCGCTCTACGCGCCGGACAACGTGCAGCCGTGGGACGACGCGGTGATGCTCGCGCTCGAGTACGCGGAGATCCCCTACGAGGTCGTGTGGGACAAGGAGGTCCTGGCCGGGGAGCTCGAGACCTACGACTGGCTGCATCTCCACCATGAGGACTTCACCGGGCAATTCGGGAAGTTCTACGCGTCGTTCCAGAACGCCGACTGGTACAAGGAACAGAAGGCGCAGTACGAGGAGCTGGCCCGCGAGCAGGGATTCCCGTCGGTCTCGGAGCACAAGAAAGCGAGCGCCCGCACGATCAAGGAGTACGTGCGGCGCGGCGGGTTCCTCTTCGTGATGTGCTCGGCGAGCGACAGCTACGACGTCGCCCTCTCGGCGACCGGCGTCGACATCGTCGACGTGCCGTTCGACGGGACGCCGCCCGAGTCCGGCTTCAGGAAGAAGATCGACGACTCGCAGTGTCTCGCGTTCGAGGGCTTCGGACTCATCTCGAATCCGCTCGTCTACGAGTTTTCGGACATCGACATGACCGACGTCGCGAAGCTCCGCCCCGAGGAGATCGACTACTTCACGCTCTTCGAGTTCGCGGCGAAGTACGACCCGGTTCCGACGATGCTCACGCAGTGCCACGTGAACGTCGTGAAGGGGTTCATGGGGCAGACGACGAGCTACCGGCGAAGCCTCGTGAAGAAACACGTCACGGTGCTCGCCGACTATCCGGGGACCGACGAGGTCAAGTACATCCACGGGAACCTCGGACGCGGCACGTTCACGTTCTTGGGCGGCCACGATCCCGAGGACTACCGCCACATGGTCGGCGACCCGCCGACGATTCTCTCTCTCCACAAGGGCTCACCGGGATATCGCCTCATCCTCAACAACATCCTCTTCCCGGCGGCGAAGAAGAAGGAACGGAAAACGTAGGGGGGGCAGAGTTCGGCGGGCGTCCGTTCGTAGCGCTCGGGGAATCGTCGCCGCCAGGGGTTGCGCACGCCGTCGCGAGCCGCGTCAGGCTGCATCGGGACGGTGCGGTGGGGCCGGTCGGCGGCCAGGGCGTTGACTGGGGATGGGGCGGGGATGTAGCCTCGTGGGTGGCTCCGTCAGAGTTCTCGAAGGGAGGACGCGATGCTGAGAGTCGGGACCCTCGCCGCGACGCTGGGCGTGGCGGCGCTCGCCCTCGCGAGCGACGTATGCCCGCAGCCCGCCCCCGCGCCCCCAGCGATCAGGGAAGGCGAGTTCCACGCACAGCTTCCCACGTACTACCTCAATATCGGAGCGTCGTCGACTCAGTACAGTGAGGTCGC
>JALGVU010000254.1 GCA_025774545.1 bacterium | reverse complement strand
ACGCGAGCCGTGCACGGCACGAGATCGGGACCGTGAGGACGACACCGCGCAGCGTACCCGCGCGCCTGTGGGAAGGAGTGACGGCATGCCAAGGCCTTGGTGGAAGCGCCCGGCCGAGGATCCCGATGGGAGATCCGTCGACGGAGGCACGGACGAAGCGGGAGCCGTCCGATCGAGGGGAGGCGGGGCCGACTCGAGCGACGGGGGGAGCGGCGGTCCGATCGGCGGGTACGGGTTCCCGCAGAGGATCGAGATCGTCGAGGGGAAGCTGTACGCGCGCGTCTACGCGCACGACGTGGGTTCGCTCGATGGTCCCGTGCCCTGCTGGACCTACGTTTCTGAGGGGCTCATGCGGCGCGGTCAGCAGGAGATCCTCTTCACGCTCGCGCGCGGTACCGACGTGGACGTTCACGACCCCCCTCCCGATCCGATCCGTTTCTTCGCGACGATCTTCGATGTCTCCCGCCCGGGCGAGGGAATCGGGGCGGGAGGATACACGCAGCTCAAGGGGCCGATGTTCATGGGGCACAGGTCGTTCATCTATGCTCCCGCGCGCGACCTGGCCGGTGTCACGCTCACCGCGCCGACGATCGCGGCGTTCGTCGTCAAGGACGAGGAGTTCGAACTTCGAATGAAGTTCGGTCCCATGAGGCTCCTCGCGAACCTCGCCCGCGCGTATCGCGCGTTTCCCTGGCCGCTCTTCTCCGACCCGTCTCGCGCCGTGCTCCCCGTGGCGGAGAAGGTCGCGAGCACCATCCTGGCACGCCTCCCCGTGGCTCACACGCCCGGCATCACGGTCTGTCGCGAGGAGGAGCGAGTCGTGATGCGGCTCCCCGGTTCCGCCGGCCCCGGCCTCTCGAGCATGACGCGGGGCCTGCCTTCCGGATCGCCGTTCGCGCTTCTCCCGGATTGGGAGCCGCTGGCCGATGGCTGCCTCGCGTGGCAGCCCGGGCAGGAGCAGCCTGAAGCGATCGGGCCCGAGGGCTCCGAAGGGAGGCGCATCGCTGCCTGCTTCATCGCCTTCGTCGATGACGAAGAACCGGGGCGGGTCGGCGTAGTCGAGGACGGTGCGTTTGTGAGGCTCTCCTCGGAGCGCCGCCGCGAACTCCTCTCGTGCTGGGAGGAGGGCGCCCCGTTCGCGCTGCCGGGCGCGGGAGACGAGCCGGGGTTCGCGTTGGAGTGGTTGCAGCAGGACTACCACAACCCGGTCGATGGGAACGTCTACTCGAGCCCCGACGGGTGGCGCACGTTCGCTCCGCAGAAGCTCGCCTCCGAATCCGCCTCCGGTCCGGTGGAATCGACCGGCGCCATCATGCTCAGTGCGGAGTGGGAGATCGAGGCCTACGTCGGCGTCGAGGAGCTGTCGGTCTTCGTACGGAACGTCGACGCCGTCGTCTCGCGTCACTTCGAGGAGCATCCCGAGGTGTCGGGGCAGGACCTTCTGCTTCAACTGGTCCTCGGGTCCGGCGTCTCAGTGGAGTCGAGCGCAGCCTCGAGGCCGGGCATCCCGGCGCCCGTTCTTGCCGGGCTCCATGAGCAGCTCGCGGGCGTGGCCACGCCCACGACCAGAGGCGGGCCGCTGGTGTTCCAGCTCGTCATGGCCATACGGGGAGGGAGCGGCGCTCCATGGTCCTGGGCCGGAGGCGGCCAGGGCTCAAGGACAGAGGATCCCAATCACGGGGGCGGCGGCTCCAAGGGCAACGGCGGTGACGGCGCCGACGGCGGACGGGAGTTCGACCGGCCTGGGCCACCGTGGGTCCCTGAGGATTGAGCGCCGCGCCGGGCCGGGTGCGGCGCCCCCGCGTGACGCCTCCGCCTGCGGTGGTGACGGCGCCGACCAGACTCACGCGAGACACAAGCGAGGACGATCGTGGCGGAAGCTCGGCAGTTCGAGATCGAGTGCAAGAGTGTCCTCACGAAGTCGAAGATCCCGTCGATCGACTACGCGCTGAACCCGTACCTCGGGTGCGTTCACGGCTGCGTCTACTGCTACGCGACGTTCATGGCGAAGTTCCAGAAGGTCGAGGGCGAGTGGGGGAGCTTCGTCGGGGTGAAGGTGAACGCGCCTGCGGTACTCGCGCGCGAACTCGAGCGTAGACCCCCCGGCGTCGTCTGTCTGGGAACGGTCTGCGACGCGTACCAGCCTGCCGAGCGGAAGCACCGCATCTCCCGCGCGTGCCTCGAGGCGTTCGTCGGGCGCGAGGGGTTCGAGGTCGGGGTGCTCACGAAATCTGATCTCGTGCTGCGCGACGTCGACGTCCTCACGAGGCTCGAGAGCCCCGACGTGGGGATCACCGTGACGTGCCTCGACGACCGCCTCGCCGCCGTCGTCGAGCCGGGCGCGCCGCCTCCGACGAGAAGGCTCGACGCGATGCGCGCGCTCGCGGACCACGGCGTTCCCGTCTGGGGCTTCTTCGGACCGATCCTGCCGACCTTCTCGGACACGACCGACGAGATCGCGAGGGTCCTCGGCGGCATGAAGGCGGCCGGGGCCGACCACGTCCTCGTCGATCGGCTGAACCTCTACCCGAGGGTGTGGAGTCGGTTCCGCGATCTCCTCGCTCGCGAGTACCAGGACCACGTGGACGCGGTCGCGTCGATCAAGCGCGACCCCGAGCGCTACGAGACGGAGCTCAGGCGGCGCGTCGAGGACGTCGCGGCGACGCTCGGAATCGCCGCGGAGCTCTGCTTCTGAGCGGGGCCGCCGGCCCGGCGACGGCCGCTGAGCGGGGCGATCCGCACCAGATGTTCGCTAAGGCGCTGTGGTATACTCGGTTAGAGCACTGATCGGGCAGACCTCTGCCTGATTGCCTTCCTCGAGGGGTGTGGTCCCGGCGGTGAGCCGGTTCCCTCTGACGAATACCAGGGCGGCCCTGCGTGTAGAAAGACCAGGAGCCACCGATCCCGGAGAGCCTTGATGGTGAGCGAAGAGAAACCGGCAGCAGGGGTTGCGCGTGGGGAGACCGACGCCGAACTCGCAGTGCGGGCCAAGCGTGGGGACACCGACGCGTTCGGGCTTCTCGTCGAACGGTACAAGGAGAGGGCCTACATGATCGCGCTGGGGTTCGTTCGGAATCCCGAGAACGCCATGGACCTCTCGCAGGACGCGTTCGTTCGCGCCTACAAGGCGATGAGGAGCTTCCGGGACGGGGCCGAGTTCTATCCATGGTTCTATGCGATTCTCAGGAACGTCTGCTTCAACTTCCTCCGCCGTGTGAAGGTGAGGAAGGAGAGTTCGCTCGACGCGGCGCGCGAGCACGGGTTCGACGTGCGCGACCGCGGTCCCGATCCGTCCGTGTACGCCGAGCGATCGGAGATGCGCCGGATCGTCGCCGCCGAGCTTGAGCGGCTCGAGCCTATCCACAAGGAGATCCTGCTCCTGCGGCATTTCGAGGAGCTCACGTACAAGGAGATCGCCGGAGTGCTGGGGTGCCCGATCGGCACCGTGATGTCGAGGCTCTACGCGGCGAGGCGGGCGCTCCGCGCGAGGCTCGCTCCCTACGTGGAGGCAGCGGATCGTTCCGGGACCCGACGGGGCGCGGTGGCCGGCGCGCGGGAGCGCCGAGCAGGGGACGCGGTGGGAGGGCGACGATGAAGTGCGGGCGGTTCAAAGAGCTGATGATGGCCAGCCTCGACGGCGAGGTCGGGAAGGACGATCTCAAGGAGCTCGAGTCTCACCTCGCCGAGTGCTCCGAGTGCAGAAGAGAACTCAAGGAGCTCAAGGAGGTCAGCGAGCTTGTGGGGAAGATCGAGCTTCCAGGGCCATCGGAGGAGGACATGATGAAGTACTGGCCGAGTGTCTACGCGCGAATCGAGCGGGGAATGGGGTGGGGGCTCCTTCTGCTGGGCGCCGTGATCTGGATCGCGTACGGTGTGTTCGCGTTCCTCACGGACCCGACGACCGGGGCCGTCACGAAGATCCTCATTGCGCTCCCGGTGGTGGGAGTCATCGTGCTGCTCGTGAGCGTAGTACGCGAGCGGTTTCATGTGAGCGGGACCGAACGATACAAGGAGGTCGAGCGATGATCGTCGTAACGACGGACATCGTGGCAGGTCTCAAGGGCATCGTGGGCGGTGAGATCACCGAGTACACGAAGATGGTCGCGGAGTCGAGAGAGCAGGCGCTCGACCGCCTCGTCGAGGAGGCCGAGGGGCTCGGGGCGAACGCCGTCGTCGGCCTCAGGTTCACGACGGCAAGCATGATGCAGGGCGCTGCGGAGCTCCTGGCGTACGGGACAGCGGTGCTCATCGAGGACGAGTAGCCGCGCCTGCACGAGTGACGCTCCCGCTCGCGCGTGAGCCCTGCTCGACGCATGTCCCCGAAGCGGGGCACTCGCTGGGGCCATCCCGCCGTTCGCCGCGCGGCGATTCCGGCATTGCCGTTCACTCCCATCCTGTGCTACCTTGAACGCTAGTCACAGATCCTCGTGCGTGCGGCTCCGTCCGTGGTCGCGAGGTATGACTGCGGCCGATCGCCGGCGTGAGAGCGGCCGCGGCGCCCTAGCGCGTGGATCTCTCGTTGCGGGGCGCGACGCGCCGACTCCGGACGATCACGATCGAAGGGTGAAGGACATGCGCCGGGCCCGCCCGGGCGCGGCGCGGAAAGGAGCGGATCGCGATGAGTCGTGGAAGACGAGTGATCGGCCGAGCGGTGCCTCTTCTGGCGCTATCGCTCGTGGTCGCACTTCTCGCGGGGTGCGGCACGAAGGTCCAGAACGTCGATCCCAGCACCGAAGGGTACGTGAGTGGGCGCTGGAACGACTCCGACGCGCGCGCGACGAGCGAGGAGCTCATCCAGGACTGCCTCACGCGTCCGTGGCTCCCCGAGTTTCGCGGCGGGAACGACGGCGCCGATCCTCGGATCGTCGTCGGCGAGATCCAGAACCTCACCAGCGAGCACATCAGCAAGGAAGTCTTCATGAACGAGATCGAGCGGGTGCTGACGAACTCCGGCGCCGTTCGATTCGTGGCCGACCCAGGCATCAGGGACGCGCTCCTCGACGAGGTTCTGTGGCAGAGGGACATGGCCAAGGGAGAAGGCGTCGCGCCCGACGTGGAACGGGGCGTCACGGGCGCCGACTTCATGCTCACGGGGACGATCACCTCGATCGCCGACCAGGTCAAGGGGAACGCCATCGTCTACTACCAGGTCGACCTGTCGCTGACCGACCTCAGGAACTGGGAGAAGGTTTGGTATGGGTCCGCGAAGCGGAAGCACTTGGTCGAGGGTTCGAAGATACGTTTCTAGATCGCGGGAGCATTCGCGGACGGTCGGGACTCTCGCTCTCTCGATCGTCTGTGCCTCTCTCCTTTCGGGGTGCACGCAGCTCGCCAAGGTGATGTGCGAGCCGCTCGCGCTCGTGTACGACGGGGACGCGGCGGGCGCCGTCGGGTCGCTCGACAAGACGGCGATCGCCCGATCCAAGAACGATCGGTTCCTCTATCGCGTACAGCGAGGGCACCTTCTCCATCTCGCCGGCGACTACGAGGAGAGCAACCGCGAGTTCGAGCGCGCCGCGGCGATCGCGGACGATCTCGAGCCCCTGAGCGTCACGGCCATGATCACGGACTACACCTTCAACGAGGCCGCGAAGGAGTACGGGGGAGAGGACTTCGAACGGGTCTACCTTCACCATTACATGGCTCTCAACTACCTCATGATGGGAGACGACGAGGAGGCCAGCGTCGAGCTCAAGCGGCTCGATCAGAAGCTCCGCGATCTCGACGCGCAGTACGATGACGACGGGCGCTATCAGGAGGACGGGTACATCCGATACCTGTCGGGGCTGGTGTACGAGTCGCTCGGTCAGACCGACGACGCCTTCATCGACTACCGGCTGGCCGTCGGGGCCTACGGCCGCGGCGCCGCGGATCGCGCTCCACTCGGTCTCACCGAGTCGCTCGTCTGCGCGGGGCGAAGCCTCGGCGCCGGAGAGGCGGTCCGGGCGCTCGTGGGGACCACGTCGGTCGCCTGCGCCCCCGAGGTCTCCGAGATCGTCGTGGTCATCGAGAGCGGGTGGGCGCCCTACAAGGAGGAGGCGTCGTCCTACGTTCCTCTTTTCGAGGACATGGTCGCGGAGTCGTCGGTCGAGAGCGTCGAGCTCGGGGGCCTCGTCAAGGTCGCGGTCGCGCGCTTCGTGTCTGCGTCGGCCGCGGGGAGGGGTTTCACGGCGGAGGTCACCCGTGCCGACCGCGACGGGAGCGCGGGAGTGGGCGAGGACGCCGGAAGCGGCTCGAACGTCGGGTGGAGCGCGCGCGCCGAGCTCGTTCAGAACGTCGAGGCGCTCGCGAGAAGCGAGCTCGAGAGGCGGCTGCCCGGGATGATGCTGCGCTCGGTGATGCGAGCGACCGCGAAGCAGATCGCCTTGGCCGCGCTGAGGAGCGAGCCGGACGACGAGGACGAGTCCGACGACGGGCACTCCGGGGAGGACGACTCGGAGGCGAGCTCGGCGGAGGACGACGAGGACGACAGCTGGCTCACCGGCTTCTTCCGCTCGATCCTGGGCGGCCTGGTCAAGACCGCCGTAACGGTCGCGGTCGCCGAGACCGAACAGGCAGACACGCGGAGCTGGCTGCTCCTCCCGGCGGACATCTGGCTCGTCAGGATCCCCGTGGAGCCCGGCGACTACACGCTCTCGGTCGTGCCCGAGGGGGCGGGCAGCGCGGTGTCCTTGGGAGAGGTCCGCGTCGACCGCGGTGAGAAGGTCATCCGGAGTTGTCGCATCTTCGGAGGCCCCCACCCGATGGAATGCGAGTCGGAGTCCTAGCACCACCTTCGGAACACGCTCGCTGGGCGGCAATGTGCGCATTCTGCTACCCACCCGCTGGAGCGAACCGATGCCCGGTCTTCTCATTCCCATCGCGCTTCTTGCAGCTCTCCTGTCGGTACCGGCCACTGCCGGCGATGCCTTCTCGACGCCCCCCGAGCGCCCGCGCATCGGACTCGTCCTGAGCGGCGGCGTGGCGCGCGGAGCGGCCCACGCGGGTGTGCTCAGAGTGCTCGAGGAACTCCGAGTTCCCGTCCACTGCATCGCTGGGACCAGCATGGGGGCCATCGTCGGTGGCCTTTACGCGAGTGGCGTGTCCCCGGACGACATCGCGGCCGAGCGCTCTTCGACTTCGAGATCGGCCTCGGTCCACACGGGCTCGCGTTTCCCAGCGGCCTGATCGCCGCGCGGAAGCTCAGCTACGTCCTGGGGTCGATGACGCTCGGGAGCGCCGGAGTCGACGACTTCGACGATCTCCGCATTCCCTTCCGCGCCATTGCGACCGATCTCGACACCGGGGAGAGGGTCGTCCTCGACGGTGGGAGCTTGGGGCTCGCCATGCGCGCGAGCATGGCCGTCCCGGGTGCGGTCACTCCGGTCGCGCTCGTCGGCCGCACGCTCGTCGACGGCGGACTCGTCTGCGACATGCCCGTCGACGTCACCCGCTCGATGGGGCCCGATGTCCTGATCGCCGTCGGCTTCGCTCCGCTGGTCATGGCGCAGAAGGGACCCGCGTCTGCCCCGACCGTACTCCTCCAGAGCATCTACTCCCTCATACACCGGAACGTCCAGGAGCAGAGGGAACTCCTGGGTCCCGATGACGTTCTGATTATGCCGGACCTCGGCGGCATGATCCCGGCGGACTTCAGCGCCGCCGCCTGGGCCATCGCTCGGGGGGAGGAGGCCGCCCGCGCGGCCGCCTCCGAGCTGGCCCGCTTCTCCGTGAGCGAGGACGAGTATCGGGCGTTCCTCGACGGGCAGCGCGGCGCCACTCGTCCTGGAGTTCCGAACCCCGTGATCGACGAGGTCGTCGTGCTCGGGGTCACGAGGGTCGATCCGCGGATCGTCACGGAGGTCATCCGCACGGCGCCCGGCGCGCCTCTCGATCCGGCCGTCCTGCGCGACGACCTCGACCGGATCTACCAGCTTGGTGACTTCGAGCGCGTCGATTTCCGGATTGCGGGCGAAGGAGGAGTTCACCGGCTTCTGATCGACGTGAGGGAGAAGTCCTGGGGGCCCACGATCGTCCGAGTCGGCCTTCAGGCGGAGGCGGACTTCCGCGG
>JALGVU010000253.1 GCA_025774545.1 bacterium | reverse complement strand
CCCGAGGTGGCACGGGTCCTTTGGCTCCTCGAGTCGGCCGGGGCGGAGAGCGTGTCGATTCTGGACGGGGGAGTTCCCGGCTGGATCGCGGCGGGGGGAACCCTCTCCGCGGCGGAGCGGGAGCCTCCGGCGGCCGTCTGGGTCCGGGAGCCGAGGAACGACAGGCTCGCGAGCAGAGGATACGTGGAGGAGCACTACGGCGAACCGGGCTTCGAGATCATCGACACACGGGACAGGTCCACGTGGGAGGGCACACCCCGGGAAGGAGGCGAGACCGCCGGTGCCCGCCTGGGACACATACCGCACAGTCTGTCGTACGACTTCCACGCGTTCCTGCTCGAGGACGACGTGCTTCGGAAGCCGGAGGACACGCGCACCCTGTTCGGCAGATTCGGTCCCCGGACCAGCAGCCCCGTCGATCTCGAGTGGGAGTTCATAGTTCACGACGACGGCTTCTCGGGCGAGGGGGCGTTGGGGTATTTCCTGCTCAGACGCGTCGGAATCGAGAAGGTCCGCTACTACCCGGGAGGCTGGGCCGACTGGTCCGCAAGGAGCGATCTGCCTGTCGTCCGCTTCATCGACGCCGGGGAGATCATGGAGCGACTCGACCGGGAGGGCACTTCGGCGGACGCCGACCAGGCACCTCCGAGCTTCGTGCTCCTTGACGTCAGGCACTTCTCCGCCTTCCGGAGGGGACACCTCCCAGGGGCGATCAACCTCTACTCGGACGGCGTCTCCGATTCACTCGACCTCTACGTTGCGCGCGGATGGCCGCAGATCGATCGCACGCGCGATCCCGTCGTGACCTACTGCTACGGTCCGGAGTGCATTCGCAGCCGCTACGCCGCCACGACGGCAGCGCGCCTGGGGTTCCTCAACGTGGAGCGCTTCTACGGCGGGATCGAGGAGTGGGAGGACGAGGGCGGCGTCACCGTCGTGCGCCCCCCGCGGCCGTAGCTCCGGCGTCCGTAACGGCCTCCAGGAGCGCAGGACGCGGGGGCAGCCCGGGCAGTCCCCCGGCGCGGGCCCCGGTCATCGCCCGCGAGGTTGGCCGATCCCGCCGAGCGGATCCTCCGGTCAGCCACTCCGGGAAGGGGAAGACCAAAAGCAGATCCCGCCCGACGAGGGACCGTCGGGCGGGATCATCGGTTCAATCTAACCCTCCTTGGAATCCTACAGTGACGATTACCTGAACTCGGACTTGATGCGGCCCCAAGACGAGTCTATCGACTCAGGCGCCCCCGCCATCGGTTCACTCAGGCTGATCTCCACGAGGACACGACCGTCGCGCGACTCCGTGTAGTACACGGCGATGATGTGATACCAGACGCCCTCGAGCTTGATGTAGTCGCACACGCTGATTTCCCCATCGCCGTTGTCGACGTAGCCATCCTGATGGAGGAAGGTGCAGAAGTCCGGGGCCAGCTCGTGCCACATGATGCAGTCCGGCGGAAGCGCCGTCTCGACCTCGGCCGCAGCTCGGTGCTCCTCCTCGGCCCGAACGACCTGGATCCGAGTGAGCCAGTCGCCGCTGGGCAGCTCCTCCTGGTACACGTACGTGATGTGGTACCAGATCCCTTCGAGCTGGATGTAGTCGCACTCGCTGACGACGCCATCCCCGTTGTCGATGTAGCCGCCCTGATGGAGGTTTGTGCAGAACGCCGGCCACAGCTCGTGCCAGCTGGAGCAGTCAGGCGGGACAGGCGGGCCAATGTGCTCTAACTCCTGCTCCCCTACCGGCGGGTCCTCCTCCACGACCGTGATCCGGGTGAGCCAGTCGCCGCTCGGCAGCTCTTCCTGGTACACGCCCGTGATGTGGTACCAGATACCGTCGAGCTGGATGTAGTCGCACTCGCTGACGACGCCATCCCCGTTGTCGACGTAGTCGCCCTGGTGGAGCGCAGAGCAGAACTCCGGCCATGTCTCGTGCCAGTCGGAGCAGTTCGGCGGAACAGGGGGACCGGTGTGCTCCAGCTCGTGCTCGTCCTGGGGCGGCTCCTCCTCGACGAGACCAACGTACGTCTGACCCGTAGAGGGATCGTGGCTGACGACGAGAACGTGGTACCAGATTCCGTCGAGCAGGATGTAGTCGCACTCGCTGATCACGCCGTCTCCATTGTCGACGTAACCGTCCTGGTGTTCGAAGAGGCAGAACTCCGGCGCGACCTCGTGCCAGATGACGCAGTCAGCTGGGACGGGGATCGGCGGCGGAAGAGGTTCAGGAGGCTCCTCGATCGCGTCGACTCGAACGCAATCGATCTCGATGCCTCCGCCCGGGATATCCCGCACGGCCTCGATGTGGTACCACATCCCGTTCAGCAGGATGAAGTCACACGCGCTGACGTGGCCGTCTCCGTTGTCGATGTAGTCATCCTGATGATGGTCCTGGCAGAAGTTGGGGGAAAGCTCATGCCACGTGCTGCAGTTCTCGGGAATCTGCTGCCTCCCGATCTCGTCATACGCCAGCGTGATCTCTTCCTGGGCTTGGGCCGTGATCGGCGCCGCCGCCATCACGATCCACACGGCCGCAAACAGCACCGCGACCAGCCCGCAGGACCGGACACGATCTCTCATCAACCCCCTCCTTTCGCCGCATCTCGCGGTCGCTTGGGCGAGCGGGGTCCAATACCATAGCCGGCCGGAGAGCATCGTCCGGGCCGGCCTCTCTCACGCGCGTGAGTGTACCACAGTCAGCAACGCTTGTCAATGCCCGCTTGCCGCCCTGCGGTTCATGCATCTGTCCCATGCGGCGCTTCCGACCGGGAAGTGTGGCGTTGTGAGAGCCCCGTCTCCGCTTCCGTGAACGGGGAGGCAACGAGCGACACTCGCTCGTGCGTCGCGATCGTCCGATCCTCGTACCAGGTCATCCACGCCCCGCGCGCCTACTCCACTGCCCCACGGAGATCCTTCCTCCCAGTCTTCTCCCCGACCCGACGCGATCATCAGCGGTTGCCTCGGCCTCCAAGCTGCTCGCGACTGGTTGCCGCACGAAGGCCGAGGTCCCGAGGCGGATGACAGCGCTCGGACTCCGGGCGCAATGGCAAGGCGCGCGAGGTGGCACACGTTGAGCGAGTGCAGGAAGCGTGACGCCGATGCGCGAGGAGGATGGAGAGCAGATCCCCTCGACGCGGCTTCACTCCGAGCGAATGCCCGCCACTGCTGACGCGCATTGCTGGCCGTGGCATCCTGCGGCGGAGGCTCTTCGGACTCATGACTGGGGATGTGAGCTGAGAGGACTTGTGCAATCGGCACCGGTCTGGCCGGCCTGACCCCGGCGTCCGAGATGACCCATCGGACCGGCGAGTCGTTCACGGTCTACAGAGCGCGACTCAGCATGAGCCCGCCCCAGACGGGACGTCGCGCATCCGGGCCTCGTATCTCGTTCGTGCGCGCACGCACGACGAAGCTCAACCTGAACCGTCCGAGCTGTTTCGTGAGACCGACCCACGCCTCTCCGATGAGGTGGTTGAGCTCCGAGTACTCGAACGTGACGTCACTCTCGCGGAACTGACCCTGGAGGATCGCGTTGTACAGACGATACCTCACGTTCACGCCGCCCCAGAGGTAGAACTCGCCCCGCGTCTTCTCCTCTAGGCCGCTCACGACGGGTGAGCCCAGGTTGATGTACTCCGCCTGGTGGGGGTTGAAGCTCCACCAGGGCGTCCCGATGGCCCCGTATCGCCAGGCGAGCCCGGCGCTCGCGTCCGTCGAGTAGCCCAGGTTGGCCTCGACGGATGTCTTCAACTCGAAATCGACGCCGCTCCGGTCGTCGTCACGGGCGACGGTCTTCTGCAGTGAGACCGTGTACTTCCCCGTGGGCTCGCCTCCGTCCGAGATCTGATGGTGCCAACCGTTGGGTGTCTGAAGACCGACCACCTCGTGGATCGCGCGCTGCGAGAACTCGCCGACGCCGGTGCCCAGCACGCCCACCGTCAGCGTCGACATGCACGAGATGTTCGTCGCGGGAGTCGTGCTCTGGCGGGTGCTCGCGAGGAAGACCAGCGAAGCGTAGGGATGGTCGTCAGGAAGCGCCTCGGATGCAGCGATGTCCTGTGGCGTGAAGGCGCTGAAGCCGAACTCGATGCTGTGAAGCTGGAAGCTCCCCTCCGGCTCGGACATGCCCTGAAACCTCGTGAGCCTGTTCAGCTGCATGAGGAGCCCATTCAGGGAGAAGAAATAGTCGGTGGCTCGGCTTCCCGACAACGTCACCGCGATCCCGCCGGTGTAGTCCTGGTCGATACCGAGGAGGGACA
>JALGVU010000252.1 GCA_025774545.1 bacterium | reverse complement strand
GCTCGCGGGCGGGGTCGAGATCCCCGGGCATCCGGACGCCGGACGCCCGCTGTGCGAGATCTGGGACGAGGGACGCGGCGATCTCCGCGTCGCGACGAGCCTCGATGAACTCGACGCCGGCGACTTCGATGTGATCGTCGATTTCTCGGCCCCGGGACAGGCGGTCTCGTGCGCCGAGAAGACGGCCGCGACGGGGAAGGGGCTCGTCGTCGGTACCACCGCGCTCACCGAGTTCCAGATGGCGATGATCCAGGAGGCGGCGGAGAGATGCCCGATCGTCGTGGCGCCGAACACGAGCGTCGGCGTGAACGTGCTCTTCGCGATCGCGGACCGCGTCGCGCGGACCCTGGGCGACGAGTTCGACGTCGAGATCGTCGAGGAGCACCACCGCGCGAAGAAGGACGCGCCGAGCGGAACCGCCCGCCGGCTGACGGAGATCATCGCCGAGTCCAAGGGGTTCGATCCCGCGACCGCCGTACGAACGGGGCGCTCGGGAGTCGAGACAGCGCGCGGGGACGCGGAGATCGGGGTCCACTCGATCAGGGCGGGCTCGATCGTCGGACGACACTCGGTGCGATTCGTCGCAGGCCTCGAGTCGGTCACGCTCGGCCACGAGGCCTTCACGCGCGAGGCGTTCGCACGTGGCGCGATCCGGGCCGTTCGGTTCGTGCATGAGCGCGCCCCCGGCATCTACGACATGGCGGACGTCCTGGGGCTGACCGAGACCCGGGCGGACGACGTTCCCGGCTAGAGGATCCACCGGACCGATGATGCGGCAAGCGAACCGACTCCCCTTCGTCCTGTTCCTGGCCGCGGCCCTCTCACTTGCGGGCTGCGGCCGACACACCTTCGAGGGTGTCGATCTCTCGGAATACGCTCCCGCCCGGATCCTCGCCTTCGACGTGTCGCCGCCCGAGCGGGCGGGCGCGATCGACCGCGACGCGTTCGCAGCGATCGGGGAGGTGCTCGACGCGCGGGTCTACTTCGACATCCGCGAGGAGCCGAGCCGGCGCATGCTCCCCCTCGTCGCGGCCGCGCTCTGGAGCCGAGCGCGCCACGCGCGCGTGGCGTACGTCATGGTCGCGGGTGAGCCTGCGGACGTACAGACGGCTCTGGCCATCGTGGGTCCGGACGCTCATCTCGACGCGGCGCGCGCCGTGGGAGGCGAGAGGTCCGGGGACGACCAGAGGACGGAGCTCGACCTCGGGACCGGGGAGCTCGGTCTCCCGGTGATCGTGATTCGCGGCGTCCCGGACGACGAGCCGGTTCTGAAGCAGGCCGGGTACGATCTCAACACCAGGCGGGCGATCCGGGCGGCCGTCGACGGCCACTTGAGGGAGCATCTGACGGAATGAGCGACTCGAAGAAGGACGGCGTCTCGAGACTCCTCCGGATCATCCTCGAGGCGAACGAGCTCAAGTCGATCCCCCG
Organism: bacterium; assembly: GCA_025774545.1. Taxonomy (GTDB): domain Bacteria; phylum Joyebacterota; class Joyebacteria; order Joyebacterales; family Joyebacteraceae; genus JALGVU01. The sequence goes on along the minus strand of JALGVU010000252.1, from coordinate 3,037 downwards.
AATGGGATGGACCGTCCGCGGCGTGCGGAACGGCGAGAGCGTCGCGGAGCACTCCTACGCGGTCGCCCTGATCGCGCTCATGATGGCCGAGCGCATGAGCGTGGCGATCGATCGCGGGAAGCTCCTCGCGATCGCCCTTCTCCACGACCTCCCCGAGTACATGCTGGGCGACATCCACGCGCCGGCGACGCGGATGCTCGGCGAGGACGTGAAGGAGGCGGCGGAGGAGAGGATCCTGCGACGGCTCTTCGAGGGCCTCGAGGACGGCGATCGTCTCGTTCGCCTCTGGAAGGAGTTCGCCGACCGCTCGTCCGTCGAGGGGCGGCTCATCCGGGCGATCGACAAGTTGGAGATGTTCACCCAGGCCTATCGCTACGAGCGCGAGGGCAACCGGATGCTCGAGAGGTTCTGGGGATACGAGGACAACACGAGGGATTTCGAGTTCCGCGAGATCCAGGAGCTGTACGAGGAGCTCGTGGGGATGCGCGAGCGGGACGAGGACGTGACCTAGGGAGGCTCCCGAAGAGGCGGCCGCAAGGTGCTGAGCGGCGCTCGGATCGAGCGCGGGCGCGCCGACGGACGCAGGGCAGCCACGAGCAGGAGGACGGGGAGGACCATGCGCTGGAGCAAGGCACTGATCCCGACACACAAGGAAGATCCCGCCGACGCCGAGACCGTCAGCCACCGGCTGATGCTCCGAGCGGGGCTGATACGGAAACTGACGTCGGGCGTCTACAACTACCTGCCCCTCGGGTGGCGCGCCATCCGCAAGGTGGAGGAGATCGTCCGCGAGGAGATGGACCGCGCGGGCTGTCAGGAGATCCTGATGCCCGTCGTGAGTCCCGCGGAGCTGTGGCAGGAGACGGGCCGCTGGGGGATCTACGGGAAGGAGCTCTGGCGCGTTCAGGACCGCAACGGACGCTTCTTCGCGCTCGGGCCGACGCACGAGGAGATCGTCACCGACATCGTCCGGAACGAGGTCCGCTCCTATCGCGAGCTTCCGTTCACGCTCTATCAGATCCAGACGAAGTTCAGGGACGAGCTCAGGCCGCGCTTCGGCGTCGTGCGAGCGCGCGAGTTCATCATGAAGGACGCATACAGCTTCCACCGGGACGACGACTCGCTCGACGAGACCTACCGGAGAATGTGTGACGCCTACACGCGAATCTTCGAGCGGCTCGACCTCACGTTCCGCCCCGTCGAGGCCGCGACGGGCGCCATCGGGGGAAGCACGTCCCACGAGTTCATGGTTCTGTCGGACACCGGCGAGTCGGAGGTGATCGTCTGCGAGTGCGGCTACGCGGCGACCGACGAGCGTGCCGAGGGCACCGTGCGGCCCATCGAGACCGGGGAGTCACCGCTCCCGCTGGAGAGGATCGACACGCCGGACATGAAGACGATCGAGGAGGTCTCGGAGTTCCTGGGAATCGAGCCGTGGCGGCTCGTCAAGACGATCATCTACGAGGCGGACGGACGGACGGTCGCGGCGCTCATCCGCGGCGACCGCGAGGTGAACGAGGCGAAGCTCGGCATGGCCTTGGGCGCCGATCTCGTCGTGCCGGCCGGGGCGGAGACCATCGAGAAGGTGACGGGAGCGCCGGTCGGCTTCTCGGGACCCGTGGGACTCGAGGGCGTAGAGATCATCGCCGACCACACCGTCGAGCCCCTCGTCAACATCGTGGTGGGCGGGAACGAGAGTGACGTGCATCTGAAAAACGTCAACCCCGGACGGGACTTCCGAACGACCGAGTTCCACGACATCGCCCTGATCGGCCGCGGCGACAGCTGCGCGAGATGCGGCAAGGAGCTCGACTCGTTCCGGGGCATCGAGGTGAGCCAGGCCTTCAAGCTTGGCACCAAGTACTCGTCGTGCATGAAGGCGACGTTCCTCGACGAGGACGGCGTGGGCAAACCGTTCGTCATGGGGTGTTACGGGCTCGGCGTGTCGCGGACCGTGGCGGCCATCATCGAGCAGCATCACGACGACGACGGCATCGTGTGGCCGACGTCGGCGGCGCCCTTCGACGTCGAGATCCTCGCGGTCAACGTCAAGAGCGACGACGTGCGCCAGGCGGCCGAGGTCCTCTACGACGAGCTTCAGGCCGCCGGCGTCGCGGTCCTCTACGACGATCGGGACGACTCGCCGGGCACCAAGTTCAAGGACGCCGATCTCGTCGGGTTGCCGCTCAGGGTGACCGTGGGCGACCGGAGCTTGAAGCGTGGAGTCGTCGAGGCGCGCGTCCGGAGGACGGGCGAGCAGACCGACGTTCCGAGAGACGGCGCGGCCCAGGAGATCCAGCGGATGCTCGCGGCGCTCACGTAGGGGGCGCTCGGGCGACCCGTCTCGTCGATCGGCCGACCTCGTCGGGCGACCCGTCTCGCTGAACGGCGGCCTTCGCGACCCGAGTCGCCTCGCGAGGGCCGAACGACGCGAACCGCCCCCCTCGCTCGATGCGAGGGGGGCGGTCTTCGTCAGCGTCGTCAGGAGTGCTGCTCGCGCGCGAGACGGCCGAAGGGGCCTCTCGGCTGCGGCTACTGCGTGCTGGCCGCCGCGCGCGCCAGGCCCGCCTTCTTCCGGGCCGCGGTCTCCTTCTTGAGAACGCCGGTCTTCACGGCCTTGTCGATGACCGAGACGGCCTTCCTGAATGCGGCATCGCGCTCCTCGGGCGAAGCGGACTTAGCCCGGCGGATGGCGGTCGCGATCTGCGACGTCGCTCGGTTGCGCGCGTTCAGCCTCTCGTCCTGTCTGCGCCTCTTGACGGTCGACTTCTTGTGCAGCAAGGCTTCCCTCCGATTCCGTCCTCGTACGAACGGCGGTCCCGTTTGGGACCCGTGTCCTGTCAGGTTATTCTCAAAGAAGAGACCATAGCACGGCATCCGGGGTGCGTCAAGCGTCATCCCCCACTCCACGCAGGCGGAACGAGGTCCGTCCGGACCCGCCGAGCGGGCGCGCCGGACCGCGAGTGGCGCGCCGGACCCGCCGAGGGGGCGCCGGACCGCCGAGCGGGCGCTCTCCGGGCCTCGAGGGACACCCTCC
>JALGVU010000251.1 GCA_025774545.1 bacterium | reverse complement strand
GCGACGGTCTACGGCGACGACGGCGTGTGCGCCTTCCCGGCGACGGTGGTCTCTGGCGGCGAGGTCGTCGACGGGAGCGGCTTCGTGCACGACTTCCCGCCAGGCGGATTCCAGTACCCGACCGTCGCGCCCGGGTTCTATCGGCTCGACGTCGAGCCGCCCGTGGGCTACGCGATGCCGTCGACCGCGGAGACCCACGAGCTTCAGGATCTTCCCGGTGGCCCGTTCGGGATCGTCGAGCCAGGCTCGCGCGGTGGGCCGTACGAGCTTCGGCCTGGTCCGGTCTGTCCGATCGACGTTCCACTCGACCCTGTCAGGGGGTCGCTCTTCATCTCGAAGACGGCGGGGCGAGAGGCGGCAGCGATCGGAGACCACGTGGAGTACCGCCTTGCGGTCGAGGATCCGTCGGAGGAGCCCGTCTCCGGGGTCGTGGTGACGGACGATCTTCCGCGCGGCTTCCGGTACGTTCCAGGGACGGCGGAGATCGACGGGGTCGGGGCGCCGGATCCCGACATCTCCGAGGACGGGCGGTCGCTGACCTTCGAGATCGGAGATCTCGCGGCCGGGACCGGCGTGGCGATCCGCTACGTCACGCTCGTAAGCGCGGCGGCGCGGCCCGGCGACGCCGTGAACCACGCGAGGGCGGCGAGCGGGGCTGGCACGGCGTCGAACGTGGCGGAGGCGACGGTCCGCGTGCGCGAGGATCTCCTCCGGGGCGCGTGCGTGATTGTGGGCCGCGTCGTTCTGGGAGCGTGCGGGGGTCTCGACGCCCGCAGACTCGCTGGCGAGGGCGGCGTCCTCGCCGACGCACCCGGCCTTGTCGGCGCGAGGATCTACCTCGAGGACGGGACCTACGCCGTCACCGACGAGCGTGGCGCGTACCACTTCGAGGGCGTGAGGCCAGGCGTGCACGTCGTCCGCCTTGATGAGGCGAGCCTGCCCGTCGGATACGAGCCCGTCCTCTGCGAGCCCGACAGCCGGGCCGCCGGGCGCGCGTCATCGCGGTTCGTTGATCTGGCGCCCGGGACGACGTGGCGAGCCGACTTCGAGGTCGACCCTGGCCCCGCCCCGACGGGCGAGGCGAGGATCGAGCTCTCGAGCGAGGGCGAAGGCGAGCTCATGCGTTACACCGTCCGTCTCGAGGGTGACGCCGTGCCGCTCTCGGACGTCAAGCTCACGATCATGCTGCCTGCGGGAGCGGCGTACGCGCCTCGCACCACCCTCATCGACGGGGACGCAGGCGCCGACCCGGAGGCCACGCTCGAAGCCCTGACGTACCGCCTGGGCGACGTCGAGGCCGGCTGGACGCGCGAGCTGCGGTTCGCCGCGACGCTGGACCCCGCGGGGGAGGGGCTCGAGCACGTTACCAGGGGGATTCTCCAGTTCGACACGCCCACGCAGGCCGACGTCCGGACGCCGGTGGTCGAGAACGCGGCGGTCCTGCTCGCCGGGGGCGCGTCGGTGACGGTCGCGACAGGCGCGGGCGCCGTCGCCGTCACGGGCGCGTGCGGACCGCGGCCCGCACGAGACGTGCCTCGCGCACGTGATGCCGCGCGAGCTCGGCAGCGTGCGGTCTGGTCGGTGACCGCGGGCGATCTTCTGGACGAGGACTCCGGGCTCACGTGGCTGTGGCCGGCGGAGGACTTCCGCCCGGCCGTCCCCGGCATCAAGGTCGCGGTCAAGCACGATCCTCGGTTTGCGATCTCGCTCCTCGTGAACGGCCGCGAGGTGAGCCGCAGGAACTTCGAGGACACGATCGTGAGCGAGGACGGGACGGTGGCAGTCAGCCGCTGGACCGGCGTCGATCTCGAGGAGGGCGACAACCGTCTCGAGGCCGTGATGCTGGACGCTCACCGCGTCGAGGCCCCGGCGCTCGATCTCCGCGGGAGCGAGTCGGACGATTCCGGGACGAGCGACCTCGAGGTCGGCAGGATCGAGCGCGTGATTCACTACTCCGGCCCGCCCGTCCACGCGGAGCTGGAAGCGCGCGGGTCGTTCCTCGTGGCGAACGGCACCGATCCGCCGGCCGTCGCGATCCGCCTCACCGACGCCGACGGGCACCCCGCGCGCGCGGGCGTCGTGGGGAGCGTCACGATCGAACCGCCGTACGCCTCGCTCGAGACGCTCGAAGCGCTGCGCCGCCGTCCGCTCTCGGGCGTCGGGAGCCGCGGTCCCTCGTTCACCGTCGGTGAGGACGGCGTCGCCCTCGTCGAGCTTCGGCCCACGACGCGGTCGGGGGAAGTCACGCTCACGGTGCATCTCCTGAACGGGGAGCACGAGGTGCGGGCATGGCTCGAACCGGGGGAGCGCGAGTGGATCCTCGTCGGACTCGTCGAAGGGACGATGGGTCACCGGACCGTCGAGCGCCACATCGAGCCGCTCGAGGGCAACGAGGACGGGTTCTACGACGACGGGCGGCTCGCCTTCTTCGCCAAGGGGACGATCGAGGGCGAATGGCTCGCCACGCTCGCGTACGACACCGAGGGAAGGGGGGCGACGGTCGCGAGGGGGCTTTTCGATGTGATCGACCCGGACCACCACTACCTCGTCTACGGGGACGCGACGTGGCAGGACCACGAGGCGCCGACGGCGGGGAAGCTCTACGTCAAGGTCGAGCGTCGTGAGCTCAACGCGCTCTGGGGTGACTACAGGACGGGGCTCACGGTCACGGAACTCGCGCGGTACAGCCGTGGCCTGACGGGCGCGAAGGCGGAGGTGAGCACCGAGCACGCCGCCGCCACGGTCTTCGGGAGCGAGACGAGTCACGGGTTCGTGAAGGACGAGATTCGCGGCGACGGCACGTCGGGGCTCTACCGGCTCTCGCGGGGAGGCCTAGTACCGAACTCCGAGCGGATCACGATCGAGACGCGAGATCGCTATCACAGCGAGGTGGTCGTCTCGACGAGGAGCCTCGCACGCCATCTCGATTACGACATCGACTACGACCGCGGCACGCTCTTCTTCAAGGAGCCCGTGTCCGTCCACGACGCCGGTTTGAATCCCGTCTTCATCGTCGTCGACTACGAGTCGGAAGACGCCTCCGATCTCGCGTGGACCTACGGCGGCCGCGCGGCCTTGCGGGCGTGGGAACGCGCGTTTGAGCTCGGCGCGACATACGTCCACGAGGGAACGAGGGGACGCGAGGGCGATCTCTACGGCGGCGACGCGACGATCCTGATCGGCCGAGCCACGCGCTTCGAGGCGGAGTACGCTACGACCACGGCCGAGCGAGAGACGGGAACCGTCGAGGACGAGGCCTACCGGGCCGAGCTCTCGTACCGGTCCGGGCGGCTCGACGGGCGGCTCCACTTCCGGGAGGTCGGTGGGGGTTTCGGCCTCGGTCAGCAGAACGCGGGCGAGATCGGCACGCGCAAGTTCGGGATCGACGGCACCGGTCGGCTGAACGAGCGCTTCACGGTCGACGCCCTGGGCTACCGGCAGGAGAGCCTCACGACCGGGGCCGAGCGCGACGTGGGGGAGGCGCGCGTGAGCTACACGGGCGATCCGTACACCTTCCGGACCGGGTACCGCCTGGCGATCGACCGGCTCGACGACGGCACCGAGCGCCGATCCGACCAGATCACGACGGGCGCGAGCGCGCGGCTCGCGGATCGCCGCGTCCTCGTCCGCGCCGATCACGAGCAGTCGCTTCCGGGCAGAAGCGGGAATCCTGCGTTCCCGACGCGGACCGTCGTCGGAGCCGACGTTACGGTCGCACGCCCGGTCGACCTTTTCGCGGAGCACGAGTTCGTCCAGGCCGAGACTGGGAACTCGGAGGCATCGCGCGCGGGCATCCGGGCACGACCGTGGAGCGGGAGCGATCTTCTGACGTCGTTCCAGCGGACGACCGGGGAGAACGCCGCGCGGACCTTCGCGAGCCTCGGGATCAGACAGACGTGGAGGGTCGATTCGCACTGGAGCGTCGACGCCGGCGTCGACCACGGCCGGACGATCACCGGATCGACGGCGGGCGGGGGCAGCGGGGAGAGCGTGGGTCTCCTCCCGTCCTCGCTCGCGTCCCCCGACTTCACCGCGGCGACGGCGGGGCTCGCGTACAGGCGCGACGCCTGGTCGTGGACCTCGCGGGTCGAGTTCCGGGACGCCGAGACCGATGAGAAGCTCGGAGGCTCCGCCGGGGTGCTCGTCGAACCGAGCGAGGGGCTCGCGATCGCAGCCGACGCGCGGGGGTTCAGGACCGACGCCGCAGGCGGAACCCGGACGACCACCGGGCGCGTGCGTCTCGGCTTCGCCCGCCGCCCGG
>JALGVU010000250.1 GCA_025774545.1 bacterium | reverse complement strand
CGGCGTAGAGCTCCACGCCGTAGTCCCCAGGGCCGAACGTGGCGAGCCAGAGCAGCTCACCCGGCATGCTGTAGGGGACCCCGCCGGCGCCCGCCGGGATGTCCTCGTGGAGGCTCAGAGTGAACGTAGCTCCACCGGGACCCGTCGGCGGGAGCAGGTCGTTCAGCCACGATCCCCAGATGTGGAAGTCGGTGATGGGTCCTGTCTGCGTGCACTCGAAGTCGTCCGCCAGGATGAACGGGTCGACCGCATTGACGTCGATGCCCGTCGTCGAGAGGTCCGGGTACTGGATCCACTTGTAGTAGGCCTGATCCTCCTCAATGCGTATCTCGTAGTCCTCGACCTCACCGTGCGCGACGGGGCCGTAGTACGGCACCCCACCCGCCACCGTGCTGAGTCGGAACCGCGCGAACGTCACACCCGGCGCCGCACCTATCGGCACGACGAAGCCAAGCGGGTTGAGTCCTGCCGCGATCGGAAGGCCGGCGAAGATCTGGTCTCCCGCATCCGCCCAGCTGCCGTCACCGCCGAAGTCGATCCACGCGTCGAGAATGCCGCCGCCTAGCGACGCGGTCACGTCGACACTCGCACCCACGCCCGGCGTGAGAGCGGTCGTGAAGATCACGCCGTCCTCGTCGGCGATCCCCGCCAGGTCGTCACCCGTCGCCGTGGCGTTGGGCTGTCCGTCGAGCTCGCCGTCGATCGCCGCGCCCAGGAAGAAGCCGGGCAGGATCGAGTGGCTCGCTCCGGTGCTTGCCGCCAGCGTCGGGTAGGTCGGATCGGGGGCGTCGCCCCAGTCGAGCTCCACGTCCCCCGGTCCGCCGGTGATCACGAACGCGAGATCCATCCGTTGGTCTTGCCCGGCGTGGCCGGCCGGGAATCTCAGTTCGCCCCAGTCACCGGCGTAGGGCTCGTCACCCACTCCCCAGACCGCGGCGTCGTTCCACTGCTCCCGGCACGTCTTCCACCCGAAGAGGGCGCTCGCGTCCTGAGGCACGGCCTGCACGTCCAGCCAGTAGACGATCGGGTCGACCGGAGTGCCTTCCTGGAAGAACGCGAGGTCAGGGTCGATGAAGAAGTTGTACTGCCAGCAGACGGTGTCGGCCGGGAAGGACCAGGCGTCGGGAGGATCCATCCATCCCTCTTCGATCCCCGTCGCCCACGGCTGCACGACGAACTCCCCAGGCGAGAAGGTCTGAATCCAGAGAAGCTCGCCCGGCATGCTGTAGCCCGTCGGGCTCTCGTCCGCGGGGATGTCCTCGTGGATGCTCAGCGTGAAGACGACAGCGTCAGGCACCTCGAGTGGGAGCACATCGTTCAACCACGAGCCCCAGATGTGGATGTCGGTGATCGGGCCGGGTTGCGTGCACTCGAAATCGTCCGCGAGCAGAAACGGCTGCGTCGCGTTGATGTCTATCCCCGTATGTGCAAGATCGGGGAGCTGAAGCCACTTAAAGGGTTCTCCCGGATTCCAGTCAGCCGAGGCCGGCAGAGCCAGAGCCAGGGCCAGTCCAGCCACCATTGCGAGAGTTCGAAATCGCATGCCACCGTCTCCCTTCACGCTTCGAGCCGGATGCGGCCCGGGATGCGCGCGAGCTGAATCAACATGATCTGAGACGCGCGCGTCAGCGGACGCGCGGACGAACGCCGTGTGTGCTTCCCCTCCATCGCGGGCAAGACCTCGAAACGATGATCCGAGCGGTGATGCTCGGATCGACCACCACTCTGCTGTCCGATCTCAGGACGCCGCCCGCCCGTCGCCTCGTTCTCTCTCCGCGCCGGGCGGCACGGCTCTCATGAATGGAATATTCAGGTACCATAATACCATAACTGCGGCGTGCTGTCAAATGATTTCGTGAGGGGAGAGCCGCATCGGTCCCGCTGCTCTCAGCTCACCCTCGTGTCCGGTTCCAGCAGCGACCGGAACCTCTCGCAGTCTCGAAGGGAATCCCACCTGGGGTCGAGGCGGAGGAGGGAGGCAGACATCCAGGAGGGAATGGAGAGAAGATACTCGATCAGGTCCAGGGCCTTCTCGTGCTCGCCGACCAGGGCGTAGGTGAACGCCAGGTCCTCGACGCGGAAGGGCCCTATGACCGCGTTCTTGGAGACCGGCAGGAGCTTCACCGCCAGTTCGCCTTCGCGAATGGCGTCCTCCTTGCGTCCGAGACCGGCGTAGACGATGCCCAGGGAGCTGCGGAGACGATCGTCATCCGGCCGCTGTCCGACCTCCTTCTCCAGCAGGCCGAGGGCAGACTCGAACAGGCTGCGGGCGCGCTCAGCGTCTCCCATGAGCCGGCACGTGCAGGCCTCGAGCAGGGCCTTCGGGATGAACCACCATTGGCCCTCGTCGAACGCGACGGAAGCGGGAACCAAGGTGTCGAGCGCCTTCTGGTAGTCCCGGGCAAAGAGCTCCAGCCGGAACTCCTCGAAGAGGGCGGCCGCCGACCGCTTGGATCCGCTGGTGATCCTCCTGGGCATGGCCTCCACCGTGCTGCGAGCGCGCTCCATGTCGCCCTGCCACAGCCAGCAGTTCCAGGTCTTGCACACGTACGCGAGCCCCTGATCAGGCGCCATTGAGATCGAGCGATCGTAGTACCGCTCCGCCTGTTCGTAGTCTCGCATCGTCATGTAGGCGCATCCGATCTCGTGAGGAAGGCTGGCATCCTGCGGGCTCAACTCGAAGGCCTTCTTGTACCGCTCCACCGTCTCCTGGATTCTACCGCGGCGTTTCAGGATGGCCGCGACGACGGCGAGAATCCTGGCGTCGTTGTGAAGGTCCGTTTCAGCGATGGCGAATTCCGCGAGCGCCTGCTCGAAGTCCTGGTGGCACCAGTAGTGGTAGTAGCCGAGCGCCAGGTGGGCGTCGGGCAGCGCGGGCTGAAGCTCCAGCGCGCGGTCCACCGCCGCCTTCGCTCTGGACGTGCACGCGTCTGTGCGGTCGTGACCGTGGAAGTGGAGGGCCGAGTGGGCCTTGGAGAGCTCGGCGTGGGCCAGGGCGAAGTCCGGATCCAGCTGGATTGCCCGCCCGAACATCTGCACCGCCAGACGGAAGTCCTCCTCCAGATAATCCGGTCGCCCCGCGTACTCCAGGCCCCTCAGATACGCCTGGTAGGCGTCGATGTTGTCGGTCGGCTTGACCTTCAGGGCTCGCTTCTCCTTCCCGCTCAGTCTGATCTCCAGGGCCTGGACGATGCTGTGCGAGATCTCATCCTGGATGGCGAACACGTCCTTCAGTTCCCGGTCGTACCGCTCCGACCAGAGGTGGTAGCCGTCTGCGACGTTCACGAGCTGAGCCGAGATCCTGAGGTGGTCGCCCGCCTTGCGGACGCTGCCTTCGAGCAGCGCTTCCACGTTCAGCTTGCGGCCGATCTCGCGTATGTCCTCGCATCGGTCCTTGAAGGCGAAGGCCGAGGTGCGTGCGACGACCCGCAGATCCTCGATGTGCACGAGGGCGTTAATGATCTCCTCGGCCATCCCGTCACAGAAGTACTCCTGCGCAGGATCAGCGCTCATGTTCGTGAACGGGAGAACGGCGATCGACGGCTGGGGTCTCTCTGCCTGGACGTCCGCCGGCAGGACGGCCGAGTCCGATCCTCCTTGCAGGCTCCTGAGATCGTTCAGCATGGCGCCGGCGTCGCAGTACCGCGAGTCCGGAAGGGTGGCCAGGGCCTTGGCGATGATCGACTCCAATTCCACCGGCAGGTCGGGGCGGAGCCGCCTCACCGGTTCGGGCTCCTCGTTCAGGATGGAGTAGATCACTGCCTGCGGGTGCTCGCCTCCGAACGGCAGGCGACCCGTGAGCATCTCGTAGAGAACAACACCCAAGGACCAGATGTCCGCTCGGTGGTCCACGGTTCTCCCGCGGGCCTGTTCCGGAGACATGTAGTTCACTGTGCCGATGGTCGCGCCGGCTCTGGTCAGCTGGGTCTGCCCCGCCAGCCGGGCCAGACCGAAGTCCATGACCTTCGCCTGACCCTTGGGCGTGACGATGATGTTGGCAGGCTTGATGTCGCGATGAACGATGCCCTTCTCGTGCGCCTCCCGCAACCCCTCGGCCACCTGAGTGGCGATGCTCAGCGCCTCGTCCAGCTTGAGCGGCCCTTCGTCGATCTTCTCGCGTACCGTAACATCTGCCCGTCTTCGGTCTCGTCGATCTCGTGGATGGTGCAGATGTTGGGGTGGTCCAGGGATGAGACCGCCTGCGCTTCGCGGGTGAACCGCTCCTTGGCCCTCGGGTCCTGGGTCAGCTCGCGCGGCAGGAACTTGAGAGCCACGGTGCGTCTGAGCTTCGTGTCCTCGGCCTTGTAGACGACGCCCATGCCGCCCTCGCCGAGCTTCTCGATGATCCTGTAATGAGAGATGGTCTTGCCGATCAAGGGCGACTCCCGAGGTAGGATGGTCGACGACCTGTGTGAGTCCGGACAAGTGCCATTGTAGCGTTCTCCTCCTCTCCTGAATAGGGCGTTCCGTTCCAGAGGAGCGGTGGAGGAATGGTGATGGCGGAGCCCGCCCGCGTCGTCCGATGACGCGCGGAGGCTCGTTGTGCTAGGATGCGGTGGACGCCTCGCCGTCCGGCGCGCATCGGACGGCCCATCTGCCAATCCTCCAGCTGGAGCGAACCCATGCACGGAATCCGTTCCGCGGTCGTCTCTTCAGTCATCGGTCTGATCGGACTGCTTGCCTGTCTTCCCGCGGTCTGTCACGCGATGCCGGACTACGCGGCCGAGACGGGCCTCGCGTGCAGCAAGTGTCATATAGAGGGCGCCGACGGCGGCACGCTTACGGAGCTGGGGGAGGAGTACGAGGCCGCCGGCTACGTTCTGCCCGAGAGCGTCTCCCGACCGTCGCGCGCCGTGTGGTGGTTTCGCGGCATCGTCCGCTACCTCCACCTCCTGACCGCCGTCGTCTGGTTCGGTGCGATCACCTACATCCATCTCTTCACGAAGCCCCGGAGCCTCATCGCCGGGCTGCCCACGGCGGAGAAGCGACTGGGCATTTGCTCGATCATCGTCATGGCGACCACGGGGACGCTTCTGACGGTCTGGCGTGTCGGGTCGCTCGACGAGCTCTGGGCAACGACGTTCGGACACGTTTGGCTCGTCAAGATCGCCACCTTCCTCACGCTCGTGATCATCGCCGGGCTGGCCACGACCGTCATCGACCGGCGGCTGCGCGCCGCCGCGGCCTCCGAGGGAGGCGTGGGAGCGTGCGGGCTCACCCGCTTCGTCTACGACGGCACGCTCTACGACGCGACCGGCAGCGCGCTCTGGAACGACGGAGTTCACGCAGGGCGTCACCACGCGGGGACCGACCTCACCGAGGCAATGGCCGAGGCGCCCCACGGGCCGGAGGTGCTGGATCGCCTGAAGAAGGTGGGACCGGTCCCCGAAGGATGCGGTCAGGAGCTTCCGCGAGTGGCGCGGGTGTTCGTGGTGCTTGCGTACGTGAACCTGGTCCTCATCGCGCTCGTGCTCTTCTGCGTCTCGTTCTGGAGATGGGGACTGCCGCCGGTCGACTGAGCGGGCATGCTCACTGTCCGCCGCGCCCGGGAGGTCGTGTTGCGGGACAGCGACGCTGGGGCCTCACGAACCGGCCCCCGCCCGAATGGCGCGGGCCGGGCTGTCCCGTGCCGTGACCTGCTGGTACAGGGACCTAATAATGCCCCAGCTGGTCGACTCTACCGGCGATGCCCCGCCCAGGAACTCGTCCCTGAGCGTTAGCTGCAGGACCTCGAGTTCCGTGAAGACGTCGAAGAACGGATCGACCGCGGCGTGTGCGCTCGTGACGAGGAGCGCGACGGTTGCGATGGTCAGCACAAGCCTGAGCTGCCGCACCGAGTGCCCCTCCTTCTTCTGTGACTCACTTCCTGCAGCGGGCATCGCAAGGGCGGTCGCCCACACACCGAATCGCCGGTCGGATCTCCGGCCGCAGGGGCGCCTGGCGAAGGGTGCATGGGCTCGCTCCCGTCGGTGTTGCTTCGGTAGTTGGATGCGGGCACAGGGAAGAGGCTTCGCGGCAGGAAGAGGGGCGTCGCGGACGGGAGCACCACGATCGTGATCCCGTTCAGGATCTCCCGGGAGCCTGTAGAGACGCTGTCTCGGCTGAACGCGGAGTTCGCTCCGGACGACGAGCAGGCGCGCCTGACTGCCACACTCGACTTGGGACCGGCGGCCACTCGTGTCCTCGTGGGATCGCGGGACGAGGGAATGGTGGTGAGGTGCGCGACCTGCGGACAACCACCCTCGCGATCCCGGCCACACGCGCCGTCCAGGATCCGGCCCAAGTCGTAGCCATTGAGCCCTGCTCAAGGGTGTGCTAGGATCTCATCGGAAGAACCCCCGCGTCTCGCGCTGGCCACGCGCATGGCACTACATCACCGGGCCTGCGCCAAACTGAGAAACCCCGCTCTCAGAAGGAGGTGGCCGACATGCAACCCGGGCGTCTCACTCTCCTGATCGCTGCACTCGCGGTTCTTGCCGCGCCGGTCGCCGCCGATGTTCAAGAAGACTGGGTGACAGTGTACGACGGCCCCGCGGGGCTCGACGACGCAGGCTGCGCCGTCGCGACGGATTCCGGTGGAAACGTGTACGTGACGGGGAAGAGCGAGAAGACCTACCTCTCTGACGACTACGCGACCGTCAAGTACGACGCGAACGGCGACTTGGTGTGGGCCGAGAGGTACGACGGCCCCGGCGGGGGGATCGACAACGCCCGGGACATTGCCGTCGACGCCTTCGGGAACGCGTACGTGACGGGCTTGAGCTGGAACGACGAGACAGACTACGACTACGCGACGGTCAAGTACGACGCGGGCGGCGCTGAGGAGTGGGTCGTCTTCTACAACGGTCCGGGCGACTGTGCCGATTACCCATCGGTGATCGCCGTGGACGGCGCAGGCAACGTGTACGTGGCGGGCTTCTCCTGCGGACCTGAGTCGAACCCCGACTTCGTGACGATCAAGTACGCCACCGATGGGAGCGAGGAATGGGTCGCCACCTACAGCGGTCCGAGGGATCTCATCGACGCCGTGCGTGATGTGGTGGTCGACGATGCGGGACACGTCTACGTGACGGGGCAGAGCGAGGGGGTAGGCACGTCGTCCGACTTCGCGACGGTCAAGTACGCCCCGAACGGTGACGAGGAGTGGGTCGTGCGGTACGACGGGCCGGGCCATCACGCCGACTCGGGCTACGCCATCGGTCTCGACGACGCGGGGAACGTGTACGTGACGGGGGAGAGCTGGAGCCCGGATGGTGAGGACGACATCGTGACCATCATGTACGGCCCCGACGGCGCCGAGGAGTGGGTCGCGACCTACGACGGCCCCGGCGCCGGCGATGACATCGCGCAGGGCATCTCCGTGGACGGCTCGGGTAACGTCCGGGTCGTGGGGATGAGCCGCGGGTTGGGCGTCGACTTCGACTACGTGACGATCGCGTACGATCCAGAGGGCACCAGGGAATGGGCGTCGCGGTACGACGCGGGGGGCGGCGACGACCTCGCCTTCGGAGTCGTGATGGACAACACCGGGAACACGTACGTGACCGGGCGGAGTTGGGGGAGTGTCGGCACGTGCTACGACTACGCGACGGTCAAGTACGACACCGAGGGCACCGAGAAGTGGGTGGCGAGATACGACGGTAAGGGAAGTCTGCTCGACGAGGCGCTCGACATCACCCTCGACAGTCTCGGCAGGATCTGCGTGACCGGACGGAGCGGGGACGGGACAACCGGATACGACTACGTCACGGTCGTCTACTCCGAGGGGGCCGAGACCGGTGTCGGTGAAGACGGCGGCCTTGCATGCCGCGTCCAGCGGAGCACGCCGAATCCATTCAGCGAGAAGACCGCTCTCTCGTTCGAGCTTCGGGGGCCTCAAGAGGTCAGCGTGACCGTTCACGATGTCTCGGGACGGCTTGTGCGGAACGGCCTGGACAACGACGGACGGCGGGCGGCGTCGGGCGTCTACTTCCTCCGCGTCGAGGCCGGGGGCGAGACCGTGACGCGGAAGACGGTGTTGCTGAATTAGGATCATCGCACTGCTGATCTCGGGAGGCGGACAGGGCAGAACCCCGAGAGGGTCCATGCTCTGTCCTCCTCTCTGTTGCCGTGTGGGCATGAAACCGGTGGGTGCGACGATTGAGCTTGACCTGGACTTCTTCCGTGGTTATACTACCGCTCAGCAGAAGCGACCACGTCGGTATGGTGACATATCCGGAGACTCTGAGGAGGGCCTGGCGCACAAGCCGGTCCCTTTTTGCGTTCCGGGGGCGCCATGAGGCGCCCGAAGTATGGAGCGGTACTGACGATCGGTGATGGCGCCACCTGCAGGGGCCGACGGCCCCGTGATGAAGGACGTCGGAGGGTCGGATGATCCGGCCCCCGACAGAACAGTCGTCGGAGTGAGGGGTGATCCCTCCCGACGAGATCAAGAGAGGTAGTGAAGAATGAGTACGACCGGAACCGTGAAGTGGTTCAACGACAGCAAGGGCTTCGGCTTCATCGAGTTGGAGGATGGGTCGAAGGACGTCTTCGTCCACCATTCGGCGATCCAGGGTGGCGACGAGTACAAGACCCTGAACGAAGGTGACCGCGTGCAGTTCGACGTCGTCCAGGGCGAGAAGGGCCCCGCGGCAGAGAACGTGTCGAGAGTCGAAGCCTAGTTAGCGGCCGCAATGCCGCAGACTGACATACAGGCACAGGGCCGCCCCACAGCACGTGGGGCGGCCTTGTTACGTCAAGGGTGGGGGCCGCCCAGCGAACCGTCCGGAGCGACGCACCATGAGAGACGCCCCGCCCTTCCGAGGAAGAGCGGGGCGTCAGCCAATGAGCTGTCGATTCGACTACTTGAGAACGACGACCCGGCCCACGCGCGTGTCGCCGCCCTGCTCGAGATGCACGAAGTAGACGCCGGAGGCGAGCGCGGACCGATCGGCCAGAACCGCGCCGTAACGGCCCGGAGCCCTCGAGCTCACCGGGAAGTCGGCGGCCAACCGGCCGGCCACGTCGTAGAGCCTGAGA
>JALGVU010000249.1 GCA_025774545.1 bacterium | reverse complement strand
GCACCCGGTCCCGTCGTACCCGAGATCCTCACCCCAGGTCGGATCGCCGCTCGCCGTCGCGGAGTAGCCGCCTCCGGAGTAGTCGTCGAGCGCGAGCGTCGCGCCGCCCTCCATGGGCAGGTACATCGACATCACGGGCGCTCGGGATCCCGCCTGATACCACGCCGTCGCCGCCGCCACGGCGGTTCCGGTGAGGCCGTAGCTGACCGTGAGGTCATCGCCCGTGAGCCCGTTCCCGGACGTCGATGAGAGGACGACGTTCTCGATGCCGGGTCCGCCGAGGAAGGCGTGCACCGCATCGAACCACGCGTCGGCCATGAGCCCGTAGCCCGTGTCGTTCGGATAGACCTCGTCGGTGAGATCGTCCGGGTACGTGAGCGCGGCCTCGTGGTCGACGACGACGATCTTGTCGCCGCCCGCGATGCGGGCGTTCGCGCGTGCCAGGATGCTGTCGTTCAACGCCGAGGTCGCGACCCCGAGGAGGCTGTCCGGCTCGCTCCTGTTGATGATCTGCGCGAGGAAGACCGTCACCTCGGTCGCGTTGGCCGTCTCCCACACATCGACGCTGTCGAGGAGCGCCTCGATCTCGTTCACGACGTCCTGCGCGCTCTGCCCGTCGCCGATGTCCTCGGTCCCCACGTGCAGCAGGATGAGATCGGCCGGATTCGCGTCGAGCCACGACGTGATGCTGTCAGCGATCCCGTCCGCCCGGAAGCCCGCGTGCCCCTCATGGTCCCTGTCGAAGTCCAACGGGACCCCGCTCGTCACCCCACCGACGAGCTCGATCTTGTGACCGTAGCCCGTGAGCTGCTGGTAGAGCGAACGCCGGTATCCGGTGCTGTCCGCGCTGCCGGTGGCGCCGTCGGTGATACCGTCGCCGAGCGGCATGACCCGCACCGGATCGCCGATACGGACCGCGTCCGCTCCGGCGGCCGATAGGGACATCGTCGCGAGCAACGCCCAAACTAGGACGGCGGCCGCCGACCATCGGTAGATCGGCCGGAACCTCTCGAGGTGCTGTCGCTGAGCTCTCATCCTGGCACGTTCCCCCTTCTCGTCTCCCACCGTCTGTCGGATCTCTATCGATTCCAGGGCGGGACCAGGAACCTGCTCCCGCCTGTTCTCTCGTCCTATTTCAGAAGCAGCATCTTCCTGCTCGCGTGGAAGCCCCCGGCCTCCATCGAGCAGAGGTAGACGCCGCTGCCGACCGCTTCACCGCGTTCGTTCGTTCCGTCCCAGCGAACCGCGTGGCGGCCCGCCTCGACCTCACGGTCGACGAGCGTCCGCACGAGGCGTCCGGCGACGTCGTGCACGCGGATCGTGACCACCGCTGCCCGTGGGACCAGGTAGCCGATGTTCGTCACCGGATTGAAGGGGTTCGGGACATTCCGAGTGAGCCCGAACGATGCCGGACCAGACGCAGGCTCGGTGCCGTCGACCAGCTCGACATCGAGCCGCGCGTTCGAGCCGTCTCGAACGTCGGCCGAAACGATGCGTGGCGATCGACCGCCGGAGAGCGCGCGGAACGTGAGGACCGCGAGTTCCCCGGACCCGCCGATCGTGAGGCCGCGGCCCAGGACCGCGAGATCGATCTCGACGGTCCCATCACCGGCGCCGTGCCAGAAGAAGATGTCCGCCACGGCTACCCGCATCGTGTCGCTCGTTCGGGCGCGGACGAACTCGAGCCGGATGGGCTCGTACGCCACCACCGCGGAGAGGCCCTTCACCTCGTCGATGTTCCCGGTGAGTCTGAGAGCGATCTCGACGTCGCCCGCGGAGTTCGTACCGAGCGGCGCGAGTGAGAGCGCAAGCGGGCCGTCCGGTGGATCGGGGAGCAGCGGCACGCTCGCTGGCGCGCTCCGCGGCATGCCGAAGTTGAGCGAGAGAATCATGAGATCGTCGAAGGCAATCGCGCCGTCTGGGACCGGCACGCCGTATCCCTGGTAGGCCGGGTTCACCGTCGGGCCGAAGTCGCACGCGGCCTCGGGCAGCCCCGGAGCGGTCGCTCCGAAGTAGAGCGAGAACATCATGAGATCCTCGAAATCGACGGAGCCGTCCCCGCCCCAGGAGTTGATGCCGTCGGCCACGTCCGCGAGCAGATAGTTCGTCGAGTAGTCCCGCGCGCCCTCGCCCGCCGGGCCGACGTTCCTGGCCTCGTCGTAGCAGAAGGCCTGATAGAAGTAGATGTTCCGTTCGGCCACCTCGTCGGTCGAGGCCGAGCCCGTCCCGTCGTAGATCTGAGCGCCCTGACTTGCGTTCGACGGGAAGAGATCATCGACGTCGGGCCACGACGACGCGAACGTCGAGTAGAAGGGATCCCCCACCGGTTCGCCGAGTCGGGCGACGACGACGCCGGCCAGGTGATCGTCGTTGCCGTTGGTCCACGTCAGCTCGCACAGCTCGTGGCCGGGGTAGGCGTCGAAACCGGTCACGGCAGTGGGCGGCGTGTTGTCGGTGATGATGTCGTCGGTGGCCGGAGACGCGGGAGCGCCGGCGGGATCGATGGCGCCCACCGTCACGCTGACGACGCCGTCCGACGGCGTGCAGACCGCCGGCCCAAACGTCCAAGTGGCCGTCCCAGCCGCGTAAGTACCTGGGTTCTCCGCCGCGCCTCCGCCGAGCCCCGACAGATCCGCCGTGATGTGCTCGGCGCCGAACGTCGGGTCGTCGTCCGTCACGAGGGCCGTCACCTGGAACCCGTCTCCGTCCTTGATGTAGTCGTCGGTATGCGTCAGCGTCAGGTTCGCGACGTGGACGTCCGTCACGGTTGGAGGGATCGCGTCGCCCGCGATGATCTGGCCGTCGTCCTCGGAGAACCCTGCCAGATCCTGGTTCGCGTTGTCGCGGATGTGTTCGATGCTAATGTCCACGACACTCGCCCCCGCATCGACCAGAGCGAAGTCGATGGTGAACATCGTCCCCGAACCGTCCACACCCTCGTGCGGTCCGAGGATCGAGCAGTCGATGATGATCTCGTTCGCCGCGCCCGCGTTCCTCGCGAAGAAGAACGTCGATGCCCCGGTGCCTTCGAGCAGGTCGCCCTGCTCTACGCTGTCGGGCGACGTGTGCGCCACGGCGCTGTCCCACGTGAACCGCATCGAGTAGCTGTAGACCGCCCCAGCGCCGCCCTCGCACACGACCTCGACGGTCCCATCCGGATCGACCGTAGTAAGATAGAGCGGATCCGGCTCGCAGACGATGTTCGGCACGCGCCCCAGTCCATCCACTGCGTCGGTCGGCACGCGCACCACTCCATCCGAGGCTTCGGCCCGCACGTCGCTCCTGATGCCCACTGTTCCACTCCGCGTTGCGGGCGGCGTCGCGTCGACGCGCAGGGACGTGCCCACAAGCAGCGTCCCCGCAAGCAGCGCGGTGCCGGCTATCATCCGCACCTTCGCTCGCATGGCTACCGTCTCCTTGTCCCCCCCACCCCCGTCGGCACGTCTCATCATGGCGGCGCAGCCAGACGCTCCGCGCCCTTGCGGACCGCGGCCGCACTCAATCAGGAATCGGGCGGCTGCCGCTATCACTCGGTTCGCTGCAGTCACCCGATCGACGTGTCTCTTCCGAGGCCGACGGTGGCCCTCGTTGGTCTCAGCCCGACGCCCCGGCTTGCGGCCCGTGCCGCACTGGGGCACACGCCGCCGTCCGGACGGAGCGGTCCAACGCACGGGGGCACGCCTGCCTTTCAGCAACAGACGCCCCCCCTTCGATGCTCCATCGTCCACTGAGAACTACCTATTGCGAGTCTATCACATGATGTTATCTGTGGCAAGCGCTGGCTATGAACCGTCCCTCACCTCCGCAAGGCCCGTCCCTCGGACCCTCGAACAGCATCCGTAACATCCATCAGCTCAAACGGTTAGCTGGATCACTCTCCGGCACTCGATCAGAGGCGCTCCTCGATCGAGACGTCGTCGGTCCGCGGCTCCATGGTGATGCACCCCTCGACCGGACAGATCGTCCGGCAGAACCCGCACCCGATGCACTTCTCGTCGTCGACCGATGGGACCCGGCCGTCCTTCGTGCTCGGCGCGCCCCCATTCGACGCCCGCGCAGATCGCGGCGACGCCGCGCGTGGCGCCTGTCCTCCGCCTGCGTCCGCCGCGAACTCGATGGCCTGGTGCGCGCCGTCCCGGCACGCGACGATGCAGGCTCCGCAGCCGACACAGAGGTCTTCGTCGATCGACGCGACGACCTTGTGGTCCCTCGAGAGCGCCTCGTGGCTCACGACGTTCCCGAGCCCGCGACCGACGAGATCGACCGGCGACCGGAGCCCCTTCTCCTCGAGG
>JALGVU010000248.1 GCA_025774545.1 bacterium | reverse complement strand
TCGCCCAGGAGATTCAGCTCGTACATCGCGTAGCGCATGTAGTCGTCGCTCCGCGCGAGCCCCACGTACTCGTGCTTCGCGTCGGCGTGAACGGCGCCCGCGTGGATCAGGTCCTTCGTGAAGAGCGACTCAGCGAACTTCTGGCTGAAGAGGTCGGAGACGCACTCGCCGGGGTAGCCGGGGCATCCCCAGCCGTACCGCGAGTTGCCGACGAAGGCCACTCCCCCGCCGGACTCGCTCTCGAGCCAGTGCTCGCCGAACGTGTCGTGGTCGATCGCCGCGGACCAGCAGCCCACCGAGTACCAGAGCCCGCCGCGGCCAGCGTTAGCCAGCGCGTCGAGATCCTCGATGGTGATGTCGTCGGGGCCCAAGCTCTCGAAATCGATGTACGCGTGTCCCTCGTGCATCACGATCCCGGCGCCCTCTTCGAGCGCAGCGATCGCGTTCGCGAGGTCGAGGGTGCCGTCACGCTCGTAGAGCTTCACGATCGGCTCGAAGCGGTCGGGAACGAACGTATCGCCGATGATGTCGAGCGCGACGCCGCCGTCGGTGTAGGGACTCGGCGAGTCCCACAGGATCTCGGCCAAGAAGAGCATCCTGAGCTGGTAGTCGTCCAGGAACTGGGAGGCCGCGCCCTCGTATGACAGGACCTTCGCCACGAAGGTCGCCGCCTCGCCCGCGCTCTCGACGGGCGCCCGGCCTACGAAGACGTCCGAGTACATGTCGACCGCGTCCTCGTCGTGCTCACCCCAGCGCCCGTCGCCGTCGACGTCCCACGAGCCGTCGAGATCGGCGTAGTAGAGGTCGCAGGGAATGCCCTGTCCGTAGAAGAAGTCGTAGACATTCCTGGCGGGAACGATCGCCGTGTCCCCTCCCAGGAGCACCCACGTGATCCCATCCTCGACGTAGTAGTGCTTGATGCAATTTCTGATCTCCTCCGCGGAATCCGCGCCTGCGAAGAGCGGGTTCGACGCGATGGCCTCGATCGTGACGATCTCCGTCCGCACGCCCTTCCGGCTCTTCCAGTCCGCCAGCACCTGGAACTCATCCACGAAGGCATCGGGACACAGAATCAGGTAGTCGAACCCGTTCCGCGCCTTCGCGAGCGAGCCAGGGAGCTCCGTGTCGTACGCGAGCATGGCCCGCGCGTTCCGGGCCGAACGCTCGATCATCCTCGCGGCCTGATCCGAGCGCCGGCCCGCGGTCGCAAAATCGACCTTGGAAGTGGCGCCTGCCGGTTCGGTCTCGAGGACGATATCGATTCGGGTATGAAGAAGAAGCTCGCCCGTCGCCGGGACGAACTGGAGGGGAGTCACCGTGACCTCGGCGAGCCGGTGCCCGCCGAAAGACCCGACCCCGGCCAGCCTAGCGACCTCACTCGGGTATGGCAGCACCGAATTGTAAGTCGAGACATTCGGCTGGGGAACTTCTGCTGCCCCTCGAGAGGAGAATGTGGCTGGCCAGGGTGCGGGCAATACGGTGTATCGACCAGAGAGGTAGACGGTGCCGCTCTCGACCACGGTCAGATCCGCGGCCGTCGAACCGGGGGGAAGCAGGAGCTGGATGCTGAGCGCAGGGAGCATCGGCTCGGCGGGCACGGTCAGGTGATCGGCGCCTTCGAGGGACACGAGGTCGTAACCCTCATGCTGCTCGAAGGTCAGATCATCAGATCCGAAGGCTAGGGTCGCGACCACCTCGTCGGCAGAGGCGGTCACTGAAAGAGCAGGGAAGATAACGAGCACCGCGAAGATCACAGCGTATCCACCGAGGCGCCGCATCACCGTCTCACCCACGCCCGCAAAGCCGGATGCGGTTCTCCCCGCCATCCAGCTCCTTCCGGTTGCGCACGGTCCGTCCACCCCAAACAAAATAGGCCCTCGTCTCCTTTTCAGGTCGAAGGCCTTTTGTTTGATCCCCAGTAACTCTAAGAATACCACAGGGTGCGCAAGCTGTCAACAATTATCTGTGCTCGTTCTGCCCCTTTCGTCGAGGCCCCTGCGGGCGGGCCTTTCCGGGTCCTTCCGGGTGTTCAGTGATTGAACAGGGGCTCGCGCGCGGCGTCTCAGCGCTGCTCTCCTCCCTGAGATGCTCGTAGCCGCCGCGCCGCAGGGGCTCGATCGTGCCATCGCGCCGGACGAGGCGGCAGCCCTCCCTAGCCTGCGTCACCTCACCGATTAGGGTCACCCGCGTCCCCGCCACGGCGGTCACGTGCTCGATCGTGCGCTCGACCTCGGTCGCCGGGATCGCGACGACGAGTTCGAACTCCTCCCCGCTCTCGAGGGCCAGTGCGATCGGATCCGCTCCGAGCCGCCCGGCGACCGCGGCCGCGCACGGCGCGACCGGGAGCCGCTCCTCCCAGAGCGTGATCCCGACGCTTCCCTCGTCGGCCAGGTGCCACACCTCAGACGCGAGCCCGTCGCTCACGTCGATCATCGCGTGCGGCGTCGCGACGTCGATGAACGCCTGCGCCTCCGCGAGCCTCGGCGTCGGCACACGGTGCCTCGCCTTCGCTGCCTCGACCGCATCGTCGTCCGGAAGCCCCGCCACGAGCGCGCGGAGGCCGGCCTCGGCCCCGCCGAGCTCGCCCGTCACGAGGATCGCGTCGCCGACCACTCCGCCTGCCCGCGTCGTCACCCGCCCAGCGTCGACGGCACCCAGGAGCGCCACCGACACGACGAGCCCCGAGGGTGAGCCGACGACATCGCCGCCCACGATCTCGGCCGCGTACCGGCCCGTGATCTCACTCAGGCCCTCATACAGTTCGTCGACGTCTGCGTCAGTGACGTCGCCCGGGACGCAGAGCGAGATCACCGCGCGCGTCGGGAGGCCGCCCATCGCCGCGATGTCGCTCACGTTCGCGACCATGCACTTGGCGCCGATCTCCCGCATCGTCGCGAAGTCGCGTCGGAAGTGCACGCCCTCGACGAAGGCGTCGCACGTGATGAGCTCGAGGTCCTTGGGCGGCTCGTAGACCGCAGCGTCGTCGCCGATCCCGACGACCGTGCCGGGTCCGGGCCCGCCGATCAGGCGTCTGATGCGTTCTATGAGTTCGAGTTCGGGCATGCTCACTTCCCCCGCTTGACCAAACGTCGGTCGAACGTGTACCGCGTGACATCAACGATCCGGACCTTGGACATTTGAGGATGCGCGGGGTTCAAGAGAACGTTGTACTCAGCCTCGACGACGGACGACGGAACGCGGAGGAGCAGGGTCTCACAGTCGCGGGCCCACTCCGTGCCGACGTCGGCCAGCGCGGGAGGAGCCGGACAGCGGTTCCAGCCCCGGGGAAGCTCGTCCGGCGAGATCTCCCGGCACGTCGCATCGTCGGGAGCGGACAGCGTCGCGAGCGAAAGCCGAAGCGGTTCGTAGGGCAGAGGCACGTGGACGAGGTACTCCACGGTAGCGAGCGACCGGCTCTCGGCTGTGTAGATCACGGCGGTGCCCCCGTGGTTCCATCGCCCACCGAAGAGCCGGGGCCCGGCTCCGGACAGATCCTTGATGTGCCGGGTCTTCGCGATGCGATACAGGTGCATCAGGAGACGACCCCGTGTTCGATCCGTCCGAGCTCATCGAGCACCAGAGCCGTCCCGAAGCGCGAGCTGAGCAGACTGCCGGGCGTGATGCCGCCGAGCGCCGCGCTCGGATGCTGCATCCACGCGAGGAAGCGCCGCTTCTCACCGAAGACCTCGGCGCCGCGCGCGGCCACCTCGGCGATCTGGAGAATGTGCTCGGAGACGTCGGGCCTGAAGCGCTTCGTGGGCGAGTACCGCTGAATCGTGCGCTCCGTTATCGGGAGGAGCTCCGCGATCTCAGCAAGAGACAGATCCAAGTACCCCGCCAGCTTCATGAGGGCCCGCTTGCTGACGCCCTTGCGTCCCAGATTCACCAGATCCATGCGGGTCCGGACGTCGGCCCGGAGGACGCTCTTTCCCCCGAGGATACTCACGATGCTCGCGAGCTGCATGTCCGCCTCCTCTTGGTGTATCCGCGGGGTTCAGACATCTGTCGTAATCATAGCGCCAAGTGTCGTTACTGTCAAGCAAGAAATCTGCCGAGAGCGGGTGCACGTGACCACCGGGGGCGCGACCGATGCTGTTCGGGCCGTGCGCCGAAACGAGCGAGACCCGGGCGGCCTTGTCTGCCCGGGTCCCTCGCTCGTGCCTCATCCGCGCGTCGTGCGCCTTCTCCCTACAGCTCCTCGAGGAGGATCATCGCGGCCCGCGCCATCACGGCCGCGCCCATCCAGAGCGCGTCCTCATCGAGATCGAATCGAGGGTGGTGCCACGGATAGGT
>JALGVU010000049.1 GCA_025774545.1 bacterium | reverse complement strand
ATGATCACCGCTCTCTCGCCCTCGGCCACGAAGTCCCGCAGGAGGTCGAGCACGTCGCGACGGATCACCATGTCGAGGCCCGCGGTCGGCTCGTCCAGTATGAGCAGGTCGGCCCCGTGTGAGAGTGCCACGGCGATCGAGAGGAGCGTCTTCCTCCCGCGCGAGAGCTCCTTGATCCGCTTCCGCCTGTCGATCCCGAACTGATCGAGCAACCTCTCAAAACGGGCTCCGTCCCACTGCTCGAGGAGCGGTGCCAGGAAGCTCGTCGTCCACGCGACCGTGGCGCTCTTGATCTCCTTCTCGGCGTCGCGGTAGGAGCGGCCGAAGAGGAGGACGCTTCCCGAGCCCGCGGGGAGCTGGTTCGCGATGATCTTCGTGAGTGTCGTCTTCCCGGCGCCGCTCGGCCCGAAGATCCCCGTGATGGCGCCTGCCGGGACGTCGAGCGAGACGTCCCTGAGCGCGAACCCGGGGTAGTGCTTGGTGAGGTTTCGCACCTCGACAATGTGGGACATGTCAGTTCTCCTCTGTCTCGTCGATGAGTCGAGCGATCTCGTCGGTCGAGATGCCGAACCTACGACCGCGCCGGACGATTCCCCGAAGCTCGCTTCTGAGCTCCTCGAGCTTCTCGCCGCGGAGTCGGGCTCGGTCTATCTCCGCAACGAACGACCCCAGCCCGGGCCGGGCGCGGATCACGGCCTCGGCCTCGAGGTCGGTGTAGGCCCTCTTCACGGTGATCACGCTGATGTTGAGCGCCTTGGCCAGATCGCGGATCGACGGCAGCTTCTCACCGGGCTCGAGTTCCCCGCCCGCGACCGCCTCCTTGATCTGGTCGGCGATCTGCTGGTAGAGCGGATCGGGGCTTACGGGCGAGAGGACGATAAGCACGTCGTGTCTCCTGTAGGTGTGCATAGTGTCTATATACATTGTACCCACGGGTCCCAGGCGAGTCAAGGGCCTTCTTGAAGGGCCCGCCGGCGGGCGCCGCGTGCCCGGAAAGCGCCCCAGGGCGGTCGCTTCGGGGTGGGGAACCCGCTCAGGCCGCGCGTTTCAGGGGCCCCGGAACCGACCTTGCTACGCTTTCTCGACGTGGCAGTGGATGCGCCGACACGCCCGTTCGGGGACGAAGGAGGATGTCGATGACCGCCCGGGGGCTCCTGCTCTCCTCTCTGCCCACCCAATCGAAGGAGGTCGCGAAGGCCCGCGGCGTCCTCCTTGAGGTCGTCGCCTTCACGGTCACGCTCGTCCTCGCGAGCGTCGGCCGATGGGACGCGCGGGATCTCATCTGGGGACTCTGGTGCTCGAGCCTCACCGTCGGCTACGCGTACATCGTCACGGCGATCGTCGCGGGCGTCGTCCGCGCTGAAGCTCGGTCGCGAGTCCTCTTCGCCCTCGGCGGGGTCGGACTCCTGGCGTTCTTCACGTTCCACTTCGGCATGTTCCACTTCGTCCACGGCACCTTCTTGAACCTCTTCTTCCCGCTCGTCGAGGAGGGAGCCTCGCCCGGCAGCATCTTCGCGTACCTCGGCGCCGCCCTCAGGATCGGATGGCCGCTCGTCGTCATGAGCCTCATCGCGAGGCTTCCGAGGTTTCCGTTCGCGGGCGTCGATCTCAAGGGCAAGGACGCGTTCGCGGCCCCGTACGCCAACGTTGTCAGGATGCACCTCCTCATCTTCGTCTTCGCCGGCCTCCACTTCGCCGGCTTGAGCCGGTACAGCATCTACCCCGTCCTCGCGGCCTACTTCTTCCCGTGGCGTGCGCTCCGGGAGGCCGTCGGGGACTCGCGCCGCGCTGCGTCCCACTCATCGTGATCCATGTGCGCACCGTCGTGGTTCGCACACCTGCCGAACGATCTCGGTCCGCTCGGGTCAGCGCCCATCCAGCACCGCGGCCGGTCGCTCGGCGCGCCGTCGCTCGGCCGTGGCCGCGCCGTGGCTCGGCGTGGCTCCGCCGTGGCTCGTCCGTGGCCCGGACCGCCCGGCGTCCGGGAGGCTCGGTCCCTGGTCGAACCGTACACCGCGGCCCCGGCGTTGACACCGCGCGAAGGCACCTCTAGAATCGCATTGTCTGGCGTTCCCGCGCGTCGCGCCAACCGAGGCCGGTTCCCGGGGAGGTCTGCTTGCTCGCGTGCGGGGCGCCGGGAATCGGGCGTCCCGCGAATGGAGCTCCCAATGCCGAGTGCTGCCCCGACCACCATCAAGAAGGCCTCTCTCTCTCGCACGCTGATTGCCGGCGCGCTCGTCGCCTTCTTCCTCTCCGGCGCGGCCGGTCTCATCCATGAAGTCACGTGGGCGCGCCTCTTCCGACACGTGATGGGGAACACGACGCTCGCCATCGCGACGGTGCTGAGCGTGTTCATGGCCGGCCTGGCGCTCGGGAGCTTCATCGGAGGGCGGATCATCGACCGCCGAAGCGATCCGCTGCGTGTCCTCGCCTTCCTCGAGGGGACGATCGCGGTCTACTGTCTCCTCCTGCCGTGGCTGATCGATGTGAGCCAGCCGGTCTACCGGTTGATCTACCAGAACACGCACGCATCGTTCCACGTCGTGAGCCTCGTGCGGTTCGTCTTCTGTGCCGTCCTGCTGCTCCTGCCGGCGACCTTCATGGGAGCGACGCTCCCGGTTCTGAGCCGGTTCTTCGCGCGGTCCTCGAGCACGATCGGCTCGTCCGTCGGCACGCTCTACGCCGTCAACACGTTCGGAGCCGTCCTCGGCGCGAGCGGAGCGGGATTCCTGCTGCTCCCGGCGCTCGGCGTGAGCCGCACGATTCTCGTCGCCAGCCTGCTCAATCTGGCCGTCTGCCTCGTGAGCTACGTGCTCCACCGCCGTGCGGTTGCAGCCTGGGGGATCGGACTTCCTCCCGAGGAGAGCCGCGGTCGTCCCCGACCCGAGGGCACGCGGAAGCGCGAGGCCCCGTCCGGCGTGGTGTACGGGCGCGTGGCTCTGGTCGTTCTTCTGATCGGGTACTGCCTCTCCGGCTTCGCCGCGATCTCGTACGAGGTGGTGTGGACGCGGGTCCTGTCGATGATCATCGGCTCGTCGGTCTACGCGTTCACCATGATGCTGACGGCCTTCATTCTGGGGCTCGGCATCGGCAGCGCGATCTTCTCGAGGCTCGTCGATCGCGTGCGCGATCCGATGCTGGTCCTCGCGGTCATCGAGGTCGCGATCGGCGTGTCGGCGCTCCTCGTGGTTCCCTTCCTGGGAGAACTGCCGGTCTTCGTGACGGCGATGATCTCGCGATTCCGCGACACGTTCTGGCAGCTTCAGGCGGCCGAATTCGGAGTGATCCTCCTCATCATGATCGTTCCCACGACGCTCATGGGTGCGGCCTTCCCGCTCGTGAGTCGGATCTTCGCGCGCGGGCACGAGACCGTCGGTCGCTCGGTCGGAGCCGTCTACGGCAGCAACACGATCGGTGCGATCCTCGGGTCGTTCGTCGGCGGGTTCCTTCTGATTCCGTGGCTCGGGACGCAGCAGACGATCTTCGTTGGAGTGGCCGCGAACGTCCTCATAGGGTGCGCCTTCCTGGCGGTGAGCGCGAGTCTCGTGCCGGCCCGGCGCGCGCTGGCGGCCGCGGTCGCCCTCGTCGTCGCCGTGGTCGGAGTCACGTCTGTCCCGAGGTGGAATCCGGACGAGATGACGTTCGGACCCTACATGCTGGCGCGCAGGCTGTCGGAGCGCGAGGCACGGTCTCCACACGCTCTCCGGATGCTCGCGTCGGACAGCAAGATGCTCTTCCACAAGGAGGGGCTGAGCGCGACGGTCACCGTCAAGGAGTCTCCCGAGGGATCGCTCTACCTCGCCATCAACGGCAAGCCAGACGCCTCGACGTCGTCCGGGGACCTTCCCACGGAGATCCTGCTGGCGCAGGTCCCGCTGTTGCTGCACCCCGGAGCCCGAAGCGCCTGCGTCATCGGCCTTGCGAGCGGCATCACGCTCGGCTCCGCCGCGACACATCCGCTCGAGACGTTGGACTGCGTCGAGATCTCGTCCGAGGTGCTCGAGGCCACGCGCTTCTTCGACGAGTACAACGGCAGCGTTCTCGACGACCCGCGGGTCCGCGTGCTTCTGACGGACGGGAGGAACCACCTCGAGTTCGGGTCCGACGAGTACGACGTGATCATCTCAGAGCCGTCCAATCCCTGGATCGCCGGGATCTCGGACCTGTTCACGAAGGAGTTCTTCGAGGCCTGTCGCGCCCGGCTGACGCCTGAGGGGATTGCCTGCGTCTGGCTCGAGACGTACAACATCGACCAGGAGTCGTTCCGCAGCGTCGTCGGCACGTTCAGATCGGTGTTCGGCCACGTGACCATTTGGGAGCCGACCGACTCGAACGAGTTCCTCCTGGTTGGTTCGGCCGCCAGGCTGGCCGTCGACCACGCGGCGCTCGTTCGGAGAATGAGCCGGGACGCCGTCGCGGCAGACGTCGCACGGATCGGGATCAGAACGTCCGCGGACTTCCTCGGGCACCTCGTGATGGGCGACGAGGGGACGCGGCGTTTCTCTGACGGCGCACCGCTCCACACGGACGACGGCTCGAGGCTCGAGTTCCTTTCGCCGAAGCTCCTCACCGGCAACGTCGGACGCCCCGAGCTTCTCGAACGTATCAACCAACTCCGCGAGTTCGATCGCACGCTCCTCGCGGGCCCGGCGGACGACGCGGAGCTGGCGGCCGTGAGGGACGAGGTGTCTCGCATCGTGCAGACGAAGAGGCACGTCGTGCGGGCGCGCATGCTGTGGAGGGGTGGAGACTCCCAATCGGCGATCGAGGAGATGCGGAGCGCGGCGGCACTCAATCCCGCGAGCACGGAGCTTCGGTCGATCGTCATCGACGTCGTGCAGCAGACCCTCGCTCCGGGGGGAGGCGTCTCGCCCGACGAGGCGACCGCGGCCCTCGATGAACTCGTTCGGGAGGTTCCTGCCTTCGTCGAGTTCCGCGTCCTGCTTGCGGGGCTCCTGGTGAGGCAGGACAGGGTCGATGAAGCCGTAGAGCACTACCTGCGCGCCTCGGAGCTTCTGCCTGAGGACGTCGACCTCCAATTCAACCTGGCGGTGGCGCTCGTCAAGACGGGCCGGCGCGCGGAGGCCGTCCCGCACTACCGCCGGGCCGCGGCGCTCAGACCGGACTACACGGAAGCGTACCACCAGCTCGGTGTCATCCTGCTCTCGCTCGGGAGGCTCGACGAAGCGGCGGACGAGTTCGCGACGGCCGTCAGGCTCGAGCCGGATCACGCCAGGGCCCACACGCAGCGGGGAGTCGCGCTCTACCGGCTCGGCCGCGGCGACGAGTCGATCGCGAGCTTCCGCGAGGCGCTCAGGGCCGACCCCGAGCTCGCCGAGGCGCACAACGGTCTGGGGGCGGTGCTGGCGGAGCGCGGCGAGATCGACTCCGCGATTGCGAGCTTCCGCGAGGCGCTTCGCATTCGGCCGGACCTGGCGTCCGCGCGTGCCAACCTGAACAGGCTTCTCGGCGCGCGAGGAGGGCCGCGGCGCTGAGATCCGGCATCGGGGCGTGGCGGCCGATCGTGTTGGGCGCAGGCGGCTCGCCCCGCCCTCGCTTCGTTGACGGCGCGTCCACCCCATGATATTCTGACGATCATGTGTGATGTCCTTGTGAGGCTCTCAGCCTGCGGTTCTGCAGGAAGGGGGTACACGTGCACAGAGCAATCGCGGTTCTCGCTTTCCTCACCTGCTTCGTTCTCCCCTCGTTGGCGTCCGAACTGGAACTCGTCTCGAACGGTGAATTCGAGGCGGCCCTGAGCGTTGGCTGGGAACAGGGCGTGTCCGGGACCGCTCTCTCCGTCGAGCACGCCTTCACGATCCACCCGGATTTCGACTACGAGGTTCGTCTCTCGTCCGCGAACGGCAACGGGAGCGCGAGGGTGTGGCAGACCGTCGCCCTGCCGAGTCTGAACGCCGGGTTCAGCGCAGACCTGTCGTCGCTCGCGTACGACGGCGGAGGCGCCTGGTGCGCCGCCGCCCTCACGCTGACGTACCTCGACGACGCGTCGACGCCCCTCGGCACGACGGTTCTGGGAAGCACGAGCGCCGCGTGTCCGTGGGTCGGCGGTCCGACGCAGCACATCATCGACACGACGGGCGACTGGCAGAGCTACTGGTTCAAATTCTCGGACGAGCTCGTGAACCTCCCCGGTCTCGACGCGGACGAGGTCCGAGAGGTCGAGATCACGCTCCTGGTGACAGCGGCGAACTGCTGAGGCGGGACCGCAACGGCGGAGGTCTCCGTCGACAACGTCTCGATCAGCTTCACCAGTGAGGTTCCCCTCGTACTCGCTTTCGACACCGCGGTCTCAGACCCGGGCGGGAACGACGACGGCCATCTCGATCCCGGCGAGACCGCCGATCTCGCCGTGACGCTCAGGAACTACGGCGAGACGGCAGCGGGCGTCACGGCGGTTCTGAGCACGGACGATCCGTACGTCACGATCCACGCCGGCAGCGCCTCGTACGGCGACATGCCTCCAGGCGCGACCGCCGTGAACGCGGGTGAGCCCTTCGTGGTTTCCGCGGACCCCGCGGCTCCTGAGGGGCACGCGGCCGAACTCACCGTCACCGCCACCTACGACGGCGGAGAGACGACGAGCACGTTCGTCCTGATCGTCGGCAGGCTTCACTTCCTCGTGTGGGACCCGACCTCGGACGCCTCGAGCGGATCGGTCATCGCGGGCGTGCTGGCCGGGCTCGGCTACAGCGGCGACTACCGGCAGATCTTGCCCGTCGACGCGCTCGACCGATACCGCACCCTGTGGATCTCAGTCGGAATCTACCCAAGCAACTTCTTGGTCGAAGCGTATTCGGAGGAGGCGCTCGCCGTCACCGATTTCCTCGAGGCCGGGGGCTGCGCGTTCCTCGAGGGCGGCGACGTCTGGTACTACGACCCGTTGGTCGGGGGGCACGATTTCAAGAGCGCCTTCGGCATCGTCGCGCTCCAGGACGGGACCGCGGACTGTGGCCCCGTCGATGGGATCGTCGGCGAGTTCACGGAAGGCATGAGCTTCACATACACCGGGGAGAACTCCTGGATCGATCACATCGTCCCGGGCGGCGGGGCGATGCAGGTGTTGGAGAACGGCTCACCCCAGTACGGGATCGGCGTGGCCAACAAGGCAGGCGACTCTCGCACCGTCGGCACGTCGTTCGAGCTGGCGGGACTCGTCGACGGCGTTCCGCCCTCGACGAGGGCCGACTTCGTCCAGGGCGTCATGGACTTCCTCCTGCCGCCCGACACCGGCATCGACGAGGGAGCGATCGATCTCGCGGGTTGCGGGCTCCGTGCCGTCCCGAATCCGTTCAACCCGCGGACGACTCTCTCCTTCGCGAACCCGAGAGCAGGCCACGTGCGTCTCGCCGTGTACGATGTCTCGGGCCGCCTCGTGCGGGTCCTCGCCGACGGCGAGCTTGCCGCCGACCGGCACGAGTTCGGCTGGGACGGCCGCGACGCTCGGGGGACGAACGTTGCGAGCGGCGTCTACTTCGCGCGTGTGACGGGGGAGGCGTTCGAGGACGTGAGGAAGCTAGTGCTTCTGCAGTAACGACCGCGGCGCGGCCGTGCTGAACGGAGACGAACGGAAGAAGGGGCTCGTCGGCTGACGGGCCCCTCGTTCGTGGTGCGCACCGCGTGTCCCCTTCCTCAGACGCGGCTCGTGCCGCGGCTCAGCGGAGGAGGACCACGCGCGATTCCGCCGTGCCGCCACCCGCGTCGATTCGGACGAAGTAGACGCCCGACGCGAGATCGTGCCCGACGGCGTCCCTTCCGTCCCACGCGGCCGCGAACTTCCCGGCCGGCCTCTCTCCCTCGTCGATCGCCCGCACCAGGCGGCCGCTCGCGTCGTAGACCCGGAGCGTGACCTTTCGCAGCCCGCCGTCCGCCGGGATCGCGTATCCGATCTCGGTCGAGCGGCCGAACGGATTCGGGACGACCGGTCCGATCGACAGGCGGCGGGGCAGCGCTGCGTCGTCATCCGGGGCCGACGAGGCGTCGTCCGTCACGATCGCCTGGCCCTCGTGCGGCAGGTAGTTGGGCGCGGTGACCGTGACGTGGAGCGTGCCGGGGGAGGCCGGCGTGAAGGCGAACGCGGCCACGCCTGCCGCCGTCTCGGCGACGTCGTAGACGTCGTCCGCCTTCGAGAGGCAGACGATCGCGCCGTCGACGGGTTCCCCCTCGCTCGTCACCTCGACGGGAAACGCCGCGGGCAGACCGGCGAAGGCGATCGCCGGGTGCGCGACCGTGAGCGGCCTCGGCTCCTCGGTCCACACCGGCATCTGCGGATCTCCGAGCAGTGTCAGTTGAGTGAAGCAATACTCGTGCAGGTTGACGGGGTCGAATTCGTCGTACTCGTCGTTCTTGAGGTCCGAGAAGTTCTCTCCGAGGAAGACGAATCCGTCCTCGAAGAGGTTCCGGAAGAAGAAGCGATCCTGGCGGACCGTGTAGAGATCGGGATCGTGGGCCGGTCCGCCCCACCCGGTACGCGTGTCCCCCATGAACGCGACGCCGCCGCCGAGCGAACTCTGCACGAAGGTCTCGCCGATCGACCGGTAGACTGAGAAGTCGCAGGGATTGCAGCCGACCGCGAAGAGGATGCTCTGACGATCCCCGTTCATGAGCGTCTGGATGTCGGACGTGAAGATGAGATCGCTGTGGCAGATCCACCCGACGCCCATGCAGTTGTCGTTGCAGTGGTCGTGGTGATTGACGAGGTGGTGCCCCTGGGCGAGAAGGGCGAGCACGTCGGCGCGGTGTAGCCCGGGCTCGCTGTCGTACTCGGTCGAGAGGCTCCATGACGGAGGGAGGAAGTCCGTCCTGATGCGCTCCTTGCTGCTCTCTCCGTGCATGTCGCCGCACGTCGCGATGTCGAAGCCGAGGAACGCCGCCGACGTCACGTAGCCGCCGAGCGGAGGGCTCTTCTCGTACGTGAGGGTCTTGTCGATGAACGCCGCGATGTCGCCGGCCGAGCGGGCGGACACGCGCCCGACGTTCACCTCGCAGATCCAGTCGTCGTCGTAGTCGGCGAAGTACGTGTCGTTCGGGATGTCGTCGATCGAGTACCCAGGCACCTCGACGGTGCGAACGTGGAACGGGATGACGTGGGTGTCCGCGCCGAGCAGGAAGTCGACCGCACCCCAGCTGGCGTGCGCGTCCTCGATGAACGCGCGGATCTGTTCGAGCTGGGAGCCGGGGTAGCCAGCGGCGTAGATCCAGTTCGTGGAGACGAGCGTAGAGGGGGCGCCCCTCTTGGTCCGCCAGTCGGCGAGGGGCGTCCATTCGTCGATCCACGACCAGTCGGTCACGATGACGTACCGAAACGCGCCGACCTGGAGCCGCGAGGTCGGGCGCGTGCCGCCCGGTCGCTCGCGGACGACGACGTCCTCGGGATTCGCGACAAGACGACGGACCTCGTCCTCGAGCCTCGCGGCCCGCCCGCCCGGGATCCGTGCGGGGAGGTAGTCGCCGCACTCGTACTCCTTCTCGCCCTCGATCGCAACCTCGATGCGGGTGGCGAGCTCGAGGCTCTCAGTGGCGGGGACGTACCGGACGGGATGGAACCTCACGACGGCCATCGATTGCCCGGCGAGGTCGGTCTGCCCGAGAAGCTCGACCATCCGTCTGGGATGAACCTCCGTCGACCGGTAGGCCGCGGGATCGGGCCCGACGAAGTCCGCGGGATCTCCGCCGTCGCCGATCGGTCTCGGCGGCTGACACGGGAGCACGACGTACTCGCCGGGAAGCTCCACGATGTCGCTCGCGATGATGCGAACGCCGGTCGCGCGGAAGCCCTCTGGAAGTGCTATTCGGAGGGTGATCCCCGGCAGGGCCGGGCTCCCGGGCGTCCCGGCGCACGTGGAGCCGTCGAGCCCGACGGTGTCGTAGCCCTCGAGCGTCCCGAGCTCGAGCCCGTCCTCCGGGAACGTCGCCGTGAACCCGACAGGAGGCATCGCGCCGGTGGCTCGGGCGCGATCCGCGACCGCGGAGGCAGGCGGGACGGTGGGAGCGAGAAGGACGAGCCCGACCGCGAGCGCGGTCGATACGCAAGACAGGCGCGTGACGCCACGGTGCGAGGGGGCCGTGATGCCACGGCGCGAGGGGGCCGTGACGCCACGGTGCGAGGGGCGCGCAGCTCCAGGGCGCGAAGATCCGTGCACGGAAGCCGGCATGGCGGTCTCCTTCCTCATGATCGCTCGGGGGAGATGTCCGGACGCGAGTCGTGTCGTGCGCGCGGCCCCCTCCGATCGGAGGGGGCCGCGCGAAACGGGCACTACTTGAGAAGAACCGCGCGCCGCGTCGCGACCCAGCCTGCGACCTCGAGGCGGACGAAGTACACGCCGGAGGCAACCCCGTGGCCGCGATCGTCGCGTCCGTCCCACCTTGCGATGTGCCGTCCCGGGGATCGCGCCTCGTTCGCGAGGAGCGAGCGCACGAGACGTCCGCGCACATCGTAGACCGTAACGTCGACGGATGCGGACTCCGGAAGCTCGAAGACGATCGCGGTCGTTGCCCGGAACGGGTTCGGTGTCGGCGGGTGGAGCGCGACCGCCGTGCGGCCGCCGTCCTCGATGTCGGTGCCGCAGCCGCCGGCGCCGTGGGCGCCGATCCGCTCGTTCCACTCGTTGTTGTACGGGAGGCACGGCGACGCGTCCTGAAGCTCGAGGTTGGGCTCCCCGACGTCACAGAAGAGCGGATCGAGGAAGAGGTTCTCGAAGAAGTCACCGCACAAGCTGTCGTCCTCGGCGTTCCCGTACACGCACGAGTGCGTGATCGACGGCGTGGCCGAGGGGTCACAGAAGATCGCGCCCGCGCCGGTCCCGTGCGCGATGATCGTGTTCGCGATCGTCGGCGCCGACACGCCGGCAACGTGGATGCCGCTCGCCTGGGTCGCGGCTCCGTTCGAGCAGATCGTCGTGTATGCGATGTCCGGCGCCGCGCTCAGCACGTGGAGCGCGCCCCCGCTTCCGTCGGTCGTGTTCCCGACGAGCGTGATGCGCGTCAAGGAGGGCGACGAACCCGATGCGATCTGCATCCCTCCGCCCAGGAGCGTCGCGTGGCAATCCTGAATCACGAGATCCTCGAGTGTCGGCGAGGAGTTGAAGAAGCACCGGATGCCGCCACCGCGATCCGACGATCCGTTCCGGATCGTGAAGCCCTCGACGATGCAGTCCTCGGTCTCCTGGGAGCCGAAGTAGAACCCGCGGCCCAGGCCCTCGCAATCGATGATCGTGCTCTCGGGACCGGCCGTGGAGAATACCCACAGGTCCTTCCCACCGGGATCGAGGTCGCGATTCCCGGGTCCCGTGTACGTGCCCGGCCGCACGCGCACCCAGGCCTCGTCCGGTGCGTCGGCGAGCGCGTCCCCGATGGTGGTGTACTCGGCGCCGCCGCCGGCGTCGACCTCGAGGATTGCCATCGGTCGGAGCGACCAGCCGTCGTAGATGCCCCAGTCCTGGCCCGCGCCCATGCCCTCGAACTCGCACCAGCGAGGCTCGTCGGGCGGCCACCACGTGTCGAGGCACGCGTACTGCTGGGTCGGCTCCTCGGTGTAGCCGATGATCGTGACGAAGTGGTCGGTGCCGCCGTCCCCGTCGGAGTCGACGAGGAAGAGCATCGGCCTGTCCTGGTCGATCTCGTGCGTGAGCACCTCCCACGTGAGTGTCCCGTCGTACCACCTGTACTGGTGTGCGCTCGGGACGTAGTCGGGGTTTCTGTGTTCGACCCACGAGAGGAACGCGTCGCCGAGGCGGTTCGAGTAGCCCCACCCGTAGTAGCTTCCGTTCAGGCTCCACGACGTCTCCGCGAAGTCCGCGATCGAGTCGTGCTCGTGCTCGTCTCCCGCCGGAGGCTCGGATCGGTCGGGCAGGATGCCGGTGTCGGAGTCGTCGATCGGCTCGCTGTAGTCCTCGAAGTGGCCGGGGTCGCCCGCGTCGCGCTCGGACGCGATGGCCTGGTCGACCTCTTCGGTCTGCGTCGAGGCGTCGCCGGGGATCAGGTCGTCGAACCCGTGCGTGTCGTAGTACCCGATGATCATGCCGAGCGCCGTCGGTCCACAACCGTGCCGCCAGTAGTAGCCCGGCACACCCGAGATCATGACGGAGCGCGGGCTCGGGGGAGGTGTCCCCCTGACCTTCGGCGCGACGCCGGGCGGCGGCTCGGGGCCGCTCGTGCTCTGGTGTGGCTCGGTCATGGTCTGGGCGAGGAGCGGAGCGGCCACGAGGAGAAGGAGAGCGGCCCCAACGAGCGTGCGGCGCGCGAGCATGGTGCACCTCCCGGGAGTCAGCGGAAGACGACCGCCGCCTGAGACCGGCGGCGCCCCCATCGTCGAAACACGTCAAGTATACTCTAGTTCGTGGATCTGGTCAAGAGAGGGCCAGGGTGGGGCGCACGTCGCTGCGCGGACGCCGCGGTGCCGGACCGCGCGGAGCAGCGGGGCGCATCGCGTCGTCGCAGGACGCGCCCTAACG
Organism: bacterium; assembly: GCA_025774545.1. Lineage (GTDB taxonomy): Bacteria > Joyebacterota > Joyebacteria > Joyebacterales > Joyebacteraceae > JALGVU01. Next base: position 4,356 of record JALGVU010000049.1, on the reverse strand, counting down.
CACGACGACGACCTTGCGTCCTGACGAGGCGCCGGTCTCACACACGACGAAGTAGACGCCGGAGGGCACCGGTCGGCCGCGTCCGTCGGTCGTGTCCCAGTAGATGGTTCGGGTGCCCGCCGCGGTCGGCTCCGCCTGGAGCCGCCGGACGAGCCTCCCGCGGAGGTCATAGACGCCGATCTCGACTCGGCCCGCGCGCTCCGGGAGATCGAGCTCGATCCGCGCCGGTCCGGTCGTCGGATTGGGAACCACCCTCACGACGACGTCGGTCGTGCTCGCCGCGTCGATCCCCGCTGACGTCCCGCACGAGCACGCCGCCTCCCACGCGCCGATGTCTGCGCCGCCCTGCCCAGCGCCCGCGCACGGAGAGCACGCCTCGATCCAGAGCTCGCGGGAATCTCCGTCGCAGAAGAGAGGGTCGCCGTAGAAGGAGCCGCTCGTCTTGCCGCAGAGAGTGTCGCCCGCCGCGTTCTCGAAGACGCAGCACGACGTCATCGTGAAGCTGCCCGATCCCGGGCAGTAGACTGCGCTTCCCTGTGGGCTTCCCGCGATGATGCAGTTCGTGAAGGTCGGGGAGGCGTCGAAACCGTAGATCCCGCCGCCGCGCAGGGCCCCGTTTCTCCAGAAGGTGCAGTTCGTGAAGATCGGGGACGAGTAGCAGCAGAAGGCGCCGCCGCCGTAGATCGGAGCGCTGTTGTCGGCGATGGTGACGTTCGTGAGCACTGGCGACCCGTAGAGGATCCTGACGCCGCCCCCGCCGTGGTCTGCGTGGTTGTCGAAGAACCCGCACGCGGTGATCTCGGCGGTCGAGTGCCAGCAGAAGACTGCGGCGCCGTCGTAGGCCGTGTTGTTCTCGAAGATGCAGTCGATGAGTTTGAGCGAGGACTGGTAGTTCATCACGGCGCCGCCGGAGCCGTTCGTGCCGCTCGTGCCCGCGTGATTCCCCGTGAAGAGGCAGCCCCGGAAGACCGGGGACGCGCCGTCGCAGTAGAGCCCGCCGCCGAAGTCCTCGGCCATTCCGTTCGTGATCGTGAATCCCTCGACCTCGCTCGTCGAGTTCTCGGAGCTCTGGAAGACGAACCCCCGGCCCAGGCTCTCGCAGTCGATGACCACGAGTCCGGGCGGGCCGTCCGCGACGAGCCTGAGGTTGGTTCCACCGAAGTCGAGGTCGCGATTCTCGGGGCCCGTGTACTCACCGGACGACACGAGGGCCGCGATCGACACGGCGGCGAGGCAGGCGAGCACGCGCGCGCGGCGCATGCCGTGGAACGTGCCCATGAGCATCCTCCCGAAGCGCGGGTTTCCGATCGGAGACACAATTAATCCAGTCTAGCAAGAAATTACGGACGTATCAACCCGTCCCACCCGCGGTGATTGAGCGCTCAGGTAAGTGGGGGCCGCGTCCGCAGCTGTCCCACCCTGCGGGGCTCCCGACGGGAGGTGTGCGCAGGTCGTCGAGCGTGGCACGAAACCTCCGAGCGCCGGCGACCGGAGACCGAGGCTCTGGCATGTCGTATGCATGGTTGGGGGAGTGGGATGTGACCGGGCGTTCACCTGTACGTCATGACCGTGGGCGCCCGCGGGGACGGCGGCGGGAGGCGCGTCTCGACGATCGACTCCTGCTGCTCCAAGGTGGGAGGGGTCGATGCAGTGAGACGCAACACCGTCATACCCATGGCGCTCCTTCTGGTGCTCGCCATCCTTCCCACAGAATCGCGATCGAGAGAGAGACGTGGCCGTCGGCCCTGGCGGAGACGAGAGAGGGCCGTGCCGCGATCCAGCTTGAGACGATGGGCGGCTTCCGGCTGCACGTCCGCGTCCGCGAGAACCCCGACGACTACCTGATCTGCGTGATCTACGTGGAGGGGAGCGAACGCCTCGTGCTCGACCACGAGTGCCGATTCGTCCTCCGCTACGGCGACCGCGAGATCGAGAGCACCGAGATCCTCTTCACCGACGGGCCCGCCGAGAGGCGGGTCTTCAGCACCAGCGACGACACGATCGTCCTCACGACCGACTCCGATGGATACGCGAAGGCGCGAAGCGGCGGCTACCTGGCCGCCGTGCGATTCCCGAGGGGCTCGCTCCCGACAGGGGGGAGGTGGGCTCCGGACTCCTTCGAGCTGAGGGGAGGTGACCGCGATGAAGGCTAAGGCCTATCTGGTCCTCCTTCTGATCCTCGCTTCGCCCGTGGTGGCGTTCGCCGCCGGGAACGAAGCCGAGGATACCATCTGGGATTGGATCGTCCGGCTCGTCATGTGGGCCTCGGGCGGCTGGCACGGCTATTGATGACGTGCGCCGTCGAGGATGGCCGCGCGCAACGCGCGCGGCAACGGATTCGACACGAGCGACAGAGACGACCGGATCCCCCACGTGTGCGACACGACAGGGGCGCGGGAGGCCTGACGGTCCCCCGCGCCCTTGTGTTCGTTCGCGCCACGGCCCGTGCTACCGTCGGCCTGAGCCTACGCTACCGCCGGTCTGAGCCCGCCTCTGCCTGCCTGAGCCTCCGCCCCTGCCCACCCGCGTCGCTCTGACGGGGCTCTGATCCCGTCCCGACGATCGCATCACGAACCTCTCCCGTTTCATCCGTTTGGCTCGATGCTTGCTTTGGTCCAAGCCTATTATGCGGGATCCGTTCGGAGCCTCCCCACGGACGCTGCGGCGGGACCTGCGCTTTCCACGGACGAGGAGGAACCACATGCGACTGCCGGTAATCGTGGCCGTCATCGTGATCGCCTTCGGCTTCGTGCCGGCGAGCGCTGCCCACGGACACGCCGATCATCCGACGTCCCTCCCCTCGGGGAGCGGCGTCGATCATCACTCCATCTCGGTCGACGGGGCCTACGCGTCCGCGCTCTTCGGAGCGTACGGTCGCCGGCTCGGGTCCGTCCCGGTGCCGGGGGACGCCTGGCGGATGTTCTGGGTCCTGGCGGGCGGGAGCATCTTCGTTCGCGAGGGCTGGATTGCAGACGAGCGCTGGTCGAGCGAGGGAGATCTCGCGGCGCTCGATCTCGACGAGGAGCGCGATGACCGCTTCGATCTTCCAGGCGCGGCGGATCGGGACGCGGAACGCGAGGATCCGCGCGACCGTGGAGGGCGTCCCGACCAGTTCGAGCCGATCCACGGCGAGCACCGTGAGTGGGATCGTGCTCTGGACGACGAGCACGACCCCGATCGCTCGGTGGGCGAGGAGCGGCAGTGAGTCGACCATCTCTCCCTCGCGGCGGGCGAGCGCCCCGCCGCGCGACGACGGTGGACGAAAGAAGACCGGGCCGCGCGTATCGCGCGGCCCGGGTCGTGTCAGGGAATGGAACCAGAGGGCCTACGCCGACTGGTACTCCAGGATCGCGGCCATGTCCTCGGCGGCGCTCCCGATCGGCTTGAGATCGAACTTCTCCACCAGCGTCGACAGCACGTTCGGCGACACGAAGGCGGGAAGCGACGGCCCGATGCGGATGCCCTTGATGCCGAGGTGCAAGAGTGTCAGGAGAATCGCGATCGCCTTCTGCTCGTACCACGAGAGGATGAACGAGAGCGGAAGCTCGTTCACGCCGACGCCGAACGCCTCTGAGAGGGCGACGGCGATCTTGACGGCCGAGTAGGCATCGTTGCACTGCCCGACGTCCAGCAGGCGTGGAATGCCGCCGATGTCTCCGAGATCGAGCTTGTTGAACCGGTACTTGCCGCAGGCCAGCGTCAGGATCACGGTATCGTCCGGAGCCGCCTCGACGAACTCGGTGTAGTAGTTGCGCCCGCTCTTTGCCCCGTCGCATCCTCCCACCAGGAAGAAGTGACGGATCTTGTTGGCCTTGACGGCCTCGATCACCTTGTCGGCGACTCCGAGGACGGCGTTGTGCCCGAAGCCGACCGTGATGGTCTTCTCGGGCTCGTCCTTCTGGAAGCCGGGGGCGGCGAGTGCTGCTTCTATCACCGGGGTGAATCCACCGTTCTCAACGTGCGCCACCCCCGGCCAAGCCACGAGTCCCGTCGTGAAGATGCGGCTCTGGTACGACGGCCTGGGTCTCTGGATGCAGTTGGTCGTCATGAGGATCGCGCCAGGGAAGGCGTCGAACTCCTTCGCCTGATCCTGCCACGCGCCTCCGTAGTTGCCGACCAAGTGCGCGTACTTGTGGAGCGCAGGGTACCCGTGGGCCGGCAGCATCTCGCCGTGCGTGTAGACGTTGATGCCCTTCCCCTCGGTCTGCTTGAGGAGCTCCTCGAGGTCCTTGAGATCGTGCCCGGAGATGAGGATCGACTTGCCCGCGACCGGCGTCACGCGGACCGAGGTCGGCTCGGGGTGTCCGTACGCTCCCGTGTTCGCCTCGTCGAGAAGAGCCATCACCTTGAGGTTCA
>JALGVU010000247.1 GCA_025774545.1 bacterium | reverse complement strand
AGGCCGTTTGGCCGAATGGCCCGAACCTGGTGTGGGTGAACCGCCCCGGGATTGCCGGAGACTCCATTCCGTGAGAGGATGGAGTCATGACACGACACGGGAGGTACTCCCCAGAGGTACGGGAGCGGGCGGTTCGGATGGTCTTCGAGCACGAGAGCGAGCACGGCTCACAGTGGGCGACGATCTGTTCGATCGCGGGTAAGATCGGCTGTTCTGCCGAGACACTGCGGAAGTGGGTCCGGCAGGCTGAGCGCGACGAGGGACTTCGCGCTGGCTTGACCAGCGAGGAGCGTGAGCGGCTCAAGGAGCTCGAGCGTGAGAACCGCGAGCTGAGGCGAGCGAACGAGATCCTGCGCAAGGCGTCAGCTTTTTTCGCGCAGGCGGAGCTCGACCGTCGACCGAGGTGACGGTATCGTTCATCGACGAACACCGCGAGGCTCACGGGGTCGAGCCGATCTGCGCTGAACTGCCGATCGCCCCGTCGACCTACTACGAGGAGAAGGCGCGTCAGGCGGACCCCGAGCGGCTGCCGCCGCGTGCGAAGCGGGACGCCGTGTTGCGGGGTCACATCCGCCGCGTGTGGGACGCGAACTTCCAGGTCTATGGTGTCCGCAAGGTATGGGAGCAGCTTTCCTCCCGCGAGGGCATTGAGGTGGCGCGTTGCACCGTGGAGCGGTTGATGCGTGGAATGGGCCTTCAGGGGGCCATCCGGGGCAAGAAGTTCAAGAAGACCACGATCTCGGACGACTCCGCCGCTCGGCCGGCGGACCTGGTGAACCGGGACTTCACGGCGACGCGTCCGAACCAGCTGTGGGTGGCGGACCTGACGTACGTGGCTACCTGGAGGGGGTTCGTGTACGTGGCGTTTGTGATCGACGTTTTCTCACGCACGATCGTGGGGTGGCGGGTATCGAGTTCGCTGCGGACCGGTCTGGCCCTCGATGCCCTGGAGCAGGCGCTCCATGCTCGTCCGGGGACCGACGGTCTGGTGCATCACAGCGACCACGGCGTGCAGTACCTGTCGATCCGGTACACGGAACGTCTGAAGGAGGCGGGCATCGAGCCTTCGGTCGGGAGCGTCGGTGACTCCTACGACAACGCGCTTGCGGAGACGGTGATCGGTCTGTACAAGACCGAGGTGATCCGTCGCCGGGGGCCGTGGCGCACCCTTGAGGATGTCGAGTTCGCGACGCTCGAATGGGTGGACTGGTTCAACAACCGTCGGCTGCTCGGGCCGATCGGGAACATCCCACCGGTGGAGTTCGAGGAGGCGTACTACCGCAGTCAGGAGGCCCCGGCCATGGTGGCCGGACTCACATAACCGGGTCTCCGGAGAAGCCGGGGCGGTTCACCGTTCTCCTTTCCGAAGGTGAGACTCCTGCGCAGACAGTCTAGGATACTGCTGCTCTCGCTCAATTATACTTTCTGTGACTCGGCGGTGCACGCGACTCCCGCCGTCAATCGGGGTTAGTGGTCTCGGGCGCAGCCGCGACCCACGCCCGGCGGATTCCCTGCCGGTCTCGCTTCAGCCTGCTGGGCTCACCGAGGAAGCCCCACGACTTGCGGCGAAGGAACTCGGAACAGCCTCGTTGACTGGGAGCCAATTATGGTGTACCATGAAACAGGATCGACAGGGGGCCGTGATCCCCGGACTCCCATCGAACGAGTCGTTGAGCGATCGAGAGCCGTGGAGCTTGCGCTTCCTCCACGGAGCCGCGAGGCGGAGGGGAAGAGCCATGGATCGAAGAACTGCGCTTGTGATGGTGTTGGCGGCCGGCCTCCTGGCATTCGCAGCGAGTGCGACTTGTCTGACTGCCACGTGGGAGAACCTGTCGGAAGATGGAGTGATCCTCATCTGTCCCGCCGGGGACGGCGATTCGTATCTCAGCATCAGCGGAGCCGGCCCTGGCAAGGAACTCATGGTCCAGCATCAGTCCGAGGACGTGCTTCTCGATGACTTCTGCGAATCGGTGGGCTCTGTGTTTGCCGACCAGTACGGCAACTGCGACTACTACCCCGCGGTCGGGTGGATCATCGATGACCCCGAGGACGCCGACTGCATCCAGCTCACGACGGATGTTCAGGAGGTCCGCTACACGGGTAACGAACCTTGGTACGATGACCCCCGCCCTGCCAGAACGTTCGATCTCAGCGGCGATTGCTGGGCGAACGGGCGACCGGAGGAGGAGGGGATTCCCAGCTGGGGTGACTATGCTGTCTTCGAGCATCACTACCTCGAGCAGTCCTGCAGGTGTGACTTCACGGGGGACGTGAGCGGCAACTACGTCAACCTCATGGATTACGCGGTGTTCGCCACTCACCTTACCCACCCGGGGCTTTGGATAGAGCCAACTACCTACTCCTCGGAGGTCTTCACCGGGGACACCCACACGTGGGACCTGGAGTTCTTGAACTACGGGATGGCCCCCGTCGACTTCCAGATCGAGGAAGACCCACCGACAGAGTGGATCGACGTCACGCCCTCAGCTGGGACGATCCTGATACCAGACGCTCCCCCCCCGGACCCGGTGAACGACACGGCGATCATCGGGTGCACCGTCACCGGTGTGGATACCATGCAGCAGTCCTCCTATTACTGCTATCTTCGATTGGTCAGCAACAGCGCCTACTATCCGAGGATGAAACTGAGCGTGTTCCTCCAGATCCTCAGGAGAGGTGAGGCGATCGTGACCTGTGAGGTCGTCGGACTCACGCTTCCTCCCCGTCTCGGCATCGAGACAGATCCCATCACGCTGGAGCCCGAGCTGGGAGGCTCGGACTGCGACACGCTGGTCATGCGCAACTGGGGCGAGGAGGTCCTCGAGTGGTCCATCACCGACACGTGTCTCTGGACGTCGCCGGTTCCCGCGAGCGGTACGCTCGAGCCGGAGGAGTCCGTCGCTGTCGAGTTCTGCACAGAAGACATCGGTGGTCTCGAACCGTCGGTCGAGTACACGTGCGAGTTCGCGGTCGTGAGCAATGACACGGTCAACCCGTCGATACCCGTTCAAGCGACGCTGTTCATCGAGCCGGGGAGTGGGGTGAACGATCTCCCGAGAACGCGGCTCGCGCAGAACCACCCGAATCCCTTCAACCCGAAGACCTCGATCGCGTTCACCGTGGCTGAATCGGGTCCGGTGTCCCTCCGCGTCTACAACCTAGCAGGACGCGTCGTCCGAACACTCGTCGACGAGCTGCGAATGCCGAACGAGTACGAGGTACGTTGGGACGGCCGCGACGATTCGGGGAACCAGGTCGGCTCGGGCGTCTACTACTACAGCCTTGAGATCGCGGGCGAGAGAGAGACGAAGCGCATGGTGTTGCTCAAGTAGGCGCCGCCGCGGAGCGACCGCGGGCGAGCTGCGGCGCGAGGCACAGAGGAGATACGGAAGAGCCCGGGTCGGCGGCCCGGGCTCTCCTTGCTCGGTAGCCGGGGTTTGCTGCAGGGAGATTCACGACATCATGGGTTGGCCGCTATCGTGTCGAGCCTGTCCCCTGAGTCCTTCCAGCACGCGAGTGCGTGGACCGCCAAGTTGCCGCCACGCTTGACTTTCGGACGATAATCGTGTACTCTGGCAAGAGAATGGTCAAGAGTGCGGGGCTCTTCTGTCGAGATGTCCCGCCTGTTCTCAACTGAGCGCCGCCGGTCCTGGGGATCGGCGGCCGTATGTCTCGTCCCAACCGACGGGGGGGCCCGTCAAGGTCGGGGTGGACCAGACGGCGTCACGAACGTCGAGAAGGGAAGTTCTTCATGAAGACGGCTCGCACAGCGGTCCTTCTGGTCGTTGTCTTTCTGCTCGCCGGCACGGCCTGGGCAGGCATCATCGCCCCTGGACTGGAATCCCAGATGCAGTCGCTGAACGGGGATGACGAGGTGAAGGTCATCGTCGTTCTGCGCGATCAAGCCGATATAAGCACCATGAACCGCGAGCTGCACGACAGCCGGGCCACCCGGCAGGCGCGGCACCAGGCCGTGCTCGGGGCGCTCCAGGACGCCGCAGATCGCTCTCAGGGCGCGGTGACGGATTACCTCTCGGCCCGTCAGAGCGACGGCGGGATTCGCGGCTACACGACTCACTGGCTGATCAACTCGATCGTGGTTGTCGGCACGGTCGACGCCATCCGCGAGCTGGCACAGCGCGACGATGTGGAAGCGATCGAGCGGGATCTTGAGGTCGAACTCATCGAACCGATCCCAAGCGAGAAGGCCACGCCTCCGGGCGGCCACCGCGGTATCGGTATGGCGCCGGGCATCGAGGCCATTCAGGCCCCCCGCGTCTGGCGAGAGCTTGGCATCGACGGTACCGGCGTCGTCGTCGG
>JALGVU010000246.1 GCA_025774545.1 bacterium | reverse complement strand
CTGGGCCTCGTCTGCGATGTACGGCCCGATGCCGTCGCCGCCGATGATGCCGATCCGAATGGGCTTGATGGCGGAGTAGTCGATCCAGTCCTCGCCCGCCTTCATCCGCTCGACACGCTCGAGCTGCGCCTCCATGAGCTGTCCGAAGTGTTCCTTCGCCTTCTCGATCGCGGCCTTGTCCATGCAGTCCTCCATCTTCGGGGGCCTCCCCCGTGGGGAGGTTCAGGGTTGATCGCGGGTGAGTGAGTGAGTATAGCCCATGCCCTGAATCGATGTCAACCATCCGGCCGAGCCTCGAGGATGCCTCGCCACACACGGCGGCGCCCCGCCGGACGACCGGCGGAGCGCGTATCGCATACGGTGAGGATCGTGAGTGGCGCGGGTGTCCTACTCGCTCGCCCTCGCGTCCTCGTGGTAACCGATCTGCATCGTCTCGGGCTGACCGTAGGCGCCGGGTCTGAGGTACCTCCCGGCCTCCGAAGCCGGCTTGGCGTGCTCGGCCTCGGGAGGCGCGAGGCGCGTTCCGGGGTCGTTCCTCATGCCGGTCACGGCCCACGAGATCTTCATCCCGGGCTCCCCGCCGGCGACCCTGAACCGGTTCGCCGCGACCTCGTCCGCGACGTAGACGGGCGCAAAACCGCCGACGCACGTGAGCTGGTAGCGGACATCGCGGTTCATCGCCTCGAACCAGTCGGGCAGCTCGACCCACGCCTCGCCCCGGCCATCGAGAACGACGTTCCCCGTGTAGACGTTCGTGAGCTCGTCGGAACCGACGGCGAAGTGATCGAGGTACGAATCGGCCGGATCGAGAGGATGATCGACGCGCATGGCCGAGACGTCGCTCGTGATCGCGCCGGTGGCGTGAACGGCTCCATTGAAGAAGCCGGCGTAGTTCGTCCCGGCGGCTGAGGAAGCACTCCCGTACACGCCGTAATTGGTGCCGCCGTTCGACGCGGTACCCCTTGCACCGTACATGATAGAGCTGCCACCGTTGCCCGTCGCGAAGCCGCGCACCCCGTAGCAGAGGTCGAAGGAAGTGGATGCCGTCTGGGATTGGCCAAAGACGCCCATGTAACCACCTTCGAAGTAGCCGCCGAAGCCCCAGGCGTCCTGCGGCTTCGAGTACCCGTAGACGGCGACAGCATCGGCTCCGGTGGTGGCCGTGCACACGGCGTGGACCACGTGCGTCGCGCTCGCGCCGTCGTCCGACTCGAACACGCCGGCCCGCGTCTCGCTGCTCACGACGGTGAGCGGCGCCGACGGTGTCTTGGTGCCGACGCCGACGCGATCGTTGGGACCGCCGACGAAGAACGTGGGCTCGGTGACGCCGAACCCGACCATGAACGAGCTCGGGACGTCATTCACGAGTGGCGTGATGTCGTCGACTCCCAAACCCAGCACGTAGGTGTAGTCCTCCTGGGCGATCGTGAACCGTCCTGAGGAGACCGATGCGTACCCGTCGGCCCGCGTCTCGACGCCGAGCGCCGTCGAATAGTGCCCGGTGGCGATGTTCCAGATTCCGAGCGCCGTCGATCCCATCCCGTCGGCCCACGTGCTCTCACCAGCCGCGAACGACCCGTCGCCGGTCGCCCTCGTCCGGTCGCCGAGTGCGACCGATTCGTCGCCGATCGCCTTGGTTCCGTACCCGAGGCCGATCGAGTGGGTGCCGATGGTATCCGGCGCCCACGCTCCGGCGGTCTCCTCGCCCGCCCTGAGCGCCATCTTCGATTCGTCCCAGTAGAGCCCGCCGCCGGCTGCGCTGCCGTGGAATCGCACGTCGTGCCCGGAACCTGCCGATCCGACGAGCACCTTCCCGCGGACATCGAGCAGCGCCGCGGGCGAACTGGTCCCGAGTCCGAGCCTGCCGACACCATCGAAGTAGAGGTGGCTGCCTTCAGGATCGTCGGAGAAGAAGATGACGTCCTCACCGCTCCCGGGCCCCCCCACGCGGACGGTTCCCCGAACGTCGAGCTTCGCCGCGGGCGAGGTCGTGCCGATGCCGACGTCGCCGGCGACCGCGGAGTACATGTTGGCGCCCGACACGGTCCAGTCGCCGTCTGTGCCCACTTCGGGAGGCTGGTCCCAGTATGCATTCCCGTTCATGTCCGACGTGAAGATCATGCCGTCAGCCGCTCCCGTCGTCATCGTGAACCCATGCACTATCGCGACACCGGACACGTGCAGCTTCGCCTGCGGCGTGGCGGTGCCGATCCCGACGTAGTTGTCGGGACCGCCAGCGAAGATGAGCGGGTACGTGCTGTCAAAACCCACCATGAGCGAGCTCGCAGTGTTGTTGATGAGCGGATTGCTCTCGTCCACACCGGTGCCGATGACGATGCTCTTCGACGCCGTGGCGGCGACATCGTTCCCGATCGCAATCGCGTCGCTCCCGGTCGCCTCGCTCCCATAGCCCACGGCGAGCGCTCGGATGCCGGCGCGCGCCTCCGAGCCGATGGTGATGCTGCGCCATCCGTATGCTTCGTTCCAGATGCCGACCGCGGTCGAGTAGTCGCCACTGGCCGTGGAGCCGTGCCCGATGGAGATCGAACTGAGATGATCCGCTCTCGCGTTCATCCCGAGACCGACCGAGTTGTCGCCGATGTTCGCGTCGTCCCATTGGTCGCCGGTTACGCGGCCCGCCCGGAACGCGGCCTTCCGCGGGTACCAGATCATCCTCGCGCCCACGCCCGATGTTGCGAGCGTATCGCCTGCGCCGTAGGTTCCCTTGGCGAGGATGCCTCCGTCGCCGGCGAGTGTGAGCTTGAACTCGGGGTCGATCGTCCCGATCCCGACGTTGCCGGGCACCGCCGCGGTCAGGTTGTCGCCCACGATCAGCCAGTCGCCGTCCGCGCCGCCCACGTCGGCGTACTGCGCGCGTCTGGCGTACGGCGCTGACGCGAGCTCGACGCGGGGCGCGAGTTCCGCCTCGCCCTCGACGGACATCCCAAGCCAGTACGTCTCATCGAACGGCAGGTCGAGCGGCGACACGCTCCCGAGAATCGCGTCTAGGACGGCGCCGGCAACGGGCAGCGTCTGGGTCTCTTCCCAAAGCGCGGCGCCGCCGCTCGGCACGCCATACAACCTGAACGTGATCTCGTAGTCGCCGTCGACGACCGGACTCCCGTCGGGGTTCGTGAGTATGCCCTGGAAGCTCATGGTCGCTGGAACAGCCGCGGGACCCGCGGTCGGAATCCCGACCAGCGCGACCAGTGCGCAGACGATGACGAACGACCTCATGATGCTCTCCTCTCCCGCTCCCTCGCGAGCAGACGGTGCAGCCGTTGGACCGGCTGCACGAACACGGCTCCGCCGAAGCGGCGGAGGGGCAGGACGTTCTGCCCACGCCACTAGACTGAACAGTTTCGTATTAGTGTTGACAGGTTCCCCGGCCCAGGGCTGAGACAGAAGAGGGCCAAATGGGGTATCCTACCGAGAACTGAGTTGGCGACCAAACCTACTCTCTCGGAGGAAGCCCAATGACCCTCGAGGACAGTGTACATGCCTTTCGCCTCCGTGTGCTACAGCGAGCTCAGGAACTTGGCAACGTCTCGGCTGCCTGCCGCGAGCTGGGGATCTCCAGAACCGTCTTCTATCGGTGGAAGGGCCGCCACGAGCGGTACGGGCGTGACGGGCTCCACCCGCGCCGGCGTGCCGCGCGTCGTGGCCGTCCCCCGGCCCTCGAGCAGCACGATGAGCATGCCATCCTCGCTATGGCTCTTGCCTGGCCCACCTGGGGTCCCCAGAGGATCTCGGACCAGCTGGCCCGGGAAGGACGACGGATCGCGCCCAGCACGGTCTACAGAGCGCTGCGCCGGCTCGGTCTCGGCACCCGTCGGAAGCGGCTCGCGGTTCTCGAGAGCCACAGTGCTCAGGATGCCGGCCTGCTTACCGAGAGGACCCGCCGGAAGCTCCAGCAGGCACGACGCCGGAAGCGGCACGTCGAGGCCAAGGAACCGGGTGAGCTCGTCTGCCTGGACAGCTTCTACATCGGCAAGCTCAAGGGCGTCGGCAAGGTCTGGCAACTCACGGCCTGTGATGCCGCCTGCTCCTACGCCGCAGCCCGGATCGTCCCGGCTGCTACGGCCAAAGAGACGGCCCGCTTCCTCCGCGAGGTCCTGGTGCCTCTCTATGAGGAGGCAGGCTGGCCTCTCCAGAGGGTCCTCACCGATCGTGGGTGCGAGGAGCTGGGGATCCAGCACACGCGGACCAAGCCCGGACATCCATGGACCAACGGGTTCGTGGAGCGTCTCCAGGGAACCATCCTCCATGAGCACTGGCGCGTGGCCTTTCGCCGACGCTACTTCACCAACCGGGAGCAGCTCGACCGCTCGCTCGCAGGCTTCCTCAGGTTCTACAACGACGAACGTACACATCGTGGCTACCGAACTCGCGGCCGCACGCCCTCCGAGATCTTCTGGGGTGCAGTCGGCCGATCACACTCTCGGGAGGTGTAATGTGTCAACACCCTTCCGGAACTGGACACACTAGACAGAGCCAACAGGTATCTTCAGAAAACTGGGGAACGCGCACATGATACCACAATCGGGGCCGTCTGCCAAGCGGCGCCTGGGCGCCTCGCGCGCGGCGGAGCAAGGCCGGAGACGTGGCCCGCGTCGCCGACGCGAACAGGTGGGACGCTGACCGGAGACGAGACGTGAGCGGCCGCACGGGGATCGGCTCGACCGACGAGTCCGGCGTCGACGCCAGAGAGCAACACACGCGCTGATGGGTGGTCAGCACGGGAGGAGTGCCGTCGTTTCCGGCCGGCGCTCGGCCGGGAGATCTCGCGACCACGCGCTGGCGGCGCGACGCGTCGCCGACGGACCTCACCTCCCGCCGCCCGCGCCGATCCGGCTCGCTGCCGGGCGAAGCGATCGCTTCTCGTCCTTGACTTCGTCGCGTCGATGATCGACAATGGGGGGCTGCGTTTTGACTCAAGCGAAGGTAGAGCAACCCCACCGCAGGAAAGGAGCACCCGAATGGCAGGACTTCTGAAGCAGAAGCTCGCAGGGCAGATTCCGGGACTTCGCGAGGAGGCCAAGAGCCTCGTCAAGGGTCACGGCGACAAGGTCATCTC
>JALGVU010000245.1 GCA_025774545.1 bacterium | reverse complement strand
CCCCTACAAGTCGCTCGACTGGGCCGAGGACGTTGCCGGCCTCAGGATGTACGGCTCGTGCGTCTGGAACTTCTTTCTCGACGAGTACATCGATACGATGGTCATCCCGGAGATCTGGTACCAGTGCGAGAACTTCGGCCCGACGTATACGGCGATGAGCAACGTGCTGGCCACGTACGGCCTGTCGCTCGAGGAGGCCTTCAAGGAGTTCACGATCTGGAACTGGTTCACCGCCTCGAGGAACGACGGGAACCACTACGAGGAGGCCCAGTACTTCCAGATGGTGCCGAACACGATGACCCACAGCGTGTTCCCGATCGGCAGTGGGGCGCCGTTCGAGTCGCGCCGGCCCGATCACATGGGGGCGAACTACATCACGTTCAACCACTCGCCCGGCAGCTACACGGCTCTCCACATCGGGTACCACGGGCCGCCGCTCATCTCCCTGCCGAGCTATGCCTACATCGTGACGAAGGACAACGGAGGCGACACGGCCGAGTACGGTGACATCGCGATCAACCCGTGGGGTATCGGTGACATCACGGTCGACGGGTGGAACGACCTGTCCCGGGCCGTGATGATCGTCGGGAATCCCACGACCGAAGTGAACGACATGAACTACACCTACAGCGCCGAGCAGGTGGGCACCGGCGTGTCCGACGAGGCTCACGTCTTCGCGCTCCGGGCGGCGAGTCCGAACCCGTTCACCGAGACGACCTCGATCGCCTACACGGTCCCGACCGGTGGCGGGCTGGTCGAGATCACGATCTACGACGTGAACGGCCGCGAGCTCAGAAGCCTCGTTGCCGAGCGGATGGACGCGGGCGACGGTGTCGCGCTCTGGGACGGCCTCGACAACAGCGGACTCGCGAGGCTCGACGTCGACGGACTGACGGCGAGCGGGAAACTGATGGTCCTCAAGTAGCAGAGCGAGCACGACGATCGAAGGGGCGGCGATCCTTCGCCGCCCCTTTTTCGTGAGCGGTGCTGTGGTATCATCGACCGCGTGGAGGAACGCGCGTGAGCGGGAAGATCAAGTCGGAGGTCGAGTGGGTGAGGAAGGTCCGCTCCGGCTTCCGGTACGTGGCCACGGTCCACAGCCAGGTCGGGACGCTCGTCTACAGAGCGCTCCGTATCCGGGACGGGTACTCGTCGCGGTCCCTGCGATTGCGACACTGGGACACGACGGGCGGCCAGGTCACGCTCACCGACGACAAGTACAAGGCCGTCGTTCCCGTCTACGACTTCGGGTTCGTTCACAACCTGTATCACATGGCGAACGAGGACCCCGAGACCTGCGTCCTCGCGGCGTGGTACCTGGTCGGTCACGAGTGGGGGCACTACTACCTCGCGAAGGCGGACAAGCGGAACCAGGAGCGCGACGCCGACGCGTTCGTCGGGCGGATCATGAAACGCGTCGGGTTCGACGGCGAGGAGATCGAGGACGCCGAGGACGCGTACTGGCGGGTCTTCAACGCCGACAAGACGGCAGCGGCGAGGACGTAGGCTGACCTCGCGATCCAGTCTCGGGCCGCACACGGATGGCAGCACCCAAGGGAACGGACGAGTACCAGAAGAGGCGCAGGGCGCGGCTCCTCAGCAAGAGGTGGCGGCGCTACCTTCGCCGCGTGAGACCGTTCGGGGACGACGAACCCATGCCGATGTCGCACCGCGATCTCTGGAAGAAGATCCAGCGGGAGACGAAGGGGAAGACGCCGGCCGAGGAGCTGGCGATCCTCGAGCGCTACCTGTCGGACTGGCCCGAGTTCAAGGGCCCGTATCAGGAGATGCGGAAGAAATTCGAGCGTCGGATAGTCGAGCTTCGGAAGATCGAGCAGGTGCGCGCCAGCTCGCCCACGCACCACGATCCGTTCTCCGTGAGAAAGCGCGGCCTCGCCGAGGTCGCGATCGTCGGACTCCCCAACACCGGTAAGTCGAGCCTCTTCCGGTCGCTCACGGGCGTCGAGGCGGAGGTCGCCGACTACCCCTACACGACGCTCATCCCGAACGTCGGGATGCTGAATCTGGGCGGCTTCGGGTTCGAGATCGTCGACCTGCCGCCTGTGCCCGACGGGCCTCTCGAGACGGTTCCGTACGCCGCGGGACTCAAGGAGGCCGTGCTGAACGCGAACCTCCTGTGTCTCGTCGTCGATCTCAAGAGCGACGCGGAATCCCAAATCGAGGTCATCCGCGAGCGCTTGGCCGAGATCGGTGCGTCGCCCACGCTCACGCCGGGGACGGAGGAGGGCGGCGCCGGCGACTCGGGCGGCAGCCACGTGAATCGCAAGGGGACGATCGTGTTCGGAACGAAGCGGGACCAGGCGGCCGAGGATGATCTCGAGGCGCTCCGTCGTCTCCTGCCACGCGCCGCCGTGTTCGAGCATCCCCTGGCCGAGTCCGCCGCCCGTCCGGTGGCGGAGGCGCTCTGCCGCTTTCTTGGGCGGATCGTCGTCCTCGCGCGCGATCCCGACGCGCCGGACGAGCCGCTCGCCTACGCCGTCTCTGCGGGCGCGACGGTGCTCGATCTCGCGGAGCAGATCCACAAGGAGCTCGCGTCGAAGGCGAGGAAGGGGAGGGTCTGGGGGGCGTCGGCCAAGTTCCCCGGGCAGGAGGTCGGCCTCGACCATCGTCTCGAGGAGGGAGACACGGTCGAGATCCTCACGCACTAGCGCTTGCGGGATCGACCGTGAGAGGCGTCTCAGCGCGCGGGGCCTACCGGGAAGAGCGTTTCCACACGCGGGGCCTGCTGTGAGAGGCGTTTCAGCGCGCGGGGCCTGCTGCGAGGAACGTCCCCACGCGCGGGCCCTACTGCGAGAAGCGTTCCCCCGGGACGAGGAACAGCTTCCCCGTGCGCGGGCTGTCGCCCGCACCGCCGTCGGCGTCCGGCGCACCGATCACGAGGTCGGGTGACGCGCCGCCGGTCAGATCGGCCACCAGAAGAGATCCCCCGAGCGCGTCGCGCTTGAGGGCGCCGATGACGGCGGCGTCAGCGGTCTCGGGTTCCCCCGCCTTCGCTTCGACCACAGACTTGAGGCTTCCGAGAAAGACGTAGACCTCTCCGCAGCGGCTCCGCTGCCTGTCGGGGCCGTCCGCGAACTGAGCCGCGATGATGATGTCGGCCGCGCCGTCGCCCGAGAGGTCGGCAACGAGGACAGGGAGTCCGAAGAGGTCCCATCTCGACCGGCTCCTGAACCTCGGGACGCCGGCGTCCTTGAGGTCGACGACGTCGCCGACGCCGTCCTCGCCGCCGAAGAGGACGAAGGCCTCACCGTTGGCCTCGATCTTCTTCTCCTTCCCGCGCGATCCGTAGGCCGAGATGAGTACGTCGTCCATGCCGTCCAGATCGAGGTCACCGATCGAGATCGATCGTCCGAGATGGCCGCGCCGGTCCGGGCCGAGGACGGTCGAGACGCTTCCCTCGGGAAGCCTGAGCTCGGTCCCCGGCGCGAGCGCAGCGGCGGGCACCACGTAGGCCGCTCCCGCCACGAGCCGCTCGCCGGCTCCGTCCGACTGGTAGGCGCCGGCCACGATCTCCGCCTGTCCGTCGCCGTCGAGGTCGCCCGCGCCGATTCCGCGGAGGGCGTCGCCGGCGGCGGGGCCCACGATCGATGCGTGGGGAATGCTCGAGACAGCGTGCTGTCCCGAGTATTCTGCGATCGCGTCGCTGTCGACGAGGTAGATCACTCCCGCCCATCGGTTCGACCCGCCGCCCGCGCGGAACGCCGAGAGAAGGAGATCGGCCGTTCCGTCGCCGTCGACATCGTGTGTGAGGAGAGAGGAGCCGAGCCGGTGGCCGCTCGCCCCTCCGACGAGGACGAGGGGGGCGGTGGCGTCGGGGGCGCCGCGGAATCCGTCCAGGTCGCCTCCCGGATAGACGTAGACGCGCCCGGTCGCGAGGCGGCTGCCGTCGTCGGCCTCGGGCGCACCGACGATGAGATCGTCGATGCCGTCGCCGGTGATGTCGGCCGCGGCGAGCGTCGAACCGAACCGGGCCCGCGCACGCGGTCCGTCGATCACGACGGCGGCGAGGTCTGCCGCCGACCCCGCTCCAAGGGCATCGGGCAGGTCGCGGAGCGCGGCGGTCTCGAACAGGTAGACCGTGCCCGTGTGGTACGCACCGCCCTCGGGGTTTCCGCCGGGCGCTCCGACCGCGAGCTCGAGATCGCCGTCCCCGTCGAAGTCGCCGGCCGCGGTCGCGTAGCCGAATTGCTCCTCGGCCGCGCTCCCGACGAGGGCGGGGACGGGGTGGGCCGAAAGGTCGACGACGACGCCCGAGGCGAGCCCAGGTACAGGCCAAGCGGCGAGGGTCGCGAGAAGACCGACGGCTCCCCTGAGTATGCATCGATTCATCGCGGCGGTTTCCTTCCCTCGGGAGATGGGACGATCGTTCGCCCGAAGTATGCACACGGGCTCGGCGTCCCGTCAAGGGTGGCCGGGGGGCCTGGTGGCCTCCGCCGGGTGGCCGCCTTGACATGCGGGATCACGGCCGCTAGGCTCCGCGGAGGCAGAAGGGAGGACGCCCTTGTTCCGCGCAACCAGATCGACCCGCGGAGGTGGAAGACCGGGCACGCCGCGCCCTCCGATCGACTGCGCAGGCCTGGCGATCGTCGTGCTCGCGGCGCTCGCGCTCGCGTCAGCCTGCGGCTCCGCGCGCGCGGCCGACCCCGGAGCGACGGCCGCCGATGCGTCGGTGCCCGGTGCCCGCAAGGAGCCGGCGGTCCCGGACGTTCTCGACGTGCTCGCGCGGTACAACGACACGATCGACGCCGCGTTCTCGTGTATCGAGAGCCTCCGAGTCGAGCAGGAGATGATCGAGCCCCAGGACGACGGCTCGTTCAAGTGCGCGAGGGCCGTCCTCCGCTACACACCGGACGGTGGGATGGTCCGCGAGGAGCTCTCCTCCGAGCTCCGCTATCCGCCGGGGGACTTCACGCTCGCGAGCCTCGTCGGTCCGCGGATCGACCCGGCGGAGTACGAGGTCGCGATCGAGGGCGTCGAGGACGCCGAGGGCCACGAGTGCTATCGGCTCGCGCTCGTAGCGCTCGAGCGGGACGTGGAGCACTTCGACGGCACGGTGTGGCTCTCGATAGAGCACCTCGCGCCCGTCCTCATCCAGGGTGAGGTCGCCGACCCGCCCTTTCCCGTGAGCGAGATCAAGATCGACAAGTCGTTCCTCCCGGGTCCCGGCGGACACTGGCTCCTC
>JALGVU010000048.1 GCA_025774545.1 bacterium | reverse complement strand
TACGACGGGGAGACGCCCGTCGGATGGTGCGCGGTCGCGCCGCGGGAGCGCTACCCGAGGCTCGAGCGATCTCGCATCCTCGCGCCCGTCGACGACACGCCCGTCTGGTCGGTCGCCTGCTTCTTCATTCGGAAGGAGTACCGCGGCATGGGCGTGTCGACGGCGCTTCTCCGCGAGGTCATCGCTCACGTGAGGAGGAGCGGCGGGAAGGTCGTCGAGGGCTATCCGGTCGACCCGAAGAAGGGCAAGATCCCGGCGGCGTTCGCGTGGTACGGCGTGGCGACCGCGTTCACGGAGGCCGGGTTCAAGGAGTGCGCGCGCCGGTCGGAGACGCGTCCCATCATGCGCTACCGGATCGGCGGCGGCGGGCGATAGGGCGCGGGCGAGCGGCGACGCGTGCGGGCGATGAAGCGCGGATAGGCTCGAACAGAGGAAGACGCTTGCACGACCGAGACGACAGAGAGATGGGAGCGGTGGGATCGCGCCTCGTGCGGGTCGACGCGGACGCGAAGGTCACGGGACGCGCGCTCTACGTGGACGACCTCACGTTCCCCGGCATGCTCGAGGCGGCGCTCGTCCTTCCCGGCTGCGCGCACGCCCGGCTCTTGAAGGTCGACGCGTCGGACGCGCTCGCCATGGCGGGCGTCCACGCCGTCGTGACGGCGGACGACGTGCCGGGCGAGAATCAGGTGGGCGTTGTCGACCGCGACCAGCCGCTCCTTCCAAGCGAGCGAATTCGCTACTCGGGCGACGCGGTGGCCGTCGTCGTGGCGGAGACCCGCGCGATCGCGCGCGAGGCCGCCGCGGCCGTCCGCGCGGAGACCGAGGAAATTCCTGCGGTCTTCGACGCCGTCCGCGCGATGGAGCCCGGCGCCCCGAAGGTGCACGACGATGGGAACGTCTTCCTCGAGTACCGCGTGAGAAAGGGGAACATCGACGAGGGGTTCGAGGCCGCGGACATCATCGTCGAGAGGACGTTCCGGACGCATCACCAGGAGCACTCGTACCTCGAGCCCCTAGGCGCGATCGCCGTCCCCGAGGAACACGGCGGCGTCACGATCTACGGCACGATGCAGTGTCCCTACTACGTGCAGAAGGCCGTCGCGACGGTTCTCGGCCTCCCGCTGGCCCACGTCCGCGTGATCCAGACGGTGACCGGCGGAGGGTTCGGGGGGAAGGAGGACTCCCCCAGCGAGATCTGCGCGTGCGCGGCGGTCGCGGCGTGGAAGCTGCGCCGCCCGGTCAAGCTCATCTACACGCGCGAGGACGACTTCTACCGCTCGAGCAAGCGTCACCCGATGACCGTGACCTACAAGCTGGGGGCGACCCGAGACGGCACGTTCACGGCGGCCCAGATTCGCGTGGTCGCGGACGCCGGGGCGTACTCGACTCTGACCCCGGTCGTCGTCTTCCGCGCGGCGGCGCACGCGACGGGGCCCTACGAGATCCCAAACGTCCACACCGACGCCTACGGCGTGTACACGAACCGCCAGACGACCGGCGCGTTCCGCGGATTCGGCCAGCCGCAGACGATCTTCGCCAACGAGTCGATCGTCGACGAGGTGGCGGAGGCGCTCGGGCTCGATCCGATCGACGTCCGCCTCAAGAACGGCCTGGCGGTCGGGAAGCGGACCGCGACGAACCAGCTCCTGACTGAGAGCGTCGGCCTCCCGGAGACGCTCAGGCAGGCGAGGGAGGCCTCGGGCTGGGACGCGAAGCGGGCCGAGCGCGGCGCCGACAGCGATCCGATCAAGCGCGGCATCGGCGTCGGCTCAATCTACTACGGCGTGAGCCTCGGCGCGAAGGGACTCGCGCTCGACGGATCCGGGGCGCACATGAACGTCTATCGAGACGGGTCCGTCCGGATCGCGATCGGCGGCACCGAGATGGGCCAGGGGCTCCTCACGGTGCTGACGCAGATCGCGTCCGACGCGCTGGGCGCGCCGACGGAGTCGATCCACGTCGACCACGTCGACACGAGCGTGGTGCCGGACAGCGGCCCGAGCGTCGCGTCCCGCACGACGCTCATGACGGGGAACGCGATCATCGACGCAGCGGAGAAACTCAGGGCGACGATGGGCGAAGTGGCCTCCGAGCTCTTGGGTGTTCCGACCGGAGAGATCACCTTCCGGGACGGCCGCGTCGGCGCCGGGGACCGCTCGATCGCCTTCGCGGAACTGGCGGCGGAGTGCTGGGCGAGGAACGTGAACACGGCCGCCGACGGATGGTACGCCGCGCCGCTGTCGACCTTCGACGAGGACGGGCAGGGCGACGCGTATGCGATCTACTCGTACGCAACGCACGTCGCGGAGGTCGAGGTCGACACGCGGACGGGGCACGTGCGGCTCGTGCGTGTCACTGCAGC
Organism: bacterium; assembly: GCA_025774545.1. Taxonomy (GTDB): domain Bacteria; phylum Joyebacterota; class Joyebacteria; order Joyebacterales; family Joyebacteraceae; genus JALGVU01. The sequence continues at coordinate 11,326 of JALGVU010000048.1, read as the reverse complement.
GCACGACGTCGGGAAGATCCTGAACCCCACGACGCTGGAGGGACAGGTCGAGGGGGGCGTCCTCCAGTGCGCCGGGATGGCGCTCTACGAGAGGATGATCACCGACGGCGGCGACATCCTCACGCCCGACTTCTCCACGTACATCCTCCCGACGGCGATGGACGTCCCGGAGATCGAGACGCTCTTCATCGAGGAGCCGTATTCGAGGGGACCGTTTGGCGCGAAGGGCATCGGCGAGACGCCGGCGATGCCCGGCGCCGTCGCGATCGCAAACGCGATCTACCACGCCACCGGCCTCCGCTTCCTCGAGCTTCCCATCACGGCCGAAGCCGTTCGCCTCGCCCTCGCCGACGGGAGAGGGCGATGAGATTCCCCGACGTACTCAGCTGAAGGGAGAAAACGATGAAGCTCTCCGCGGCTCTCGCGGTTGTGCTCCTGGCGGCGCCCCCTGCGCTCGCCGAGACGACGCCCTGCCACGAGATGCTCGACGACGCCCTCGCCGCGATCGCGCTCACGCGCGAGGATCTCCACTTCCGAACCGACTACGCCGATCACCCGGACTCGTTTCGCATCTCGGTCGTCGACTCGCTCTTGGAGAACCCGCTCGATACCGAGCACTACGTCTGGGCGCTGTCGAACAGGCTCGGGTCGGGGTGGTGCCTTCGCTGTCTGATCGCGACGTGCGCCGGTGAACTCGATCTCGCGGTCTCCGCCTCCGACGGCGAGGACCCCGTCGGGGCAGCCGCCGGGCCCGATGCGCTTCCGAGCGACCCGAAGCCGACCGGGCCCGACATCGTCGCGGCGCTCCTCCCGGCGATCGAGCGGGCCGCCGCGGAGATCGAACGCGCCTTCGCGGGGCTCACGGAGGATGAGCGCGCCTTCGTGCGCGCGCACGCCCCCGTCCTCCTCGAGGAGGACGAGTTCGACCCCGACAAGCCGATCGACGAGAAGGAGCGGGAGGAGAAAGAAGAAGAGGAGCTCGGCGACAGGCTTCTCGAGATCGCCGGACGGGTCGACTACGAGGCGCTGGCGCGGGCCGGCGTGATTGCGGCGGGCGCCGTCGATCGCGCGCTCTTCCACATCGACGACTGGAGCTCGCCCGAGGACCACGCGAGGAGCGGGAGGGTGGCGCTCGCATCGAGGGTGGCGACGGGCGACGTCCTCTCCGTGATCGAGACCGAGGCGGGGCTCGCGGTCATCGGCGGTCCCGGGCGGACCGTCTACGAGGTTCCCTGCGCGATCACGATCGACCTCGGCGGGGACGACGAATACCGGGCGGGCGCTGGCGGCGCGACGCCCATGCTTCCCGTCTCCATCGCCATCGACATCGACGGGGACGACAGGTACGAGGGAGGCAACCACGCGCTCGGCGCCGGGTTCATGGGGGCGGGCGTGCTCGTCGACCTCGCGGGCGACGACGCGTACACGGCGGTCGACTTCTCGATCGGGTCCGGCCTCTTCGGCGTCGGACTCCTGCACGATCGCGACGGGAACGATCGCTACGTCGGCGACACGTGCGCGCAAGGGTCGGGGGCGTTCGGGATCGGCGTCGCCATCGACCACGCGGGGAACGACACGTATCACGCGGCTCTCTTCTCCCAGGCGTTCGGGTTCGTGATGGGAGTGGGCGTGCTCTACGACTGGGACGGCAACGATCTCTACTTCGCCGGCGGTAAATACACCGACGAGATCCGCTACTTCGATCACTTCCTGAGCCTCTCGCAGGGATTCGGGTTCGGCTGGCGCCCGGACGCGTCCGGCGGGATCGGGCTTCTGGTCGACGAGTTCGGGAACGACGTCTACGTCTCCGACATCTTCGGCCAGGGCTCGAGCTACTGGTTCTCGGTCGGAGGACTCGTCGACAACTTCGGCAACGACCAGTACATCTCGTACCAGTACGCGCAGGGCGCGGGAACCCACATCACCGTCGCGGCGCTCGTCGACTTCGACGGGGACGACAACTACGTGTCGAAGGGCGTCTCCCAGGGGTGCGGGCACGACCTCGCGATCGGCATCCTCCACGATCACAACGGGGACGACAACTACACCTGCCACGACCTCTCCCAGGCCGCGGGGAACGCGAACGGCATCGGCGTGCTCTTCGACGACCGAGGAGACGACGTCTACTCCGTCCGCGGCGTCGGGAACACGCACGGCTACGGCAACTGGAGGCGCGACTACGGGAGCATCGGCGTGTTCATCGACGCGGCCGGCTCCGACTCGTACTCCGGGCGCGGAGAGGACGGCGCGTGGTGGACGCACAGCACGTACGGGATCGGCGTGGACGCCCGCGCTGAGGAAGGAGCGGAGCAGCCATGAGACGAACCGCAGCATCAGCCCGCGGCGTGTCCCCGCCGTTCGTCCCCCGTGCGGGCGCGCTGCTCCGCCGCCGCGCCGCGGCGCTGCTTCTCGCCGGGGTCACCTTGGTCGCGCTGTCCCCGCCCGTGGCGTTCGCTGCCGACGGGGACGCGCCGCCCGACACGACGGGGCTTGTCGACCTCTCCCCCGAGGAGCTCTTCCTCCGCGCCTCCTCGGCCGCCCTCCAGTTCCAGGCGATGCTGCAGCCGTCGCGACGCCTTCTCGTGCGGAACCACGAGGAGTCCGTCCCCTACCTCGTGACGCAGCTCGACACGGACGACGCGCGCGAGCGGCACGCGCTCGAGGATCTCTTCGTGAGAATCGGGGAGCCCGGCGTCACTCCGCTCGTCGATGCGTTCCGAAGCGAGGTGCGCCGGACCGACACGACGCGCGGCGCCAGGCTCGCCGCGAGCATCCTCGGCCGGCTGGGCGACGCGCGAGGGATCCCGCCGCTCGTCGAGGCGTCCGGCCACGACAACTGGAAGGTCCGCGCGGCGATCGCCGGGGCGCTGGGACGAACAGAGAAGCCCGAAGCCGCGCCGCCGCTCCTCGAGCTCCTCGCCGACGACAACGAGATCGTGAGGAAGAGCGCGGGCGTGTCACTCAAGAGGATCGCGGCCGCGGAAGGGAACGACGGACCACTCGGCGTCGACGCCATCGCGGCGCTCGCCGAGGCGCTCGGCGATCGTTACTACTCCGTCAGATACGGCGCCGCCGGGGCGCTCGCCGCGATCGGCGAGCCCGCAACCGCGAGCCTGATCGACGCCGCCACGGGGACGGCCGGGCACGCCCGAGTGCTCGCCGTGTGGGCGCTCGGCGAGATCGGAGCCGGATCTGCGCTCGCGGTCATCGAGGACCTGCTCGAGTCGGGCGACTGGACGGTGAGAGCGTTCGCGGCGGAGGCGATCGGGAAAATCGGGCCGAGCGAGAGCGCGACCGAGAAGCTCGAGGCAATGCTCGGCGGCGACGAGCATCCGTTCGTCGCGCTTCGCGCCGGGGAGGCGCTCGCCGCCACGGATGCCACGGGCGGCTGACGGACCGGCGATGGGAGCGGCGCGCCGAGGCGAGCACGGGCGGCAGGCCCGGCGAACTCCACCTCCACGCTACGGTGAGCACGAGCGGCAGGCCCGGCGAGCTCCACCTCCGCGCTACGGCGAGACCGGCGAGCCCGAGCGGTGCTTCCGCATCAGCGTTCTCACCGCCTCGATGTTGGACTTGATCTTCGGGTCCCCGGGCGTGCAGCGGAGCGCGATGCCGAGCTCCCTCAGGGCCTCCTCGTACTGCCCGGTCTGCGCGAGAACGATCGCCAGGTTGTTTCGCGCGTCTCCGAAGCCGGGGTCGATGGCGACGGCGTTCGAGTACGCCCTGATCGCCTCGGACGGGCGGCCCGCTTCCTCGACGACACGGCCGAGCGCGTTCCAGGCCTCCTTGTAGTCCCTCCGAGCGACGATGGCGCTCTTGAAGTGTTCCTCGGCGGCCGCCGGGTCCCCGAGGAACACGAGCATCGTGGCCAGATTGTAGTGCGCCTGCTCGAGGTAGGGATCCCGCTCGAGCGCCTCCGCGAACCAGCGGGCGGCCTCCTCGTGCTCCTCCCTCTGCCAGTAGTAGATGCCGATGTTGTTCGGCGCCGAGGCCAGCGTCCGGTCCAACCGTCCGGCGGTGTGGTAGGCCTCGAGCGCCTCCTCGTCTCGTGCCAGCTTCTCGAGCGCGATGCCCATGTTGTTGTAGGCGCGGGCGTAGCCCGGCGACAGCTCGATCGCGCGGAGGTACGACTCGACGGCAGCCTCGTGATCCCCCTGCGACGCCCTCGCGAGCCCGATCGTGTAGTGCGTCTGCGCCCGCTCGCCGACGTGGGTACCGTAGTAGTCGAGGTTCACGAGGAGCGCGAGCACCGCAACCGCGGCCGCCCCGATCGCGAAGGTCCGCACGTCGCGCTTCCTCAGACGCTCCACGAGCCAGAAGGCCGCCGCCGTCCCGAAGAGGATGAGGAACGGGACGACCGGCAGGCGGTAGCGCGCGTTGATGAAGAAGAGAAGCACTCCCCCCATGTACGAGAGGACGAAGAGCGTCACGAGGGCGGCGGCGCGATTCCGGCGCGTGAAGACCCACATCCCGAGGATCGCGAACGGAGCGATCACCCCGAAGTGCAGCCACGAGAGGCCCCGAAAGACCCACGACATGTTCCCGAAGTGATAGACGTCCTTGTTGTTCGCGAGCTCGAAGCTGTTCCAGAAAAGCACGAGCTTCTTCATGAAGAGGCGAGCCGACGCCCCAGGATTCCTCACGATGAACTCGCGGCCCTTTGCGTACCAGTAGCCGGACGCCTCGCTCGGCTTGAGCCGACGTCCCGTGTCGAGCTCCGCGATCCGCACCGCGTCCTCGTAGCGCCAGGACTCACCGAGAGCCGGCAGCACCGCCGCGATTCCGTCGGCCTCCTCGTTGTTGCCGATGAAGAAGTTCACGCCGCCCTGGGACGCGATCGGCACGAAGTCTCGTCCGAGCACATAGTTCCTGAGGGTCACCGGGGCCACGACGAGGGCGGCGCCAAGGGCGAGGGCCGCGAATCGGCGAAGCGTGGTTCGAAGCGGTGTGCTCCCGAACAGGAGGCTCACCCTCTGCTCCACCGATGCCTCGCCCGCGGGTTCACTCCTCGCCCCCCACCAGATCCAGAGGAGAACGAACGGCACGACGACGAGGACGTTCGGTCGCGCGATCGCCGAAGCGCCCAGCACGACCCCCGCGAGGGTCCATCTGCCCCAGCTCGGCACGGAGTCCGCCCGCAGGAGCGCAACCAGCAGCACGACGTCGAGAAGCACGATGAGCGAGACGATCAGGAGCTCGTGATCGAAGTAGATGAAGAACGGGTAGAGCGCCGCGACCGCCGCCGCCACGAGACCAACGCGGCGGTCGAAGACCCGGCGGCCCAGGAAGTAGAGCGCAACGGGCGTGAGCGCTCCGTACGTCACCTGGAAGATCCGCGAGGCAAACAGGCTCCCCCGGGAAAGCACGAACGAAACGCCGAGAAGATACGGGTAGAGGGGCGCGCGGAAGAAGACGTCGCTCCCGATCCAGTCGCCCGCCGCGAGCATCTGCGCCCACTCGACGTGGTAGAACTCATCGAGCGTCGGCACCTCGGCCAACGGGCTCGAGCGCAGGTGCAGGACGTACATGAAGCGCGCGATCCAGGCGAGCGCGTAGATCGCGACCAGGATCATCACGATTCGACTGGCACCTGGCGCTGCCCGCTCGCTCCTCCCCACGGTTCCTCCGTCGCGCAGGGACGGCCTGGCCCGGCACCGTCCCACGTCTACGTTATAGCTGCCAGGGGCAGATTCACCGATGCTCGCTGAGCAGGCACCCCCTGGCCCCCCCCGTTCCGGGGGCCCCCGAAGGCGGAGACCCCCTCGTTCTGGGCCTGCCCGCCTCCCCGGCGGCGGCGCCGTCCATCATAGGAGAGTCCGCCCCGGGTGACAAGCCGCTTCGAGCGGGAGCCGCACTGGCAAGATCGCGCATGCTGTGTGTCTTGTCCAAAAATCGGTTGACCTGGAAGCATCAATGTCGTACACTTGCAGTGTATTGGGGGAGCTACCCACACGGCATCCGAACGGTGATTCGGCACGAACGCAGGCGCAGCTGTGGCGCGCGGAGCCGGTGGCGGGGCGCCTTAAGATGTGAGGACGTGGTGAGCTTCGATGGCGTCAGGCGCGAACGGCTGACGCGGCAAGCACCGGGAACGACACGAGACCTACATAGGGAGTCACTCGGAAGGAGCGTGGTGGCATGAGACGATTGCTTCTGTCTGCCCTGACCGTCGCGATCACGATCCTTGTTGCGCTTCCGGTCGCGGCGGGTGACACGTTCGTTGTCATGCAGGGCCAGGGCGGCCTGATGAAAAGCCCCGCGCGATACACGGGCACCTTCCTTTCGGGGTACACGGGGTCGTGGGAGTTCACCATCGACGACACGGGGTGGCCAGCGGAGACGGACTCGACCGCGCGCTTCGACCACATCTGGAGCGAGTTCTTCGCTGACAACTACGACGACTCGCCCGGCTCGGAGGCCTGGTACGGCGAGATCAGCAGCAACATGCCGAAGGCCCCGACGTTCTCGATGAGCCTATCCTCCCCGCCCGGATATCTGGGAGGCAACATCTCGCTCACGATCATGGTGCTCGACAAGGTGCCGGATGGGATTCTCTCGCAGAGCGAGAAGCACTCGCCCCACAACCTGACGGCGATGCTCGTCGTGAACCCCCGCCTCGGCGGCGACGAGTACGACAACACGTGCGGCCAGGCGGCACTTGGGTCGGGGACGTTCAACTTCGTGAACCCGCCGACCAATGACATGATATACGTCAATGGACTCTTCCAGACCTTCACGTGCCCGAGCGCCGTGGAGGAAAGCACGTGGGGAGCGATCAAGTCACTGTACGAGTAGTTTCGAGACACGGCTCTTTGGAATTGGTGAGTGAGTCAGGGTGTGAACCGGAGTGCTAGTGCCCGCGAGGGCGAGGTAAAGGAGAGAGCTATGAGAGCATTGGTCATAGCACTTGCTGTTCTGATGGTGGCCTCCGTCGCTTCGGCTGAGACGTTCGTGTGGTTCTTCGGCGTCGGCGACGGCGACTTCATGGAGAGCCCACCCGTCTTCGGCGGCGCGATGGATCCGGGCGGCACGATCACGGATGGAACCTGGAGCATCACGATTCCCGATGCCGGCTGGCCGATGGATGAGGCGGAGCGGTTCCAGTACATCTGGAGCACGTTCTACGCGAACAACTACACACCTGGTACCCCCGGCTACTGGAAGGGCCACTTCGACACCAACCACGGTCTGGTGGAGCTGAGCTCGCTCAACATCGTCGACAACACCAACGAAGGTGTCATGGTTGGCACGTGCACGATCGAGGTTCAGGTCCTCGACCTGAACAGCAACGGTGTTCTCGACGAGGACGAGTTCTGCAGCGGCAGCCTCACCGGCCTCGTCATCATCATCAGGGACGGCACCGGCGTGTACGACGGAATGTGCGGCACGGGGAACTACTTCGGGACCTACACCAAGGACTGCCCCGGCTCGTACGAGACGTGGCACTTCGGCATGTATCTCTGGCTCGAGGACTGCTCGACCCCTGTTGAGTCGCGGAGCTGGGGTTCCATCAAGGCTCTGTACCAGTAGCGGCGACAGAGTAACGGCGAACTAGACAGAGCGTCGGGGCGTAGCGCGTCCGGCGCTCTGTTTAGTATAGACACACGACTCGCACAGACGAGGTGGACGATGAAGAAGCGGGATGGTGGGACGGGCGTTGGGCGCCGGCGGTGCAGCTTCCTCGTTGTTCTCTTGACCACTCTGGCCTTCGGCCTCTGCGCTGCTCTCGCACTCGCGAGAGCGCCTGAACGAGACATTGCGACGCGGACCGACGAGGTGGCGTTTGCAGGAAGCGTGGATGGGGCATCCGGCGGCATCGACCGCGTGCCGGGAGACACCGTTCGGAGACCGAGCATAACGCTCAGGGTCGACGGCGAAGAGACGAGGGCTCCGGCGGGTGTGAACCCGCTCTCGCGGGTCTCGCTCGGGCCTGCCGGCTCCACGGGCCTTACGAGGAGGCTCGTCGCGCTCCCCGAATGTACGGGCGCTACCGTGAGCGCTGTCTTCCTGCGGAGCGGCAGCGAGGAACGCGAGCTCACGGGTGCCCGCGCATCGACGTGCGCCCGCGTGGAGAGAATCATCAGCATCCGCCGGCAGAAGGCGGCCGTCGTCGCCATCGACACTGAGGTCCTCCGGACCTTCGGCCCCGTTGACCAGATCGAGATAGCGCTCTCCCCCACCGGGGCGAGCGGCCCCGTCGTCACGAACACGGGACCCTTCACGCTTGCGTGCGATCGGGCGATTCTGAACTACGACGCCGCCACGATCGCCGAACCCCTTTGGACGCCGCCCGCGGGTCCCCCGGACGGGACCCGCAGCGGGACCGTCACCTACTGCTCCTCTGTCGCGAACTGCGAGAGCGCAGAGATCGATGTCCTCTTCCTCGTGGCCGAATCGCTCTACGCTGATCCCGAGATCCTCAACCTGGCGCAGCATCACGCCCCGTATCTCGGTCTCAACATAGGGGTCGTGAGCACGGCGGCGATGCCGGAGCTCACGCCCGAGGCGATCCACGACTTCGTCCAGCAGGTCTACAACACCGCTTCGGCTGCGCACTTCGGGGACGGGCACCTCGGATTCGTCCTTCTCATCGGGGACGCGTACGCCGACGACAACGCGACGCTCATGCTGCCCGTGTACAACGGGTACGGCGGCCAGCAGGCCGCGTCGGACCACTACTACGCGTGCGTCAGCGGCGACGACGATGCCGAGGACGTGATGCTGGGCCGGCTCTCCGTCGGAAACTCGGCGGAGCTTTCGTCCGTGGTCGACAAGGCCACGAGCTACATGCCGCTCGCGTCCCCGCCCGACTGGCACGACAAGATCCTCATGGTCGGCGGGCTCTTCTACACGGAGAAGCAGCAGTACGTCACCCTGTTCGACACGTTCGAGGAGCAGGTGCCCGACGACTGGACCGTCGACCGCATCTACCGGCACGACTACGAGTTCACGCTGGACTGCGCCGAGGCGATCGCCGACGCCGTCAACGACGGTTACCTGATGGTCAATTTCGCGGGGGACGGTTACATCTCCGTCTGGTACCACACGTTCTCGACGTCGCACATCGAGCTGCTCGACAACCCGGTCCGGCTCCCCATCGTGCTTTCGATGGCGTGCATGACGGGCTGGCTCGACAACACGACGGTCGTCGACGGCACCGGTTCGTACGACTGCCTCGCCGAGCAGCTCGTGAACGCGCCCAACAAGGGAGCGATCGCGTGCCTGGCGGCGCCTCGCGCGAGCGACGGCGGCGTGTTCAGGACGCTCACGGAGAAAGTCTACCGCGCCGCGTTCACGGAGAACTCCGTCTTCATCGGCGAGACGATGGCGGTCGCGAAGCTCCTCCACCTCCAGGACGGGGGTGAGGACGACTACACGCGGCAGTTCAACCTCTTCGGCGACCCGACGCTGATCTACCGATGGACCGTTCCGCCGTCGTCGATGCCCGACCTCGCGGTCAAGCCGCACCTGACGGAGTGGTCGTCGGACGCGCCGAGCTCGGACGAGATCCTCATCATCACGATTCCCGTGGTGAGCCAGAGCCCGGTCTCAGCCGGCCCCGTCGTCGTCCGGGTCACCGACATCGGCCCGGAGGGCACCGACACCTACAACGACAACATCCCGTGGCTGGAGGGCTGGTCGACGGAGATCATCCAGATCGGGGTGCCGACCCCCGACGTCGGCCCGCACACGTTCGAGATCACCATCGATCCGGACGGGACCATCGCGGAGATCGACGAGGAGAACAACACGTTCTCGAGGGACGTCTACGTCTACTCGCACGTCGACGGCTTCCCCGCTGACCTCGGCACGGACGTCTTCGGATTGTGCGTCGGGTATCTCGAGGGTGAGCGTCGCGTCGTGATCACGGGGCAGGACTCGCGCGTCATCTCGGTCAGGCCGGACGGAACGGTCGCGTGGGAGTCGGCTCCGTCGGTCGGGCCGATCCTCTACGGCCCCGAGGTCGCGCCGGCGATCGGCGATCTCGACGGCGACGGTGAGAACGAGATCGTGTCGATGAAGAGGTCGGGCGTCCTTGCGTTCGAGGCGGACGGCGAGGAGATGTGGAGCATCAACACCCTCGAGCCGGTCGGATCACCCGCCCTCGCGGACGTGGACGCCGACGGCGACCTCGACGCGATCATCGCGGTCCGCGCCGTGTTCGGAGGGGACTCGCGCATCCTCGCGATCGACGAGGACGGCAACACGATCTGGTCCTACCCGCTGCCGTCCGGGAAGAAGGCGACGGCGTCGCCCGCCGTGGGCGACCTCAACATGGACGGGCGCCCGGACATCGTCTTCGGGACATACCAGGGCTGGATCGGGGCGATCTCCTGCGCGGAGAACCCGCCGGTCGAACTCTGGAGCCCGTTCCAGCTGGGGGGCGTCAACGTAGCCGCGGTCGCGCTGGGCGACATCGACGACGACGGCCTCCTCGAAATCGTGGCCGCGTGCGGCGAGCTGTACGCCCTGAACGGCGAGGACGGATCGCCGCTCTGGAGCGTCGCGTTCGGCTCCACCACGACCACGCTCGCGATCGGGGATCTCGACCAGGACCTCACGCTGGACGTCGTCGCCGGAACGTCGTCGTCGACGCTCCACCGGATCGAGGGCGGATCGGAGATCTGGGAGATTCCGCTCAACGGCGATCCCGGCTCGTCGGCGGCGATCGCCGACATCGATCAGGACGGCGACCAGGAGATCCTGGTTGGAACGGAGTACGGAACCGTCCACGTCATCGCGAGCGACGGTTCGGACGTTTTCCCGCCCGTGCCGGTCACGGGAGACGCGTGGACGCCGTTCGTCACCGATCTCTCCGGCGGCGGACTGCCGGAGGTGATCGTCGGCTCTCCGGACGGAACGCTCTTCGCCATGGCGTTCGCCGAGGAACCCGGGGAACTCGCCGTGGAGTGGAAGGGCCTCGGTGCCCACGCGTCACACTCCTCTGTTCACGCTCAGCCGATCGAGGGTGACCTCGCCGGCACGTTCCTTCTTCTCGAACGCTACGTCGTGACCGGCGACGCTACGTTCCTCGCAGGATCCGACGTCACGATCGCCCCCGAGACCCTCTTCGAGGCCGACGGCCTCGGCGACCCAGCGATCGAAATCCGGGGAACGCTCGTCGCTGCCGGACGCCCGGACGGCGAGATCGTCATGCGCGCGCGAGGGATGGGTGCGTGGCAGGGCATCGACGTCAGGCCTGCGGCGACGGCCGACCTCTCGTTCTGCCGAGTCTCGGACGCGGCGGTCGGCGTGAAGGGACTCTCGGCGGACGTGACACTCGACTCGTGTGAGTTCTCGGGGAACACGTACGGCGGGCACCTCC
>JALGVU010000047.1 GCA_025774545.1 bacterium | reverse complement strand
CGGCGGTGGTGGTCGTGGCCGTCCCGGCGGCGGGAGCGGCGGCGGCAGTCGCGGCGGAAGCGGCGGCGGCAGTCGCGGCGGAAGCAGCGGCGGAAGCGGCGGCAGTCGCGGTGGAAGCGGTGGCGGCAGTGGACCGAAGGGTAGGTAACCATGCTGGAACCGAAGCGATCGAAATACAGGAAGCAGATGAAGGGGCGCATGCGGGGGCGGTCGAAAGGCGCGTGCAAGCTCGACTTCGGTGAGTACGGCCTCCGAGCCCTGGAGCCCGGGTGGCTGACTGCTCGACAGATCGAGGCGGCCAGGATCGCCATCACGAGGCACATGCAGCGCCGGGGCAAGCTGTGGTTCAGGGTGTTCCCGGACAAGCCGATCACCAAGAAGCCGGCCGAGACGAGGATGGGGAAGGGGAAGGGCGCTCTCGACCACTGGGTGGCAGTCGTCAAGCCCGGCCGGATCATCTGCGAGCTCGAGGGAGTGACCGAGCAGATTGCGCGGGAGTGCCTCGCGCTCGCGAGCCACAAGCTCCCGATCAAGACGAAGTTCACGATCAGGGAGCTGTAGTCCCGAAGGAGAACCAGGAGTGAAGCCGACGGAGCTGAGGACCCTGACCAGGGACGAGCTGGAGCAGCGACTGCGGGAGGGCCGCGAGGAGCTCTTCAACCTGAAGTTCCAGCACAAGACTGGTCAGCTGGCAAATCCTCTGAGGATACGAGAGGTGCGGAAGGACATCGCGCGACTCGCCACTCTCCTGGAGGAGGGTGGGACGGTCGACGCGTCCCCCGCGCTTGGCGAGGGGCGAGAGCCTGACAGGGCGTGAGACCGGAGTAGGAGCGTATGACGGCAACTGAGAAGCGCGGCCGGCGGAAGGTTCGGGTCGGCCAGGTGGTGAGTGACAAGATGGACAAGACCGCCGTTGTGGCGGTTACCAGGCTCGTCAAGCACCCGAGGTACGGTCGGTTCGTGAAGAAGACGACCAAGTTCAAGGCCCACGACGAGAAGAACGAGTGTCAGATCGGGGACGTCGTCCGGATCGCCGAGACGCGTCCACTCTCGAAGGACAAGCGTTGGCGCATCGTTGAGGTCATGAAGAGGGTGCAGCAGTAGACGACGGCGCGTACCCCACGAAGAGGCTGGCAATGATTCAGGAGTACACGAAACTCAAGGTTGCGGACAACTCCGGGGCGAAGGAGGTGCGGTGCTTCAAGGTGTTGGGCGGCACCCGGAGAAGGTACGCACACGTCGGCGACATAGTTGTCGCGAGCGTGAGGTCCGCGATGCCCGGCGGCACCGTCAAGAAGAAGCAGGTCGTTCGCGCCGTCATTGTTCGGACCAAGAAGGAGATCAGACGGAAGGACGGTTCCTACATCCGCTTCGACGACAACGCGGCGGTCCTGGTGAATCCTCAGAACGAGCCGATCGGCACGAGGATATTCGGGCCCGTGGCGAGGGAGCTTCGCCAGAAGAAGTTCATGAAGATCGTCGCCCTCGCTCCCGAGGTGCTGTAGGGAACCCGCTCGACGGGTAAGGACACCCTTCCGAGGATCAAGGGGCAAGAGAGATGCATATAGCGAAGAACGACATCGTGGAGATCATCGCCGGGAACGACCGGGGGAAGCGCGGGAAGGTCCTCAAGGTCATGCCGAAGGCGAGGCGCGTCGTCGTCGAGGGAGCCAACTTCATCCACAGGCACACGAAGCCGAGGCGGCAGGGCGACCAGGGCGGGATCATCGAGCGCGAGGCTCCGGTGCACGCTTCCAACGTCATGCTCGTTTGCACGAAGTGCAACAAGGGCGTGCGGATCCGGACGAAGATCCTCGCGGACAAGTCGAAGGCGCGGTCGTGCACGCAGTGCGGTGAGATGATCGAAAGAAGGTAGCCAGTGGGCGGGGGCGCTCGGAGGGCCTCAAGGGCTCTCCGCCAGGTACGGAGCAGAAACGAATGACACGGGTCAAGGACAAGTACAGGGGCGACGTTGTCCCAGCGCTGATGAAGCGCTTCGCGTACGCCAACACGATGATGGTCCCCAAGATGTCCAAGATCGTCGTCAACATGGGGCTCGCCGAGGCGAAGGAAGACATCAAGATCCTCGAGAACGCCATGAAGGAGCTGGCGGCCATCACGGGGCAGCGGCCGAAGATGACGCGGTCGAAGAAGGCGATCGCGAACTTCAAGCTCAGGGCCGGGCAGCCGATCGGCTGCAAGGTCACGCTCAGAGGGGACCGCATGTACGAGTTCTACGACAGGCTCGTGACGATCGCGGCCCCGCGGATCCGCGACTTCCGCGGACTCCCAACGAACTCGTTCGACGGGCGTGGGAACTACACGTTTGGGCTCGAGGAGCAGGTCGTGTTCCCCGAGATCGAGTACGACGCTATCGACAGCATCAAGGGTATGGACATCACCATCGTGACGACGGCGAACACGGACGAGGAAGCCATGGAGCTTCTGAAGCTCATGAAGCTGCCGTTCCGGCGCTAGCTGGAAGGCTCGGACCGCTTGAGACCGAAGGGGAAGAGGCTTTGGCGAAGAAGGCACTGATCGAGAAGCAGGCGCGGAAGCCGAAGTACAAGGTGCGGAAGTACAACAGGTGTCACCGGTGTGGGCGTTCGCGCGCCTACATGCGTGACTTCGGACTCTGCCGCATCTGTTTCCGTGAACTGGCCTTGATGGGCGAGATTCCGGGAGTCGTGAAGGCCAGCTGGTAGGGCCGGGGCTCACGGGCTCTCGCGAGACGGACCCGGAACCGGAGCGCGACGGTGTGAGTCGCTCCGGGGGTCCTCCGAGGAGAGATCGACAATGATGACTGATCCAGTCGCCGACATGCTCACGAGGATTCGGAACGCATGCCAGGCGAGGAAGAAGACCGTCGACATCCCGGCCTCGAAGTTCAAGGTCGCGATCGCCGAGGCTCTTCAGAGAGAGAAGTTCATCCGCGACTTCCGGGTGACGGAGGACGGGAAGCAGGGGACACTGCGCGTTCACCTCAAGTACACTCCCGATGGCGTGAGCGTCATCCAGGGGATACGGCGCATCTCGAAGCCCGGCCTGAGACGCTACGTCGGCGCCGACGATATCCCCCGGGTCAGGAGCAACTACGGGGCCGCGATCCTCTCGACCCCGAAGGGCGTCCTGACCAGCCGGGAGTCGCGCAAGGAGCACGTCGGCGGTGAGGTTCTCTGCCACGTGTGGTAGACGTAAGCAAGATCGCAAGGAGAGACCCGGATGTCGAGAATTGGCAAGGCCCCCATCGAGATACCCGCGGGCGTGACGGTCACGGTCGACGGGAGGATCGTCAAGGTCAAGGGGCCGAAGGGTGAGCTCGCTACTGAGCTGACGGGCAACGTGGAGGTCGCCGTCGACGGCAACGTCGTGACCCTCACGCGAACGTCCGAGACGAAGGCGACGCGCGCGCTTCACGGCACCATGAGAGCGCTCGTTGCCAACACGATCAAGGGGGTGTCCGAGGGGTTCCTCAAGAACCTGGACATCATCGGTGTGGGTTACGGCGCCGAGCTGAAGGGGAAGGCCCTTCATCTGAAGCTCGGGCTCTCCCACCCGTGTGTCTTCGAGGCCCCCGAAGGGATCGAGATCGAGGTTCCCGAAGCGACGCGCATCGTGGTGAAGGGAATCGACAGGCAGCTGGTGGGACAGGCTGCGGCGAACATCAGGGCCCTCCGCCCACCGGAGCCGTACAAGGGCAAAGGCATCAGGTATCACGGCGAGTACGTCCGGCGGAAGGCCGGCAAGCTGGCAGTGTCGTCCGGCGCCTAGATCGAGAGGGCGCCCCTGACAAACTCCTTTAGAGGCTGGTGAGATACGATGAAGGGTAGGAGCAGCGCCAGGAGAATCGGGAGACAGAGACGGAGGAGGCGCGTTCGCAAGACCGTCTACGGCGCGACCGAGCGTCCGAGGCTGAGCGTTTTCCGGAGCCTCAAGCATACCTACGCCCAGGTCATCGACGATGAGAAGGGCGAGACCCTCGTCTCCGCCTCCACCCTGAGCGACGACGTGCAGAAGGAACTAGGGAACGGAGACCATACGAAGACCGACGCGAGCAAGGCCGTCGGCAAGGTTCTGGCCCGGATGGCCCTCGAGAAGGGGATCAAGCGGGTCAGCTTCGACAGGGGCGGCTACCTGTACCACGGCAGGGTACAGGCCCTGGCAGACGCGGCTCGCGAAGGGGGCCTGGAGTTCTAGGGGTACCGCCTGGGAGGGAGCAGTAGATCGATGGCACAGAGGCAGTCCAGATACAGTAGGGGCGGCAGGGACGCGAGGGACTCCGAGTTCGAAGAGCGGGTCATCCACATCAACCGGGTGGCCAAGGTCGTCAAGGGCGGCCGGCGCTTCGGATTCAACGCCCTCGTCGCCGTGGGGGACGGGAAGGGGAAGGTCGGTGTCGGTCTCGGGAAGGCCAACGACGTCGCGGAGTCGATTCGCAAGGGCACCGAGGTGGCGAAGAAGAACATGGTCGAGGTGCCGCTCATCGGGGGCACGGTGCCGTACACGGTGCTCGGGAAGTTCGGCGCCGGGAAGGTTCTCGTCCGGCCGGCAAGCCCGGGAACGGGAATCGTGGCAGGCGGCGGTGTGCGTGCGGTCATGGAGTGCGTCGGGATCCGGGACGTCCTCGCGAAGTCCCTGGGGTCCAACAACCCGCACAACATCGTCAAGGCGACGATGGAGGCCCTGAAGGAGATGCGTTCGGCACGCGACGTGGCGAAGATCCGGGGGATCAGCGTCCGTGAGCTCTTCGGCATCGAGGGGGAGACCACAGATGCCTAAGAAGCTCAAGATCCGACAGGTCCGGAGCGCCATCAACAGGCCCGGCGTGCAGAAGAGAACCGTCAGGGCGCTCGGGATCAGGCGGCTCCACCAGGCGGTCGTCCACGACGACACACCGCAGATTCGCGGCATGGTGAACAGGGTGATCCACCTCGTCACGGTCGAGGAGTTGGACGAGTAGGGATCTCGAGGTGAGGTTGGGAGGGCGGACCGCCGCAACGGCCGGGACCCACGGAACGACGGGGTCATCGCGGCAGGGCGTTTTCGGAAGAACCTAGAGACAGCTTCCAGAGGGAAGGCGTCGTCATGAAGCTGAACGAACTCAAGAGCGCAAAGGGCGCGCGGAAGAAGAAGAGGCGCCTCGGCCGTGGGCAGGGCTCGGGACGGGGGAAGACGTGCGGCCGCGGCCACAAGGGGCAGAAGTCACGCTCCGGCGGGAACATACCTCCGTGGTTCGAGGGAGGCCAGATGCCGCTGGCGCGTCGTGTGCCGATGCGCGGTTTCACGTCCCCTCACCGGCGTACGTACGAGATCATCAACCTGACCGACCTGGAGCGCTCGGGCCTCGAGGGAACGGTGACGGTGGAGGTGCTGAGGACGAGCGGCATCCTCACGAGCTCGAAGAAGCCGGTGAAGGTCCTCGCGGTCGGAGAGGTCACGAGGGTGATCGATCTCAAGGTGAACGCGATCAGCGCGAAGGCGAAGGAGAAACTCGAGGCAGCTGGCGGCACGGTCGAGCTGATCAAGTAGAGAAAGGCGACGAGTCATGGCGAATGTGCTTCAGAGCCTCCAGAGCATCTTCAAGATCCCCGAGCTCAAGAGGCGCGTCCTCTACACACTCATGATCCTCATCGTCTACCGGATCGGAGGGCACGTTCCCACGGCCGGCGTCAACGGTGAGGCTCTGGCGTCCTACTTCAAGGCTCAGCAGGGAACTCTCCTCGGGCTGTACGACATGTTCGTCGGCGGCGCCTTCGCGAACGCGACGATCTTCGCGCTCGGGATCATGCCGTACATCAGCGCCTCGATTATCCTGCAGCTCTTCACGGCGGTCATCCCGTACTTCGAGAAGCTGCAGAAGATGGGTGAGGAAGGGCGGAAGAAGATCACGCAGTACACGCGCTACGGGACGGTCTTTCTTGCGCTGGTCCAGTCGTACGGTCTCTCGATCTACCTTGAGCACCTTCCCGCGATCGACGGCGTACCGATCGTGCCGATGACCGGCTGGGGCTTCAGGCTCCTGACCATGCTCACGATGACCACCGGGACCATCTTCATCATGTGGCTCGGCGAGCAGATCTCGGACAAGGGCATCGGGAACGGCATCTCGCTCATCATCTTCATCGGCATCGTGGCGAGGTACCCGACAGACTGGCTGAACACCTTCAGGGCGGTTCGCATCGGGTCGCTCAGCACGATCGGCCTCGTCGTGCTCGTGGTCATGATGATCGGCATCGTGGCGGCGGTCGTGCTGATGCAGCAGGCCCAGCGACGGATCCCGGTCCAATACGCGAAACGCGTCGTCGGACGGAGGGTCTACGGCGGGCAGAGCACGCACATCCCTCTTCGACTGAACACCGCGGGCGTCATCCCCGTCATCTTCGCTCAGTCGCTGATCATGTTCCCGGGCACGCTGGCCGGGTTCTTCCAGGGGAACATCTTCATGGAAGGTCTGGCCGCAGCGCTCCAGCCCGGGCAGCTGGTCCACACGTCGCTGTACATCGTCATCATCGTGTTCTTCGCCTACTTCTACACGGCGATCATCTTCAACCCGGTCGACCTGGCCGACAACATGAAGAAGTACGGCGGCTTCATCCCGGGCAAGCGCCCCGGCAAGAAGACCGCCGAGTACATCGATGGCGTACTGACCAGGATCACGCTCCCCGGAGCGCTGTTCCTAGCGTTCATAGCTGTGCTGCCGTTCTTCATGCAGCAGAGGTTCAACGCGCCGTTCGTCTTCGGAGGAACCGGTCTTCTGATCGTCGTGGGCGTGGCGCTCGACACGCTTCAGCAAATCGAATCGCACCTGCTCATGCGGCACTACGATGGGTTCCTCAAGAAGGGCAAGCTCAGGGGGCGGCGGAAGTAGCGTCTCAACCCCTTGTCGCCGCCCCGGGCGCGACCCGGAGCGGGCTCTAGGGACGGAGTATTCGGTGCTCATTCTGCTGGTAGGACCGCCGGGCGCGGGGAAGGGCACCCACGGGAAGCGCATTGCAGCCAAGAGGGGTTGGTCCCACGTCTCGAGCGGTGAGCTTCTGAGAGACGCGGTGGAGAGGCGGACGCCCCTCGGCCTCGAGGCGATGGAATACATGCGCGCGGGGTCGCTCGTGCCTGACGACATCATGCTTCGCTGGATCGAGGAGCTTCTCGATGACCCGAAGCACAGGCACGGGATCGTGCTCGACGGTTTCCCGAGGACGGTGCCGCAGGCGGAGGGCCTCGACGCCCTCCTCGAGCGGTACGGTCAAGAGGTCGCGTGCATGCTGTTCTTCGACATCAGCGAGGAGGCCGCGGTCGGGAGGCTGGCCGCCAGGGTGTCGTGCACAGGCTGCGGGACCGTCTACAATCTGATCAGCAGGCCGCCCTCGACGGCCGAGGTCTGCGACAGGTGCGGAGGGAAGCTCGAGATCCGCGAGGACGACGCGACCGAGACGATACGCGCGCGATTCGAGGAGTTCAGACGGCTCACGGAGCCGATGATCGAGTACTACCAAGCGAAGGGGAAGCTGGCGCGCGTGAGCACCGACGGAGCGATCGACGACGTGGGGCGGCGCGTGACGGAGGTCCTAGACGAGCTCTGCCGGTGCCGAGACGCGGAAGGCACGGCCTGATGATTGCCATCCGGTCGGCCGACGAGATCGAGCTGATTCGCGAGAGCGGCAGGCTGGTGGCAGGAGCCCTCGACCTCGCCCTCGAGCTTGTGCGCCCGGGCGCATCGACCGGATCGCTCGACCGGGAGTTGGAGGACTACATCAGGAGCCACGGCGGCACGCCCGAGTTCAGGGGCTTCCACGGCTACCCGGCCGCCACATGCACGTCGGTGAACGAGGAGGTCGTCCACGGCATCCCCGGATCCCGAGCCCTCGCGGCGGGCGACATCGTGGGAATCGACGTGGGGGTGCGGAAGAGCGGGTACGTGGCGGACGCAGCGAGGACGTTCGCCGTGGGCGAGGTGGGACCTGCGAAGGACCGCCTGATGCGCGTCACCGAGAGCGCCCTCGACAGGGGGCTCGCCGCGGTCCACGAGGGCGTCTATCTCTCCGACGTCTCGCACGAGATCCAGAGCGTGGTCGAGGCAGGGGGGTACTCGGTCGTGCGGGCGCTCGCCGGCCACGGAGTCGGGAGGGAGCTTCACGAGCCTCCGGAGATTCCGAACTACGGCGCCCCGGGATTCGGCCCGATACTCAGGACGGGCATGGTCCTCGCGGTCGAGCCGATGGTGAACGAGGGAGGGCCCGCGATCGAGACGCTGGCGGACGGCTGGACGGTCGTCACGGCCGACCGGAGGCTCTCGGCTCACTTCGAGCACACGATCGTCGTGACGACGAACGGGTCCGACGTCCTGACCACAGGAGCGAAAGAACGCCTCCCTGATGGAGCCGGACGAGACAACAGGGAGTGCGTGGGGGATTGAATGGCGAAGCAGAAGGGCATTACCGTCGAAGGCGTCGTCGTCGAGGCGCTGCCGAACGCGATGTTCAGGGTCGAGCTCGACAACGGGCACAAGGTCCTGGCACACATCTCCGGGAAGATGAGGATGCACTACATCAAGATCCTCCCGGGAGACCGCGTGACGGTGGAGGTCTCGCCGTACGACTGGTCGCGCGGCCGGATTACCTACCGGTACAAGTAGCCGCGCGTCGCCCGAGGCGGCGTCGAGCGACGCGACGGAGCGTCGATCGGAGGAACCATGAAGGTGCGATCTTCAGTGAAGAGGATCTGCGAGCACTGCAAGCTCATCAAGAGGCACGGGGTCATCCGCGTCATTTGTAAGAACCGGAGACACAACCAGAGACAGGGCTAGCCCTGCGAGACGGAGGATAGCTCGTTGGCGCGTATCGTCGGAGTTGACGTACCGGACAGCAAGAGAGCGGTCATCGCTCTCACGTACATCTACGGCATCGGCCGAACCTCTTCCGAGAAGATCCTCGAAGAGGCGGGTGTGGATGAGTCGCTCAGGGTCAGGGAGCTTTCGGCTGATCAGATTGGGCGAATCAGACAGGTCATCGAGACCAGCTATCGGGTCGAGGGAAGCCTCCGGACCGAGATCGCGCTCTCGATCAAGCGCCTGAAGGACATCGGGTGCTTCCGCGGCTGGCGGCACAGGCGCGGGCTCCCCGTCCGAGGACAGAGGACGAGGACGAACGCTCGGACTCGGAAGGGTCCGAAGAAGACCGTTGCAGGCAAGAGGAAGAAGGCCGGCAAGAAGGGCTAGCCGTCCGAGGAGGTAGTGTTGGCTCAGCGCAAGAAGAAGACGGTTGAACCCGACGGCGTCGCTCACATCAGGGCGAGCTTCAACAACACGGTCGTTACGCTGACGGACACGCGCGGCAACACGATCGCCTGGTCGAGCGCCGGACGTGTCGGGTTCAGAGGATCGAAGAAGAGCACGGGTTTCGTCGCGCAGCTCGTGGCGAGCAACGCGGCGGAGCAGGCGGTTCCCATGGGGCTCCGGAGGGTCGAGGCACGGGTGAAGGGACCGGGGCCGGGCCGGGAGGCCGCCGTTCGCGCTCTCCAGGCCGCGGGACTGAAGATCACCGCGATCAGGGACGTGACTCCCATTCCGCACAACGGGTGTCGCGCCCCCAAGAAGAGAAGGGTTTAAGGCCAGGAGGATCACTGAATGGCGACGTATCACGGTCCGCGGTGCAAGCAGTGCCGTAGCCACGGGATGAAGCTCTTCCTCAAGGGGCAGCGCTGTTCGACTGACAAGTGCGCCTTCGAGAGAAGAGCTTACGGTCCCGGTCAGCACGGCCAGCGGCGCCGGCGCAAGACGACCGAGTACGGGCTGCAGCTCAAGGAGAAGCAGAAGGCCAAGAGGACGTACGGCGTCCTCGAGCGGCAGTTCAAGAACTACTACAAGGAGGCCGAGCGGCAGAAGGGCGTCACGGGTGAGAACCTGATGCGGATCCTCGAGCGGCGTCTCGACAACATCATGTACCGGCTCGGATTCGCGCCCTCGAGATCGGCGGCGAGAGCGTTCGTCGTCCACGGTCACGTTCAGGTCAACGGCAGAAAGGTCGACATCCCGTCGTACCTCTTGAAGACCGGGGACGAGATCTGCGTGCGCGAGAAGAGCAGGAGGATCCCCGAGATCAGGATGTCGGTCGACGCCAAGGCGGGGGTCGGCACGGTCGACTGGCTCGAGCTGGACCCCAAGAAGTTCGCGGGCAGGGTGCTCGACATGCCGTCGAGGGAGCAGATCCCCTCGCCGGTGAACGAGCAGCTCATCGTGAACTTCTACTCCAGATAGCGCCTGGCTCTGACCAACAGTGGCCCAGCTCAAGGAGGCCAACGCATAATGAAGTGGAAGAACCTGAGGATGCCGGAGGAGATCGCCTGGGATCGAGAGACCGTGACCGGCCTGTACGGGAAGCTCGTGGCCGAGCCGCTCGAGCGCGGCTACGGGATCACGATCGGCAACTCGCTCCGGCGCGTCCTTCTGTCGTCGCTCCAGGGCGCGGCGGTCACCGGCGTCGGGATCGACGGGGTGCTCCACGAGTTCTCGGTCGTCCCGGGGGTCACCGAGGACGTCACGGAGCTGGTTCTCAACCTCAAACAGCTGAACGTGACGCTCCTGAGCGACGGTCCCGAGACGCTCGTCCTGCACGCGGAGACGGAGGGCGAGGTCAAGGCCTCGGACTTCGACCCCAACCCCAACGTCGAGATCTTGAACCCTGATCTCTGCGTCGCGACGCTGGGGGCCGACACGAAGCTCCACATGGAGGTCATCGTCGGGGCGGGGCGCGGGTACGTGCAGGCGGAGGAGCACGTCTTCGAGGAGAAGCCGATCGGTTTCATCCCCATCGACTCGATCTTCTCGCCCGTCAAGAGAGTGAACTACGACGTCGTCGACACTCGCGTCGGGCAGCGCACCGACTACGACAAGCTGACGCTCGAGGTATGGACGAACGGCACGGTGACGCCGGAGGACGCGGTCTCATTCGCGTCCAAGCTCCTCAAGGACCACCTGCTCATGTTCATGGCGTTCGACGAGGAGCCGGTCGAGGAAGTGGAGGAAGTGATCGACGAGGAGCAGTTGAAGCTGATCGAGCTTCTCAATCACAGCGTGGAGGAGCTCGAGCTCTCCGTGAGATCCTCGAACTGCCTGCGCGACGCCGGTATCAGGAGGCTCGGCGATCTGGTCCAGAAGACCGAAGCCGAGATGCTCAAGTACAGGAACTTCGGGCGCAAGTCGCTCCAGGAGCTCGTCGACATTCTGTCCGACATGGGGTTGCACTTCGGGATGGACGTCAACGCGGTGGTGTCTCCCAGCGTCATGGCCGAGCTGGACCTCGAGGAGTTCGGGCGGGCGGACGCGCCGGAGGGCGGAGACGAGCCCGTGGAGCCGGGGGAGCCGGTGGAGGAGACGGAGGAGCCGGTCGCGGCGGAGTCCGAGGTCGCTGAGGAGTAGCACCGATCGCGCGCTCCTTGCGTCGGACGGGGCCCGGAGGCTTCTGGTTTCCTCGCGGGCCTGCGGTCGGCGATGAGGAGGAAAGGCAGGACGTACCATGCGACACAGGAAGAAGGGACGCAAACTCAACAGGACGTGGAGCCACAAGAAGGCGATGCTCCGGAACATGGTGACGACGTTCTTCGACCTCGAGCGGATCGAAACGACCGACGCGAAGGCGAAGGAAGTGCGGTCGCTGGCCGAGAGGCTCGTGACGGTCGCCAAGCGGGGGGGGGACGATCTGGCGGCCCGCCGTCAGGTCCTCAGGGTGGTGCGGAGCAAGAAGGTCGTCGCGAAGCTCTTCGACGAGATCGCTCCGCGATACGCCGAGCGTCCGGGCGGGTACACGCGCATCATGAAGGTGGAGAGCCGCCGCGGCGACGCCGCGCCGCTCTCGATCCTCCAGTTCGTGATGGAGCCCCTGACGTTCAAGGAGCGGAAGCCGAGGCTCGAGGAGGAAGAGGAGTGGCCGACCCGCGAGACGCGGAAGCCCGAGCCTGCGCCTGAGCCTGCGGCCGAGGAGGTGGCGGCGGAGGAGGAGAC
Source organism: bacterium (assembly GCA_025774545.1). Taxonomy (GTDB): domain Bacteria; phylum Joyebacterota; class Joyebacteria; order Joyebacterales; family Joyebacteraceae; genus JALGVU01. The sequence goes on along the minus strand of JALGVU010000047.1, from coordinate 1,762 downwards.
GGCCGAGGTGGCCGAGACGTCCAAGGAAGGTTGAGAGCGTGACTGCGTCAGCAGGAGATCATGTGATGTGTGCCGAGTGGCGGGCGCCGAGAAGGACGATCGGCGCCCTTCTCGTACTCCTCTCAGTTGCGCTTCTCGTCGGGTGCTCGGTGTTCGCTCCGAGTCCCGATGCGGACGTGTCGGAGGACGCGACCCGGGTCTCGAGGATCACGGAGCCGCCGGCGGAGGCGATCCCAGGGGGACCGCTTCTTCGCGTCGGCCTCTCGGGAACCTCGTCGCCGGCGATCGTGTCGTGCCGGGGCGGGTTCACCGTGGCCGTCTACTCGGGGGAAGTCGAGCGCTTCGAGTCCCCAGCGGACACGGAGTGGCGCTTCGTAGCCGGCGAGAGTGGCATCGACGGGAGCGCGTCTCCCGGCAGCTTCTCGATTCAGGAGGGGACGATCAGGGCGACCCCAGAGGGGCAGTGGCCCCTCGAGGTCGACGGCACGCCGTACCGGGGTGAGATCGAGCTCTTCCTCGCCGGAGCGGGCAAGCTGTCCGTCGTGAACGTCGTCGACGTCGAGTCGTATCTGCGCGGCGTCGTTCCGATCGAGATCGGATCGAGACCCATCGAGGAGATCGAGGCCGTGAAGGCGCAGGCCGTCGCGGCCAGGACGTACGCCATCGCGTCGGGAGGGAGCCGCGCGGGCGGCGACTTCGACGTGTTCGAGACGGTGATGGACCAGGTCTATCGCGGGGTCGCCGTCGAGGACGAGGTGAGCGACCGGGCGATCGAGGAGACGGCCGGGGTCGTCGCGCGCTACGAGGGACAGCCGATACGGGCGTTCTTCCACTCGAGCTGCGGGGGCAGGGGTGAGGCGAGGCACGAGGTGTGGGAGATCGAGGAGCTTCCGTATCTCACGTCCGTCTGGGACACGCCCGGCGAGCGTTCGAACCGTGCCGAGGCCTACTGCCGCGCAGGATCGCACTTCGATTGGGAGGCCGAGTGGTCGGGCGGCGAGATCGAGACGTTCGTGAAGAAACACCTGCCCGAGGTCGCCTCGACGCCCATCGGCGGGAAGATCAGGCGGGTCAAGAACCTCCGCGTCACCGAGCGCACGTCCTCGGGGAGGGTGAGATGGCTCGAGGTCGAGACCGACGTCGGCACCTACCGCGTCTTCGGCGATCGCGTCCGCTGGCTCCTCAGGCGTCCGGGCTCGGGCGGCGTGCTCTGGAGCGCGTGGTTCGATCTCGAGGTCAAGTCGCGGGGCGGGAAGGTGACGCGGGCGGTCGCCAGGGGCAAGGGGTACGGCCACGGGGTCGGCCTCTGCCAGCACGGCGCCATGGGCATGGCGCGCGAGGGCCACACCTTCGACGAGATCCTCATGCACTACTACCCGGGCGCGGAGCTGGCCCGGGCGTATCTGGTGGAGGAGGAGTAGTTTCACGCCGTCGGGAGTTCCGGTCCCAGGATGGGATCCCACGGAGGGATCCTGGGTTCTGAGGGGCGCGGAACTTGCATTGGATCCCGCTCGCCGGCACTCAGTGCCCTGGAAGCGGCCGAGACGGCCCGTAACTGCCTGAAGGGCCCTGGGCTTAGGCCCTATTCGAACGCCGGCACATTCGAATTGACAGAGGGCATTTCCGCTGGTATATTAACGTCTCAGCTCTAGATTGCGGGGTCGTAGTTCAGTTTGGTTAGAACGCCGGCCTGTCACGCCGGAGGTCGCGAGTTCGAGTCTCGTCGGCCCCGCCATCATCGCAGACGGCCGCCCACGTGGGC
>JALGVU010000244.1 GCA_025774545.1 bacterium | reverse complement strand
GAGCTCGGTGGTCGTCGCGGCGAGGACATCGGACACCCGGCCGAGCGAGGCGTCCTCGGTAGACGGAGCCTCCCCCAGGATCTCGGTGACCGTCTCGCTCAGGAACGCCACGGTTCTCTCGGCGTCGGCCGCGAACCTGGGGAGACGCTCGCCCATGCCCTCCACGACCTCGGCGGTCTCATCGAGCCCTCCGAGGTCGCCCGAGTGCATCGCAAGCGAGAGCGTCGTGAGGGACGACGTGAAGTCATCGATGATGAGGGAGTGCTTCGCCGGGATCTCGTTGAGCGCGTCGACGCGCGCCTCGACGACGTGAAGTCATCGATGATGAGGGAGTGCTTCGCCGGGATCTCGTTGAGCGCGTCGACGCGCGCCTCGAGGTCGTTCGCCAAGCCCCGGCTCTCGCTCTCCGCCGACTCGTGCCACACGACGGCCCTGAAGAGCGTGTCGCGCACGGAGCCCGCGGACTCGACGAGCCTCGTAACGCCGGGGATGCCGAGCGACGGATCGGAGGCGGAGGCCGACCGAATGGCGGCGGTGGCCCGCTCCACGGCTTCCTTGTAGTCGGCCGCGATCCCCACCCACCCGGTGAGCCCCCTCGACAGGCAGCTGTCCGAGCACGCGGCCACTTCGCCCGCGACCCCCTCGGCGAACCGCTCCTTGAGCGCCACGACCTCTCCGACGAGCGACGCCGGGAACGGAACGTCGTACGAGAGCGTCGCGCCCGGCGCCGGGGCGACCGCGATGAACTGGGATTCCGCGCCCTCGTCCGGGGTCGCGTCGGCACCGCCGGCCGCGGGAATGAGCCCGAGCCACATCCAGACGAGAGGGATCGAGACGAAGCACCGCCAATGCGGTCCCCGACGAGAGAATACCACGCGCTCCTCCTGCCATCGTGTCTCCATCGACCGGCCGGCGGCCCGTTCACGCGCAAGCCGCCGTCCTCTGGGACATGGTAGCACACTTCCCACGGGCGACCAAGACGGCCGCGGGCGTCCTTGGGCCCGTGTGCGCGGCCGCTGGCGTCCTTGGACCCGTGACCACGGCCGCCGACATCGCCTGGCTCGTGACCACGGCCGCGGGCGCGCTCACTTGCCCAGGCACATCCAAACGTGCATAATTAGGTCTTGTCGGATGAAGAGAGACGAACGACGCAGCATCACCGCACGAAAGGAGCAAAGACGATGCGACTCCGAGAGGCATTCGTCCTCACCCTTCTGGCGGCCCTGGCGGCGGCGCCCCTTGCCGCGCTCGCCGAGGGACCGCCTGCCCCGCTCTCGCTCGACGAGGCCGTCGAGATCATCGAGGAGATCGGCGGCCCGGTCAGGTACCCGAACGCGAACTCGATCCTCGCCTTCGATCACACGTACGTCTCGTTCGACGAGTCGGGCGCGTATCGGGAGTACGGCCACACCCTGACGAAGATTCTGACGGAGGAGGGGGTCGACGATCACGGCGACGAGTCGATCATCTACCACCGCCGCTACAGCTCGATCGACGTCCAGCTGGCCCGCGTCATCAAGAGCGACGGCACGGAGATCGTCGTGGGCGAGGACCTGATCACCGACGGCACGCCGCCCCAGATCTCGGCGATGAACATCTTCGAGGCCGACTTCCGCGAGAGGACGATCGTCTTCCCGGGGCTCGAGATCGGTGACGCGATCGAGCTTCTGATCGTGTCCGAATACGAACCCCTGATCGACAACGGCTTCAACGGGATCTACTTCCTCCAGTACACGTCGCCCATCCTCGAGTCGGTTCTCACGATCGAGGGCCCCGAGGACATGCCGCTCAAGCACGTCGTCAAGGACGGCGACCCCGAGTTCACCGAAACGACGTCGGGCGGAAGGCGAAGCTACACGTGGAGGTCGGCCGACGTCGTCCAGATCGAGCGCGAGCCCGCCATGCCGTCCCCGGCCCAGTTCGCGGCGCGCGTCGTCGTGTCGACGATGCACACGTGGCCCGAGATGTCCCGCTACCTCTTCAACCTGACCGACGAGAAGTGCGTGGCCGAGGACTCCGTCAAGGACCTCGTCCTCGAGCTCACCGACGGGCTCGAGGCGCAGGAGGACAAGATCCGCGCGATCCACTACTGGATCACCGAGAACGTTCGCTACCTGGGCGTCTCGATGGATCGCGGCGCGTTCCTCGAGCCGCACTTCGCGGCCTACACCCTCGAGAAGGAGTACGGCATCTGCCGTGACAAGGCCGTGCTCATGGTGACGATGCTCGAGGAGATCGGCGTCCCCGCGTGGGTCGTCGCGATCAACCCGAGCCGCATGACCGACACCGAGGTCCCGACGGTCTTCTGGGAGCACGGTATCGTCGCGATCGAGGGCGCGGACGGCGACTACCGCTACATCGATCCCACGCTCGAGACCAGCCGCGAGGTTACGGCGAACTACGCGGGCGACCGATGGGTGATCGTGCTGACCGAGGAGGGCGCAGACCTCCGCGAGGTTGCGCACACACCGGCGTCCGCGAACGCCGGCGAGATCGCCGACGTCACGGAGCTCGTGGGCGACGGCAGCATCTCCGGATCCGTCACGATCACCGGCCGCGGGATGTACGAGGAGATCCTCCGCACGATCGCAAAGAGCGCGAAGGAGGAACAGCTCCGAATGATGTGGGAGGAGGCGGTGCAGGACATCTACCCGGGTGCTGCGATGACGAGCTTCGACATCACGGACTACGAGGATCTCCATCAGCCCCTCAAGATCTCACTCGCCTACGAGATCGATGACTACGCGCTCGACGCCGACCCCTACGTCCTCTTCCGAGTGCCAGCCTCGACCGGAGCGTTCGACTTCCTGTCGGAGATAATGGTCGGGAGGCTCACGGGACTCGAGGAGCGTGAGCATCCAGTCGCGCTGGGAACGACGCTCGGGCTCACGGAGGAGTCGGTCGTGTCGCTCCCGGACGGCTTCGTGGTGGAGAACCTCCCGGACAACGTGAGCTTCAGCGAGGGCGTGATCAGTCTCACGATCGACTACGAGTTCGTTCCGGCGGACGAGAACGGCGGTGACGCGATCATCAGGTACCGCCGCGAGTTCGGAATCGACCACTTCCAGATCTCCCCTGAGGACTACCTGTCCCTGAAGGAAGCCATGCGGCTCGCGGGACGGTCCACGAGAGGCGAGGTCATTCTGAAGAGAGAGGAGGGCTAGATGCGCCGGATCTTCATCACCCTGTTGGCGCTCGCTCTCGTAGCGACCGCCGCGTGCGCGGACCAGTGGCGGGACGTCGACGTCGAGGACCTGATCGAGGATCTGCCCGGCGAGGACCGGTACCCGGATGCGGACGCCGTCTTCGGGATGATCCAGGAGATCATCGAGGTCGCGAGCGACGGATCGAGCGAGACGCGCCGGAACCTCCTCATCAAGGTCCTGAGCCTCGCGGGACGCGAGAAGTACAGCAATCAGACGTTCACGTACAACAGCGACGTCTCGAGCATCACGCTCGTGAAGGGCGAGACCACCAGGAAGACCGGGCGGGTCATCGAGGTCGAGGAGGACGCCATCAACGATGTCACCCCGAGCTTCCTCGAGGATGCCAAAATCTACGCGAACGTGCTCGAGAAGGTCATCTCGTTCCCCGTCGTGGGGGCGGGCTCCACGATGGAGCTACAGCTCATCGAGAGGAAGGATGCGGCCGAGGACGGGAGCTTCTCGGGCGTCGAGTTCTTCGGCGGAGAGGATCCCTTCCTTCACCACGAGATCATCCTCGAGTACCCGAAGGACGTCGCGATCCACGCCGTGGAATCCAATGGGCTGCTCGGCCTCGCCAAGCTCAAGCGGAAGGAGAAGAGCGGCCGGATCACGTGGACCGCCAAGAACATCGAGCCGCTCGTGCCGGAGGACAACATGCCGCCGCGGGACGAGCTTCTCCCGCGAGTGCTCTACTCGTCGTACGAGAGCTGGTGGGACGCGGCGGCGTACTTCGCAGGTGAGTTCTACCCGCACGTCCAGACCGAGGGCGAGATCGCGGAGCTGGCGCAGCGGGTCTCGTCTGTATCTGAGACCGACGACGGGAGGATGTACGCGATCTTCGACGAGGTCGCGACGGGCGTCAGAAACGTCCACCTGCGCCTCGGCCTGGGAGGATACGAGCCGAACGACGCGAGCACGGTGCTCGCGAACAAGTACGCCGACACGCGCGACAAGGCGGTGCTCCTGGTGAGCATGCTCCGGGCCGCGGGATTCGAGGCGTACCCCGCGCTCGTCAAGGCGCGGAGAGGGACCTTCTTCGAGGCGGTCCCGACGCTCCGGCAGTTCGATCGACTCCTCGTGGCCGTCCCGGGTGGCGAGCGCTACCGCTTCCTCGATCCCCTTCTGGACGACGTCCATCTCGGCTATCTGAGGTGGGGACGCGGCAACACGGCGCTGCTCGTGAAGGACGACGGCGACGCCGAGTTCGTGCGCATCCCCCCGTTCGAGCCAATGGAGAACAGCTCCGAGAAACTGCTCACGGTCGCACTGGCCGACGACGGGTCGGCCAACGTCTTCATCTCGAGCAGTCTCCGTGGCTACTTCGACAGGAAGGCGCGTCGCGCCCTCAAGGACGCGACGCCGTCGGAGGCGGACCAGGTCTTCGAATCGGCGGCGAACGCGCTCTCGCCGGGAGCGACCGTCGTCCGACACGACCACACCGACCTCAAGAACCTGATCCAGCCGG
>JALGVU010000243.1 GCA_025774545.1 bacterium | reverse complement strand
TGCGTCATCATACCACTATTAGTAAGCGAAATGCAACATAGAAGAGGATCTCTCCAAAAAACGAAGACGGAGTCACGAAATGCCCGTGTGCCCGCGTGCTGGGAGCCCTCTCAGCGAGGCCGTACCCCAGAAATCGACGGCCGCCCTCACGGGCGGCCTCGTGCTCCAGGGGATGTTCGTGGGAAGCGCTGTCCGGGATGGGCACCCGGCCTACGAGCCGTTCCAGAGATCGATCTCGAGCTCGTGCTCGGGACCTCCGAGGATGATCTTGACGGCGCAGGTCGCCGCCAAACAGCCGGCGGTGTTCGCGAGCACGGCGCAGACGTGCCTGTAGCCGGCGTCGGGATGGTTCGCGATCCGCTCACGCAAGGCGTCAGGATCGATACTCTCGAAGCTGCCGGGATCCGCCAGCGCCCGCTCCTTGAAGAGCCCCGACCGCCGCCGTCGGTCCTCAAGGTCGTACTCGTCGAGCGCGCTCTGCGTCAGCCGCTCGAACGGAAGCGCGGCCAGATCCGGGTAGTGCTCCTCGTCGTACCGTCTGGTCTCGGGTTTCGCGCGGTAGTTCCAGATCTTCGCCTTGACCTGCCACCGGTGCTCGACGGAGGCCCTCGCGCCCGAGATCACGGGAATGCCGAACTCGCTCGCAACGCGGTGAGTGAGCATGATGCTCGATGGCGTGTCGCCCTGCGAGATCACGACGTCGAGACCGTCGAGCATGTCGCGCGCGTTCGCGAGGCGGAGCCCCTCCTCGAACGCCGCCACGCGGCAGTCCGGGTTGATGGCGGTGAGCCGATCGGCGGTGCACGCCGCCTTGTTGTGTCCGAGGGTGTCGCGTGTCGCGAAGAGTTGCCGCCCCAGGTTCGCAGGCTCGTAGTCGTCGTGGTCGGCCACGCGGAACGAGCCGATGCCCATCCGCACGAGCATCTCGGCGGCGATCGCTCCCACCCCACCGATGCCCACGATGCCGACCGACGCGCGCGCGAGCTTCTCCATGCTCTCGTCCGAGAAGAGGAGAAGAGCGCTCTGGAAGAGCGGCGCGTCACAGGGTCTCGGCGCAGGTTCCGGCACGGCCTCGTCAACCCCGTCCAGCAGGCTGGTCCCAGCGATCCCCTCGCCGGGGTGCACGAGTGTCCCCGTCGCATCGCTCGTCTCGTCCAGAGATTTCCCAGGCATAGGCTTACACGCTCCGTTGTAGTCCGTGATTAGTGTCTATCTTATGCGATCTGTGCTTAAACGTCAAGTCGGAATGCCCCCCCGGGGGCATCTTGACATGCCCCTAATCCTGTGTCATCACTCGCCGGGCTCCTCCGCCGCCGGAGTCTCGCCCTCTTGGGCGGCCGGCACGGCCCCGCGATCCCGGGATCCACCGGGTGTCGATCGGCGAGAGCATACTACGAAGACGACCGTCGCGCACCCGAAACGTCGGAACGTCGAGACCTGACACGACGACGACGCTCGGCTATACTGGTGAATCACGCCCCCCTCCCAACGGGGCCCTTCGGACGACCGCAGCGGATGGAGGGAGACCGGCCAGCCATGCTCGCCAGCCATGCTCTATCGCAGGATGGAAAGCACCGGTGACGATCTCTCGATCCTGGGCTTCGGCTGCATGCGTCTGCCCCAGCGAGGTGGCAGGATCGACGAGGAGCGAGCGACCGGTCAGCTCCGCGATGCGATCGACCGCGGCGTGAACTACATCGACACGGCGGTGCCGTATCACATGGGCACGAGCGAGCCGTTCGTCGGCCGCGTCCTCGGATCGGGATACCGCGAGAAGGTCAAGCTCGCCACGAAGCTACCGCCCTGGTCGACCAACGAGCGCGAGGACATGGACCGCATCCTCGGTTCGCAGCTCGAAAAGCTCCGAACCGACCGCATCGACTACTACCTCCTCCACGCCCTCGACGGGAAGAGCTGGAAGAAGATGAGGGACTTGGGCGCGCTCGAATTCCTCGACCGGGCGAAGGCGGACGGACGGATCGTGCACGCCGGATTCTCGTTCCACGGGGATCTTCCTGCCTTCAAGGAGATCGTGGACGCCCATCCCTGGCAGTTCTGCCAGATCCAGTACAACTACTTGGACGTCAAGCATCAGGCGGGCACCGAGGGGCTCGAGTACGCGGCCGCCAAGGGGCTCGGCGTGATCGCGATGGAGCCGCTCCGGGGTGGGCTCCTCGGCGGGGACGTTCCCCCCGAGGTCCGCGCCGTGTGGGACGAGGCCGAGGTCAGCCGGACGCCTGCGGAGTGGGCGCTCCGGTGGATCTGGAACCGCCCGGAGATCCACGTGATCCTCTCGGGGATGAACGACGAGGCGCACATCGACGAGAACGTCCGGATCGCGAGCGAGGCCCACCCGGATTCGCTCGCGCGGAACGAACTCGAGCTCGTGCGACGGGCTGGGGCGGCCTACCGAGGCCTCATGAAGGCCGACTGCACGGGGTGCCAATACTGCCTGCCGTGTCCGGCCGGTGTCGCGATCCCCGCGTGCCTCCAGATGTACAACAGCAAACACGCCCTCAGGGACAGGCGCGCCAGGTGGAACTACCTCACGTTCCTGGGCGGCGCCTTCGGCCCGCCGTCCCTCGCGTCGCTCTGTGAGGACTGCGGAGCGTGCGTCGAACGCTGTCCGCAGCGACTCCCAATTCCTTCGCTCCTCCGCGACGTCGCGTCGGAGTTCGAGGGACCGCTCGCCCCTTCGATGGTCTGGTTCCTCAAGAAGAACCTGGCCGTCAGGCGCTGGTGGGCGAAGCGAGGCCTCGAGAAGCAGGAGTAATCCCACCTCGCCGACCGATTGCCTCGGTTCGGCGCCGCCTCCCCGACCGATCGCCGCCGTTCGGTCACCTGCCCGACCGATCGCCGCGACTCTGCCGTGCCTACCTGGTTCGTGTCGTCACTTCATGATGTCGAAGAGGTTGCTGAAGTCGTCGGTCCAGGTCCGGACCGACGCGTAGGCCGCCGCGTCTCCCGTCGACACCCGGACGAGGCCCGCATCACTGAGCGCCGAGGCGGCCTCGACCAGCCCCTCCAGAAGCGCGGCGTTCCGGGAGGCCAGCACCCATCTCGAGCGGGCGGATGTCCCGCCCTGGCGCTGCACGTTGGCGAATTCGAAGGTGACAAGCCCCTTCGTGGCAGCCATGTTCTGGACCACGGGCGACAGATCGAGGTGCGCGTTCGTGATGTGGGCGGCGATGATGCCGTCCTCATGCAGATGCCGCGCGTACGTCTCCATCGCCTCGACCGTCAGGAGGTGCACCGGGATGGCGTCGCTGTTGAAGGCGTCCAGCACGAGGATGTCGAACTCGTGGTCAGGCTCGCGCTCGAGACTGAGCCGAGCGTCCCCGACCTGGACGTGGCTCTCGGCCTCGGAGTCGGCGAGGAACGTGAAGTTCTCGCGCGCGATCTCGATCACGTCGGGGTCGAGCTCGTAGAACCAGAAGGAGTCCTCCGGACGGCCGTACGCCGCGAGCGTCGCGACTCCCATCCCGACGACACCGATGCGCCGCCCGCGCGGAGGCGTGTATGCCGTGAGAACGACTCCGGCGCCGGTGATCGGGCCGTAGTACAGGGTAGGGAGCCTGCGGTGCTCGGCGCCGGTGAACTGCATGCCGTGGAGCGTCGACCCGTGGTGCAGGGTGACGTGCGGCGTCTCACCCGTTCCCTCGCCCGTCTCCTTCATCACGCGCAGGAGGCCGAAGAAGTTCCTCTCGGTCCGGACCGTCCCCCTGAGCTGCCCGACAGACAGCTGGAACGAGACAACCACCATGGCCGAGAGGCCGGCGATCATGGCGGCCCACGCCCAGCGGGGACGCCCGCCACGAAGGACGCTCGCGGGATCTCGGAAGAACGTCGCGAGATACAGGACACAGCAGAGCACGAGTCCGATCTGCAGTTCCTGGAGGATGAGAAACGCGCTCGGCGCAACCACGCCGACGATGATCCCACCCAGCAACCCGCCGAACGACACCGACAGGTAGAACCTCGTGAGATACGCGGAGGGAGGCCTCAGGCGGTGAAGCTCGCCGTGACAAACCAGGCAACACACGAAGAGCGCGATCGCGGTGATCGCGATCTTCTGGACGGTCCCCATCTCGAGCACGGTGTTCTCGGTGAGGATCTCCCCCGGAAGAAGAAGGAAGAACACGAGGAAGGCCCCCACGAGCAGGACAGAGAACAGACGTCGCGGGTACCACCGCGCGTCGCCGAACGCGAGAACGAAGCTCAGGAGGTAGATGCTGAGAGGCACGATCCACAGGAACGGAACGGAGGCGACGTTCAGGGTCAGCTGGTTCGTGACGGCCATGAAGAGGATGACCCCACACGCCGACCAGAGAATCCAGAACGTCTGCTTGAGCGGCGTCGGCGGCTCGGGTGCCACGGCCTTCCTGGCACCACCCGGCGCGGCGCCCTTCTTCGCCTTGGCGCCCTTCCCCGCCCTGCTGCGCTCGCCCTCCTTCGCGGCCCCGCTCGCCTTGGCACCGTTGCCCGTCTGGACACCCTCGCCCGTGGCCTTCCTCCAGATGGACCAAGCGACGACGCCCGACAGCACGATCAGCACGTAGAAGAGCCAGGACCAGACCCCTGCCTGCCGCGTGACGGAGAGCCTCGGCTCGAACAGGAACGGGTAGCTCAAGAGCGCGAGCAGCGAACCCGCGTTCGAGACAGCAAAGAGACGGTACGGGGATCGACCCGGGTGGAGGCGCGCGAACCAGGCCTGCAGGAGAGGCCCGGATGCGCACAGCACGAAGAACGGAAGCCCCACCGAAACGAAGAGCATCTGCACGATCCGGGCGATCGGGTATTCGTCGCCGAGCGGCTTCCACGCGTTCGCCGGAAGCACCGAGACGAAGACTGCCGCGATGAGGAGGACGACGTGAAGCGGCGCCTGCCAGCGCGGGGGCACCCTGCTCGCGCTCAGGTGGGCGTACGCGTACCCCGCGAACAGGAGCGCCTGGAAAAAAACGAGACACGTCGTCCAGACCGCCGGCGATCCCCCGAACCACGGGAGGATGTGCTTGCTGACCATCGGCTGGACCTGAAAGATGAGGAACGCGGAGAGGAAGATGGTCGGGATGAAGATGGTGAACGCGGCCGGTGCGGAGCCGCCGCGTCTGCCGCCTGACGCCATGTGGTCCTCCATCCGGTCGACTGCTCGAAGCTCGTGTGCGGGCGTCCGGTGGTCGCCGATGCGCGCGACGGCCGGCGGGCCGCCGCTGACCTGATCGCCGTCGCCTCTTCACGGAATCCACCAGGCGCCATCGCGCCGGAGACACGAGACTTGATTGTACCGGTTTCGCGCGCGCCTCGCCACATCTCGGGCGGGCGGGGCTGAGGCCAGATCGTGGCCGGAGATCATCGTGTCGCAGCCGAAACGAGGATTGGCGGCGGCGGCCGATGCAAGCACGAGGACCCTGACGCCCACCAAGGCGTGACGGAATCCGCGTGGCGTGCGCCTCACCCTCTCCTCTTTGACTCGGGGATTCTCCCGACCGCCGAGGAATCGCCCGTGCCTCTCGACCGGCCCTGGCTAGACGGGACGACACGGAGTCCGCCATCAGCGTCCAGCCGCGCGGGCGGCCCCCAGGCCTCCCGAGTGGCCGGCCGGACGAGTCGAGCGAGATCCCGAGCCGGCTCGAAGAGCGGGCAATCATCCCAACACAGCCGTCGTCGGGATGGACGCACCGCACGCGGCCGGGTGGCAGCCGGGGAGTCGCTTCTCCGCGGGAGCGGCCGTGATCGGAGGCGCCGGGCCCCCGCCGCGAACGGCACGACGCAGGACCAAAAATCATTGACAAGCCATGGAAACTTGCGCATTATCACAGTATTGGGGGGCTGGAGAGCAGGGCTCGCCTGGCTCCAACGACGCCACGAGACGCAGGACGGAGGGGAACACACATGCGAATCAGGTCCTTG
>JALGVU010000046.1 GCA_025774545.1 bacterium | reverse complement strand
CGGATGGGCGATGTTGTTCGCGGAAGTCTTCTATATGACGTTCATCTACGGCGGCGCCAGCAGCATCAACAGGATGCGCCCACCGGACGCTGTCGACGCCGAATCCCCGATCGACGACAGCCTACCCATGAAGAGCACCGGCGAGCCGGTCATTCCCTATCTGCGCCTCGACGCCTTCTACCAGGACACCTCTTCGAGCGTCCAGGCGATCGACGGCAGGATCGAGGTCGGGTGGGGACCGATCGGCCTCCAGTACCGACACACGCGCTACGATGAGGACCGCCCCGACGACAGCATGGACGTCTCCCAGTGGCACGTGCTCTATCGCATGTCGTTCAGCCAGTTCGTCGAGGTGGACATGGGGTTCGGTTCCATGACCCTCAAGGGGAACAGGGAGTACTCCGCGTTCTCCTTCACCCTGCCCGTCCAGGTCCGAACACCGTGGGGCATCGGCGTCGAGTACAGGCCCGCCTGGTCGACGATCAACGGCAACTCGGTGCGCGACCACACACTGAGTGCGGGTTACGGCCTCCGGTTCGTCTCCGCCTCCATCGGGTACCGCTGGTTCAATGTCGGAGACGCGAGCCTCCAGGGTCCCTTCATCGGGGCGTCCCTCTACTTCTAGGGAGTTCCCGCCTTCGCACGCACCTACTCCTGACTGTGCGCCTGCACGACGGTGACGGCGACGAGGTCGACGATGTCCTCGACGCTCGCACCGCGTGAGAGGTCGTTCACTGGCTTGGCGAGTCCCTGGACGATCGGCCCGATTGCCCGGGCGTTGCAGAGTCGCTCGACGAGCTTGTAGGAGATGTTCCCCGCGTCGAGGTCGGGGAAGATGAGGACGTTCGCGCGTCCGGCGACGTCGCTCTGGCCGGCCTTCCTGGCCGCGATCGACGGGACGAGCGCGGCGTCGACCTGAAGCTCGCCGTCGATGCAGAGCTCCGGCGCGCCCTCCCGCACGCGCTTCGTCGCCTTCACGATCCGCCTCACGTCCTTGTCGTCCGCGCTCCCCTTCGTCGAAAACGAGAGCATCGCCACGGCCGGTTCGTCTCCGACGAGCCAGCGCCGCGTCTCTGCTGTCGCGATCGCGATGTCGGCGAGCTGCCTCGGTCCGGGGTGCGGCATGACCGCGCAGTCGGCGAAGAGGAGGACGCGCTCGGGGGCGTCGGATGCGGCCGCGCCAGCGCCCTCTGCGCCGGCCGCCTCCGGCATCACCATGAGGAACGCGCCCGACACCGTGCTCGCGCCCGGCGCGACGCCGATCGTGTGGAAGGCGGCCTTGAGGAGATCTCCGGTCGGCGTGGCCGCCCCGCAGACGCAGCCGTCCGCGAGACCGTTGCTCACGAGGAAGACCCCGAACAGAACGGGATCTCGGACGCGCTCCGTCGCCTCCTCGAGCGTGACGCCTCCCTCGTGCGACCCGAGTTCCCGGCTCAGGCGCGCCATCTCGGGCAGGAGGTCCGAGGTCGCCGGATCGACGATCTCGATGCCCGACGTGTCGACGCCTCGCGCGCGAGCGGTCTCGGCGATCTTGTCGGTTCCCCCGAGTACGATGACCCTCGCGAGCCCGAGGTCGGCGGCGCGGACCCCGGCTTCGACGATCCTGCCGTCGCTGCCCTCTGGCAGCACGATCGTCAGGGGCGCACGGCGAGCCGCTTCCCTGATCTGCTCGAGGACGCTTCTTCCCGGACGTGTGACCATGCTCGACCTCGCGATGCTCGTGTCGTCTCCTCGAGACAGTCTAGCGAGAGCCCCGGCACGTGGCCAGGGATTCGTGAGCGTCCCCGGCTCCTCTCATGAAGCGCGACCTCGCTTGGGTGAATGACGGCTCACTCACTGATGCTCGAGCTCCACCGTGCTCATCGGATCCGCCGGAAGCCCGCACTCGCGACAAAGGACTTGACGCGCGGAACGTCGCACGCTAGCGTTGCCCTCGTTCTCGTTCCTGTCACCTCAACCCCGAAGGTGTCCTCAATATGTCTCACTTGCAACGATCAGCGGGGTGAGCCTCCGGCCCCCGGCGTATGGCACCGCCGGGACTAGCTGGAGCTGATACCTCCCGCAGCGGGTGACGAGCCGTCCGACGGCGTCACCCGGTTCGTTGATCTCTGCATTCGAGCAGAGACCGGCTGTCCGATGCGGCCCTCCAGGGCTGCTATCGGACCAGAACGGAGGTGAGGCATGCAGAACGATGAGAGCATCCGTCGCCATTTCGAGGCCATCGGAGCGCGCGCCAAGGTGCGTCTGTTCGGAGGACGCCCCGGGAGCAGTTTCGCGTCCGCCTTCCTGAGGATCGACGTCCTCTCGGACCGTCGTGGTCGCTATTTCGACATCGAGGTCGGATCGCGAGCGCCTGAGATCGTCGTTCTCCAGGTCTGCCCCAAGGAGCGTCATCTTCTTCTCTACAGCCGTGGTGGTGACCGCTTCCTCTGCGGTCACGACGAGCGTGACTGGTTCGTCGCCGCTGTCCCGAAGCGCGTGAGCACCGTGCGGGAGGCAAAGCAGGCCCTCATGCCGGCCGAGGTGTGGGAGGAGGCGCGACTCCTTCGCTACTCGGCGACGAACAACAGGAGGAACCCCCTCTTCGTTCGTCAGGGCGAGTGGTTCTTCGTTCCTGTCGATCGCGAGTTTCCGGAGGCGCTCATTCACCGCGACGAAGTGCTCCGCCGCTGGAACAGCCGCAAGCCGCACGTCTGCGAGGAGCTCTACCGTGAGGGCGGGCAGCTTCTCTACATCGTCGGGGGCCGCGCGTACACCAATGAGGAGTATAAGAAGAAGCGTGGAGAGAGCCGGAAGTTCGCGCGCGCCCGTGTCGAGTACCGCACGGGCAACCCGGTGGTTTATGTGCGTGGGCGCGTGCGCCATCCCGATCATGCGACCGTCCGTCTCGACGGATGGCACCGCGTCTACATCAACGGCGAGCCGCAGATCGGGTCGGTTGCCTTCGTCGACTAGCGGGACGCGGTGTGTCGGGGCGCCCGCGCGGATCTGAAAGCGCGGGTGAGCCCGCCTGGGTTCGTCGCCCTGCGGGGGCGAGCAGAAGAATCGAAAAGGAACGGGATCATGATCGCGTGGCCGCTTGTACTCGCAGCTCTCCTTGTTGCGAACAGCGGTTCGGAAGGGGACAGCACCCACCCGACCGCGGTCGCGGTCGTGCGGTATGGGGAGGGGTCCTCCGTAACGACCACGAGCGACCGGCGGAGCCAGCCCGACGTCGACCCGTTGTACTTCTGGATGCCGGAGGACTTCGTGACCGAGGAGGGCGCGCACGTGACGTTTCGTGCGACCTCGGGCGGTCAGTACGTGATCGGGTGGGGCACGTCCGAGTTCACGCGCGAGTTCGGTGCACGCGGCCCGCACGGACGGGGCCACTACCCGTGGCTGGCTGCGGAGAACGAGCACGTTCTCATCCTGCAGGCCGCGGGGGGAACCAACGCCTGGTATGCGTTTGTCCTCCCGCTCAACGAGACCGACGAGCCCGAGTGCTTCTACGCCCCCGTGGTCTACGACATGGAGCGGGACCTCCTGGTGCATCTCCACGGTGCGAGCCGCTCTGCATCAGCATGTGCGTGGATTCCGTGCGGATCGTGGGCGACGAGATCCTGATGCGTTTTCGCCACTTCGATGAGGCGGGGGACGACCCGTGGTGCGAAGACCTCAGCGAGAGACTCGACGTGGAGCGGCTGGTGGAGTGATCCGAGCCGGGGAGGCGACGGCGGGAACGGCGCACTGCCGCCCGATTCCCGGTTCGGACGCCGTTCGGAGGGCACCGGCTTCGGCCGGCGTCCTTCTAGCGTAAGAGCGTCATCTTTCGCGTCGTCTCGAATCCAGCGGCCTCGAGCCTGCAGTAGTACACACCAGACGCGACGGACGCGCCTCGCTCGTCGCGGCCGTCCCAGCGTACTTCCTTCCGGCCCGGCATCTCCGGCCCATCGACGAGCGTGCGCACGAGCCTCCCAGCGACATCGAACAGGCGAATCGTCACGTGACCGCCCTGGGCGGGGACGTCGTAGCGAATCGACGTCGTCGGGCTGAACGGGTTCGGGACGTTCTGGTAGAGCGCGAACGCCCGCGGAGCCGTCGGCCCGTCGACGTCCGTCACCGTCTCCGGAGGGGACGGAGCGCTCTCGTTTCCGGCGAAGTCGACTGCCGTGATGAGGTAGTGGTACTGCCCCGCCATCGGGTCGTCGTCGATCCACTCGGTGTCGGTCGTCGCGTGGGCGAGGCTCTCCGGCGAGGGGACGAAGTCGGGGTCGGTGCTCCTGTAGACCCTGTAGTGGTCGAGGTCCTCTTCCTCGTTCGGCTCCCACGCAAGGTGGTTCCCGTCCGGGCCGTAGTCGAGAGTGAATCCCGAGGGGGGCGCAGGGGCGAGATTGTCCATCGAGAAACCACTGTCGGGCGGGGAATCGAAGAACACGCTCGGATCGTCCGTCGCGGCGCGCACGAAGAACACCGAGTAGCCGGTACCGGTCTCGACGTCCCAGTCGACGAGCGTCGGCGCCATCACCGAGTACTCGTTGTCGCAGCGCGCCGGCACGGAGAGGACGTAGTGCCAGTCGCCCGGGGGATAGCGCGTGGGGTCTTCCGGAACGCCGCGGGGCGATTCGAGCTCGCGGCCGTCGTCTTGCCGGCCCGTGGTCTCGGGATGCCCGCGGAGATCGTCGATCCTCCGAAAGACGGCGTAGAACGTGATCGGGTCCGAGCTGCCGATGTAGTCGTATCCGCTCCTGGTCCACGTGAGGCTCACCTGCCGGCCCTGATCGTCCGGGAGATCGACGATCGCCTCGACCGTCGGGATCTCGTAGGCCCACTCGATCGCCAGGTCGGTACACGCCGGATTCCGGCCCTCCCCACGGTAGTAGTGTGCCGTCCGCCACATAAGATCAGTCCCGCGATGAGGGGGCTTGACCCACCCGTAGTCGGGGCGCAGATACTGCCAGTTCTCGCCCCCGTTGAGCGAGACCTCCCACCTGATCGAGTCGACCTGTGAGAAGGTGAGCCTGGCGAACGCGACCTCGTGCTCCGCGTTCTCGAAGGGAAGGGACTGTCCGAGGTTCGCGTCGATGAGAAACTCAGCCTGGGAGATCCAAGCCACGTGCAGACCGGAGTAGCTGGCGGCGACGTAGGCGAAGTCGCCCGCGATGGCGATGGCTCCGGCGTGTCCATCGATGAACCCTCCCAAGAGGCGCTGCGGATCCGTCGGATCGCTGATGTCGACGGGGTAGATGGCCCCACTGTAGCCTGCGATGCTCCTGCACGCGACGTACGCGAGGTCGCCCGTGATCGCCACGTCGGTCACGTGCCCGGTCACGTACACCTCCGCGACGATGGCTGGGGCCGTTGGATCACCGACGTCGATCACCCGGAGGTACCCGGAACCCTCGTCGGCGACGAACGCGTAGTTGCCGGAGACGGCAACCATCTCGGCATACCCAGGCGTGTCGCAGGTCCCCACGACGCTCGGATTCGCCGGGTCGGACACGTCGATGATACTGAGTCCGGCAGTTCCGTCGGCGACGAACGCGAGATCACCTGTGGCCGCAACGCCGATCGCGTATCCGGGCGTGTCGCACCATCCGATGCGCGCGGGGGCAGCCGGGTCGGACACGTCCGCCACGTAGAAGCCGGGGCTGCCCGCAATGAACGCGTAGTCGCCATCAACAACCACGGCGCGGGGGTTTCCCAGCGTGTCGCAGAGTCCGACCGCGGTCGGATTCGTCGGGTCGGACAGGTCGAAGACCTGAAGGCCGGAGATCCACGCCGCCACGTAGGCCAGGTCTCCAGCGACCGCAATGTCGTACGGGGAATTCACCGGTACGGCTGTTCCAAGGATGACCGGCTCTCTCGGGCTAGAGATGTCTGCCACGCTCAGCTGGGAGCTGTAGGAGTGGGTGAAGCACACGAGATCCCCGTCGATCGCGATGCCCCTTGGGTTGCCGCCAGAACCGCATCCTCCAGCGGCATCTGGGCGGGTGAGGAAGTCCCTCACGTCGATGACCTGAAGACCCCCAAACCCAGCGGCGATGAAAGCGTGTTCGCCGGCGAGAGCAAGACCGAAGGCCTGACCGGCAGTGGCCTGGGAGAGAAGGAGCTCCGGACCCGTCGGGTCCGTGATGTCGACGACGCAGAGGCCTGCGGTGCCGCTCGCGACGTACGCGCGATCGCCATCGATCACGATATCACTGGCGAGCCCGTCGACCGCCTGCGCTCCCACGATCAACGGGTTCGCGGGATCGCCGACGTCGATCATCTGAAGGCCGGCCGCTCCGTCCGCGACGTAGCAGACGTCGCACGCTACGGCGACACCCCGAGCGCTCCCGGGCGTGTCGCACACGCCCACGAGAGACGGGGCCAGGGGGTCCGTGACATCGATCAAGAGGAGGCCGGCGGCATCGGCGGCGACGTAGGCGAGGTCTCCGGCAACGGCGACGCCCCATGCTTCGCCAACCGTGTCCACGGCGGCAAGCACGAACGGATTCGCCGGATCGCTCACGTCGACGAGCGCGAGGCCGCCCGAGCCGGCAGCCACGAACGCGAGGTTGCCCGCGGTGACGACATCGCGGCCACCTCCAGGGAGGCTGCAGCTGCCCACGGAAGCCGGGGCTTCAGGATCAGCAACGTCGATGACCTGGAGCGTGCCTCCCGCGCCAACGTAGACGGTGTTCCCAGCGACCGCAACTCCGTTGCTGGCGCCGCCGGTCATGTGCATGGCCAGCGAGGCCGGATTCGTGGGGTCCGAGATGTCGATCACGAAGAGCGCGCCGATGGAGTCGGTCAGGAAGGCGAGATCGCCATCGAGCGCGATATCATTGGATCCCAGGACGCCCGGCGCGCTTCCGACCGTCGTGAGTTCGAACGGGAAGAGGCCGATCTCGCCGGCGAGTGTGTCCCAGCGCGCCGTCGTGTTGGCGGTGTCGCGATACGTCGTCGTGGTGAAGTCCTCGACGTACTGGCGGACGACCGCGGGGCAAGGTACGCTCGCGAACATCACGAGGAGCGCCAGCAGCACGCCGCATGTTCTGAGATGCTGCTTCTCCACAACGTCCTCCCGCTACCTCAGCACCATCATTCGGCGCGCCTCGCTGTGCCCAGGCGCCGACAGTCGGTAGTAGTAGATCCCCGCGGCGACGCGCACCCCTCGCTCGTCGGTTCCGTCCCACGTCGTCTGCTTCCGTCCTGGAGGCTCGGTCCGCTCAACGAGCACGCGCACGAGGCGCCCGGCGACATCGAAGATCTCGATCCTGACGTGACCGCCCTCTAGAGGGACGTCGTAGCGGATCGTCGTTCCCGGCGCGAAGGGGTTCGGCGCGTTCTGGTGGAGCGCGAACCTGTTCGGCGTCGTGGGCGTGTCGACGCCGGTCACGCTCCCGGGAGCCGCCGGATCGCTCTCGTTGCCCGACACGTCGACAGCCGTGATCCGGTAGTGGTACTGCCAGCCGTGCTCGACCTCGTCGGTCCACGTCACGTCCCCTGTCGAGTGAATCAGATTGTCGGGGAGGGGCGCGAAGTTCGGGTCCGTGCCGCGGTAGACGCGGAAGCACTCGAAGTCCACGGCCTCGCACTCCGACCACGCCAGATGATTCTCGCCGCTGCCGTATTCGACGGCGAAGTCCCCCGGCATCTCGGGGCTCAGGTTGTCCACGGAGTATCCGCTGTCGGGCACGGAGTCGAAGTAGACGCCGGGCGTCGCCGTGAGGGCGCTCACGAAGAAGACCGACCAGTGCATGCCGTTGGCGACCGTCGAGTCGACGAGCGTCGGTGCGACGGTGGCGTAGTGTTCCTCCCCACACGCGGGGACGGTCGTGACGAAGTGCCAGTCGCCGGGCGGCGTGAGTGGCGCGGACGCCTCGGGAGAGGAAAGCGTCCTCTTCGCGCTCGTGCGTTCCGACCGACCGTCCGCGGACGTGGAGGCGGCGGGCGCGCCGAGCGCGCCGTCGATCCGCCGGTAGACGGCGTACTCGAAGATCGGCATGTCGCTGCCGACCGCGTCGAACCTCGACCTCCACCAGCTGAGGCTCACCTGGCCGCCCTGGTCGTTCCCGATGTCGACGATCGAGTCGATCGCGGGGAATTCCTCGTTCCACCACTCGATGCGAAGGTCGATGCACGTCGGAATCCCGCCGCCGACCTCGTACACGAGGGTCGACCGCCACAGGAACTCGCTGCCGGGGAAGGGAAGCTCAGTCCACGTCGCGTCGGAGGGCACCTCCGTCCAGTGCGCGCCGCCGTCGGCCGAGAGTTCCCACCGGAGCGAGTCGGTCGTCGTGGCGGCGAGCGACGCGAACGCGATGTCCTCGCCGACGGGCTCGACGTCGAGCGACTGCGCGGTGTCGAGCGCGGTCACCGCAGTGCTCTGGGCCACCCGGATCACCTGGAGCCCGTCATAAGCGACCGCGACGAAGGCGAGATCCCCGGCGACCGCGAGACCGAGGGCGTAGTGGGACGTGCGGTAGGATCCAATGTGCGTCGGATTCCACGGCACGCTCACGTCGTAGATGTGGAGCCGCTCGTCAGCCCAGTCCGTAGTGTAGGCGCGGTCCCCCGAGACCCAGATATTGTCTGCCTGATCGGCCCCGTCGCCATCAGCGATGCGCGTCGGGTTCGTCGGATCGCTCACGTCCACCACGATGATGAGCTCTTCTGACCCACCTGCTACGTACGCATAGTCCCCGTCGACCGCGACGTCCTGGGCGAAATAGGCTTCCGGACATCCCCCGATGAGGAGAGGGGTCGTCGGATCGCTGATGTTGAAGATCTGAAGCCCCTGGCCGCCGCACGCAACGTACGCGAGGTTCCCGGAGATAGCCACGTGAAACGCATCCGAGGGCGTCGCGACGGTCGTGGCGAGCGTCGGGTCCGTGGGGTCGCGCACGTCCACCACCGCGAGGCCGTCATCGCCGCAGGCGACGAAGGCGTAGTCGCCGTCG
Source organism: bacterium (assembly GCA_025774545.1). Lineage (GTDB taxonomy): Bacteria > Joyebacterota > Joyebacteria > Joyebacterales > Joyebacteraceae > JALGVU01. The sequence goes on along the minus strand of JALGVU010000046.1, from coordinate 8,404 downwards.
ACGGCCACCGCCCGGTTTATGGTGAAGAGGCTGCAGCTCCCGACGATAGCCCTGTCGGGAACGTCGATCACGTGGAGACCGTACTCGCGATCGACGACGAAGGCGTGGTCGCCCGCCACGGCGACCGCCATGGCCTTGTTGGGCGTGTCGACGTAGGAGGGGTAGCCGAGACTCGAGGGATCGCTGATGTCGATGATAGCGAGGCCCGACTCGAGGTCGGCGACGAAGGCGGTGTTCCCGTAGACGGCAACGTCCCTCGCGTTGTCCTGTGTGTTGCGGCTTCCCTCGAGAAGGGGGTACACGTCCTCGCGTCGCTGCAAGATTGCGACGCCCGTGGCGCCACAGGTCGCATAGGCGTGGTCCCCGGCAATCGCGACTCCGGCAGGAGTCCCCGGCAGGGCCGCGGTCCGCAAGATCTCCGGGGCGAGAGGATCGACGATATCGACGACCGCGAGGCCGCCCGAACGATCGGTGACGTACGCGAGATCCCCGTCGACCACCACCGACGCGGCGCCGCCGGGTACGACCGCGCTTCCGCCAGCGAGGGGCGCAGTGGGGTCGCTGATATCGACAGCGACGAGACCGAGCGTTTCGTCCGCGACGAACGCGACGTCGCCGTCGACCGCGAGGCCGGAAGGAGAGGGGAGCGCGTCGAGGCTCGCAGCGGCGACGGGCGACATTGGGTCCGTGATATCGATCACGCGGAACCCGGGTGCCGACGCCGTCACGACATACGCGTAGTTCCCGGCGACCGCGACGCCGCGCCCCCCAGGAATGGGGAGGTTCGCCATCGGCGTCGACGCGGGGTCCGTCGGATCGCTGACATCGACGACGAGGAACATGAGATCATCGGCTATGTACGCGAAGTCGCCCTCGACGGCAACGGCCCACGCGTCGTCGGTGTCGTACCATCCTGCAGGCGCGGGATTCGCCGGGTCGCTCACGTCGAGCACCCGGAGGCCCTGGTCCGCATCGACCACGAACGCGTGGTTGTCTTCGACGACCACGTCCCGAGCTGTCCCGGGCGTGTCCCAGCCTCCGGCGAGCGTCGGGTTCGCCGGGTCGGTGATGTCGAGCACCTGGAGTCCGGAGCCGCCGTCCGCGACGTAGGCGTAGTTTCCCGAGACCGCGACGGCAGCGGCGTCGCCCGGCGTGTCGATGGTCGCAGCGAGGCTGGGCAACGTGTGGAGACTGATCTCTCCCGCGAGCGTGTCCCAGCGGGCGGTCGTCGCGACAGTGTCGCAGAAGGTCCTGCTCGTGAAGTCCTCGAGGTAGAGACCGGCGTCCGCCGTCCAGGGCAGGCAGAGAAGCGCTGCCACGAGCGGGGGCAGAATGCGTGCGATCGATCGGCGATGCCGCCTCACGGAGCCTCCTACTTCACGACGATCATCTTCCTCGTGCCCTCGAATCCCGGCGCCAGGAGCCGGCAGTAGTACACGCCCGAGGCGACCGGCGCCCCGCGCTCGTCCCTGCGATCCCACGCCACCTCTCTGCGCCCTCCCGCTTCCCAGCCGCTCACCAGCATCCGGACGCGTCTCCCGGCGACGTCGAAGATCACGAGCGTGACGTCGGCACCCGGCGCGGGGAGATCGTATCGGATGACCGTTCCGTCAACGAGCGGGTTCGGGGCGTTCTGATGGAGCGCGAAGCGAACGGGCTCCGGGGACTCGGGCAGCTCGGTCACCGCCTCGGGCGCGGCGGGGTCGCTCTCGTTGCCTGCGAAATCGGTGGCCGTGATCCTGTAGACATACTGCCAACCGTGCTCAACCTCATCGACCCAGTCGAGTGCCGTCGTCGTGTGGACGAGATGCTCGGGGCCCGGAACGAACTCGGGATCGGTAGATCGGTAGACGCGGAACCGATCGAAGTCCTCGTCCCCCGACTCCTCCCAGGAGAGCTGGTTCTCGTTCGCCTCGTACTCGACGGCGAACCCCGACGGCGGCTCCGGCGCGAGATTGTCGACCGAGCAGCCGCTGTCGGGTGGGGAGTCGAAGTAGACGGTGGGTACGGCCGTCATGGCGCGGATGAAGAACGTCGAGTGGTGCACGCCGTTTTCGGTCGTCGAGTCCGCGAGCGTCGGCACGACCGCCGCGTACTCTGCATCGTCGGCAGCCGGCACCGTCGTGACGAAGTGCCAGTCGCCCGGCGGCCACAGAGTGGGGGCCTCCGGGCCGTCGGCGATTCCGGGCGTCTCGCCGTCTGCGGCTGTGGCTTCACGCGAGTTGCCGTCTCCCGCCGCCGCGATCTCGAGACCCCGTCGAGCCGATCCCGGCAGATCGTCGATCCTGCGGTAGATCGCGTACTGGACGATCGGGTTCGCGCTACCGACGTAGTCGCAGCCGCACTTCGTCCATACGAGGCTCACCTGGCGGCCCTGATCACCGGGAACGTCAGCGATCGATTCGATCCACGGCGCCGTCCGCACCCACTCGATCTCGAGATCGGTGCACGCCGGGTTGTCTCCCTCCGGGAAGAAGGTGTGGTGCGAGCGCCAGAAGAGCGCCGGGCCCGGCGACGGGAACTCGTGCCAGGTGCCCGTCGGGGAGATCTCCGTCCAGGCGGCGCCGTCGGGGGAGAGCTCCCAGCGGATGGAGTCGGCCTGCGCCGTCGTGATCCGTGCGAACGCGGCCTCGTAGTCCGAAGGCTCGAGGTTCAGGGAGCGTCCGTCGTTGCCCTCGGTCATCACGTCGCCCTGTCGAACCCAGACGACGTGGAAGGCGGGATCCGCGTACGCGTTGAGGGGAAAGCCGACCGTGTAGGCGCAATCGCCGCCGAGCGCCAGGGCGGTGCCCTCGACGGGAAGGTGGTCGGTTCCGGCGAGGACAAACGGGTTCGCCGGGTCGCTGATGTCGACGACGTAGAGGGCGGACGAGGACGGGTTGTGCTCCAGGACGTACGCGATGTCTCCATCGACGGCCACGCTCCCGACGCTGTAGCCGACGTCGCAGGTTCCCAGGATCGAGGGGTTCTGGGGAACGGTCACGTCGAACACGACGAGGCCGGCGGACCCGTCGGCCACGTACACGCGGTTCCCAGCAACAGCCAACTCCGCCGCCGACCCGGGCGTGTCGTGGGTCGCCACGACCGTCGGGGCCGCAGCATCGCTGACGTCGATGACCGAGAGGCCGGCGTTCCCGTCCGCGACGTATGCGTAATCCCCGTCGACGGCGATGTCGATGGCCGCGTAGGCGACCGCACAGCTCCCGACGAGCGCGGGACTCGTAGGATCCGTGATGTCGAAGACGAGAACGCCCTCGTCGAGCGCCGCGATGTACGCGCGGTCTCCCGCGACGTCGATGCCGCCGTAGGGTTGAGACGAGCCGCCGTCCACGACGATCTGGGGGTCCGCGGGATCGCTGATGTCGATGACCGCGAGATCGTAGCCGACCCACGGCCACGAGGTTGCGACGTAGGCGTGGTCGCCCGCGAGGGCGATCCCAAAGCCTGGTACATCCACGGTTCCGAGGAGGGCTGGATGCATCGGATCGGTCAGGTCAACGACGTCGAGATTCGTACCGATGATGTAGGCGCGTCCGTCGGCAACAACCATGTCACCCCGGTGGCCGTAGGGGTCCTCCGTTCCCCACTCCCCGATGACGACCGGTGGGATGTTGTCGGAGATGTCGACGACCGCGAGTCCCGCGGCGCCGTCCGCGACGAAGGCGTGCTCGCCGGCGACGGCCACCCCCAGTGCTTCGCCGGCGGTGTTGCGGCTTCCGACCTGCGAGGGGTTCTCGGGCTCGCCGACGTCGATGATCTGGAGTCCGGAGGAACCGCTGGCGAGGTACACGCGCCTTCCGGCCAAGGCCACACCCGCGGCGTCGCCTGGCGTATCGAGGCTCCCGACCGGCACAGGGTTCGTTGGGTCGCTCACGTCGATCACGGTGAGCCCGGCGCTTCCGTCGGCAACATAGACGTGATCCCCATCGACCGCCACACCACCGGCCTGACCGGGTGTGTCGCAGGCTCCCAGGAGGAAAGGGGCGCTCGGATCGCTGACGTCGACGATCTGGAGACCCGCGAGATCGTCGGCGACGTAGGCGAGGTTGCCCGTGACGACCACGTCCCGGGCCATCCCGGGAGTGTCGACGTAGCCCACCGGCGATGGATCCGAAGGGGCGCTCACGTCGATCACGTGGAGCCCTGCGCCGCCCGCGGCGACGAACGCGTGGTCGCCGTCGACGGCGACTCCGCCGGGATCTCCCGAGAACTCACAGACCCCGGTGGGGAGGGGGTTCGCCGGGTCCGTGACGTCGATGATCCCGAGCCCCGCGGGCTCGACGGCCGAGTACACGCCGGAGACGAACGCGTAGTTCCCCGAGATCGCTACACCGAAGCTCTCGCCGCCGATGCCCGCCTCCGCGACGAGTTCCGGGTTGGCCGGGTCCGAGATGTCGACCGCGACGAGCTCGCCGTTCTCGTTCACGCCGTACAGGTGGTCGCCGGCAATTGCCAGGTCCGCGAGGGGAGCCACGCCCGCGAGGGTCCCGACCTCGGGGAAGCCGAAGGGGAAGAGGCCGATCTCCCCGGCCACTGTGTCCCAGCGGGCCGTCGTGAGATCGGTGTCGCAGTACGTCTGCGTGGTGAAGTCCTCGACGTAGCGATGGACGCCCCCGCCGGCAGTGACCGGGAGGAGGAGCGCCAGAAGTGCGCCCGTGATGCCGATCGCGCTCGCGGACCTCGTCCCCATCGATCCTTCTCCTATCTCAGAACCACCATCTTCAGCGCCTCGCGGTAGCCCAATGCACTGATTCGGCAGTAGTACACACCCGCGGCAACGCGAGTCCCCGTATCGTCCCTCCCGTCCCAGCGCGCATCCCTGCGGCCTGCTTCGACCGGCCCGTTATGAAGGACCCGCACGAGCCTCCCGGAGACGTCGAATATCTCGAGCCTGACGTCGCCTCCGCCGGCCGGGACGTCGTAGCGGATCGCGGTGCCGGAGGCGAACGGGTTCGGGGTGTTCTGATGGAGTGTAAACGACGCCGGCAGGACAGGCGAGTCGGCGCCCGTGACGGTCTCCGGAGACGTCGGATCGCTCTCGTTGCCCGACAGGTCGGACGCCGTGATCCGGTAGTGGTACTGCCATCCCTCGTCGACCTCATCGTCCCAGCTGGTGCCGCCGGTCACGTGAACCAGGGTGTCGTCGCCGGGAACGAAGTCTGGATTGGTGCTCCGGTAGATCCGGAAGTGGTCGAAGTCCTGCTCCGGACACTCGCTCCACGAGAGCGAGTTCACGGATGCTCCGTAGTCCAGGGCGAAGCCATCGGGCGCCCCGGGCGACAGGTTGTCGACCGAGTAGCCACTGTCGGGCGGGCAGTCGTAGTGGATTCCCGGCGTCTCTGTGAGAGCACGCACGAAGAAGGTCGAGTAGTGCATCCCCGCCGTGGCACTTGAGTCGACGAACGTCGGTGCAACGACGGCGTACTCGTCTTCAGTGAACGCCGGCACCGTCATCACGAAGGCCCAGTCCCCGGCGGGAAGCGACGACGGAGGCTCGGTCGGTGCATCGGGCACGCCGATCCGGCCGTCGCCGACGGGACGCTCGTGGTTCCGTCCAGGGCGAGCACCGCGTGCCGCGTCCTCGATCCTCCTGTAGACCGCGTACTCCATGATGCGGTTCTCGCTGCCGGGCGAGTCGTAGCCGCTCCTCGTCCACGACATGCTCACCTGACCTCCCTGATCGTTCGGCACGTCGACGATCGAGTCGATGGCCGGAAAGCTCGTGAGCCAGTCGATCTGGAGGTGCGAGCACACCGGATTCGCGCCCTCTCCGGCGTAGTCGTGCGTCGATCGCCAGAGAAGCTCGCTTCCTGGCGCCGGGAGCTCGTGCCACGTCGCGTCCGGGAGAATGTGTCCCCAGGTGAGGCCTCCGTCACCCGAGACCTGCCACCGAATAGAGTCGACCTGCGTCGACGCCAGCCGCACGGCGGCGACGTCGTGACCCTCGGGCTCGATGTCGAGCGACCGGGCCGTGTCGTCGTCGCGCTCGACGAGGCCTTGCAGGACGCACATGACGTGGAAGGGGTCGTCGTAGAACAGATCCTGAGGATCGCCGACGACATAAGCATAGTCGCCGCTGACCCCCACGGCCTGCCCCTCGATCGGAAGCTCGGCGCTCTCGGCGAGTACCGTCGGATTCGTCGGATCGCTCACGTCCACGACGTAGAGCGACGCGCCGTATCCCGCGAGATCCACGACATACGCGTAGTCGCCGTCGACAGCCACGTCTCTGGCGGTGTAGCCGACCTCGCAGCTTCCGACGATCACGGGGCTGCCGGGAACCGACACGTCGATCACGACGAGCCCGTTCGATGAGTTCGCCACGTAGATCCGGTCGCCCGCGAGTGCCAGTCCGACAGCCGACCCGGGGGTGTTGATGGTCGTCACGAGCACCGGGTCCCCCGGATCACTGACGTCGATCACCGAGAATCCCGTACTTGTCTCAGCGACGAAGACGTGGTCGCCGTCGACAACGAGGTCGTAGGCGCCGCCGGCGGTCGTGAGCGTCGCGATGAGCGAGGGGGCCGCCGGATCCGTGATGTCGAACACGTAGAGGCCTTCGCCTGCAGCGGCAACGAACGCGTGGTCTCCCGAGACGGCGACTGCGTATCCGACGCTGAGCGTGTCGCAACTCCCCACGACGTAGGGGTCAGTGGGATCGGCGACGTTGATCACCGCGAGTCCGTCTGACGTAGCGACGAACGCATGGTTCCCGTCGATGGCGATGGCCCTGGCGCTCACATCGTCGTTGCTGCCGAGGAGGACCGGGTTCGTGGGGTCGGTGATGTCGATGACACGGAACGGCGGCTCGGCCACATAGGCGCGGTTGCCGTCGATGGCGACGTCGACGAAGACTCCGAGGCTCGGCGGCGAACCGTAGGACCCGACGCGGACAGGATCGACGCGATCCCGGACGTCCACCACGACCATGCCGCCGGATCCGTCGGCCACGAAGGCGTGCTCGCCCGCAACGACCACACCGAGGGCCTCGCCTCCGGTGTCGCAGCTCCCGATTGTCTGGTGGGTCGTGACGTTTCGTACGTCGAGCACCTGAAGCCCGCCATCGTCATCGGCGATGTACGCATAGTCTCCGACGATGGTGATGCCTTGCGCTGAGCCCGGCGTCCCGAAACCGCCCATGAGCACCGGGTCCGTCGGATCGCTGACATCGATCACCGAGACGCCTCCGGTGCCGATGGCGACGAAGGCGCGGTCGCCGGAGACGGCAAGGCCGACGGCCCCTTGCGACGTGCTGAAGCTCCCGGCGGGGAACGGGTTCGTCGGATCGGTCACGTCGATCACCCTGAGCCCCGCATTGCCGTCGGCCACGTAGGCGTAGTTGCCACAGATCACCACGGCGTGCGCGTCACCCGGCGTGTCGCACGCGCCCGCGATCGTGGGGTTCGTCGGGTCGCTGATGTCGACGACCTGGAGTCCGGCAGCGCCATCGGCCACGAAGGCGTGGTTCCCCGCGATGGCGACGTCGGAAGCTGCGCCGGGTGTGTCGGTGCTCCCCGCAAGCGCGGGGTTCGACGGGTCGGTGACGTCGATGACGAGGAGTCCCGATGTGCCGTCGGCCACGCAGGCGTGATTCCCCGCGACCGCCACGCTCTCCGCGGTCCCGGGCGTGTCGAGGCTTCCGGCGAGAGTCGGGCCGGCTGGATCCGAGACGTCGATCACCAGAAGCCCGGCTCCGCCGTTCGCGACGTAGACGCGGTTGCCGGCGATGGCAACGTCCGCTGCCGTTCCCGAAGTGCCGAAGGCAGAGACGACGGTGAAGTTGTACGGGAAGAGCCCGATCTCACCGACGAGTGTGTCCCACCGCGCGGTCGTGAGGAGCGTGTCGCAATGCGCCCTCGTCGTGAAGTCCTCGACGTAGCTCGGGACGTCCGCTCGCGCGGTCACCGGGCAAAGGGACGCGAGGATGATGGCGGACACGAGAACGGGCGGGCGGAGGTGACGCACGTCGGCATCCTCCTGGGACTGGATTCAGACGTCGGTGCGGATGCGCTTTTGCCGGAAGTGGGGTCAGTATACCATAACGGGGGCGCGAAGGTCAACCTCGCACCGTGTTCGGCACCGGGTCCACGGCACTGCGGAAGGCCGCGGAGCAGGCGCGGCCAGGCCCGATCCGGCACGCCACCATGGGCCCTGAAGAGGCCCTCCGGGGCGCAATCTGGCCCACATCATGCATCGCTCTTGACCTCGGTACGGGTCCGTTCGTACGTTCTTTCGTGCGGAACCCCGGACCCCGCGGCGGCGCGTCGCGGGGCCGGTCTTGAACGTCGTCTTCGATCAGCGAGGTCCTCGAACCCGATGGCCTACACGTCTCGCAGATTCTACCGAGGCCTCCCGGCCGCCGTGCAGAAGGTGCTCGTCGCGTGGCACGGGCGGCGCATACGCC
>JALGVU010000242.1 GCA_025774545.1 bacterium | reverse complement strand
TGGATGACGACGAGCTTCCGCGTCACCGCGTCGGGGCCCGCTTCGAGCCGCGCGAAGTAGACGCCCGCCGCCACCTTCTCTCCCGCGTCGTCTCTCGCGTCCCACGCGAGCGCGCGGCGACCGGCGTCCGCGGGTCCTTCGATGAGCGTTCGAACGAGCCGACCCGCCACATCGTAGATCGCGAGCGTCACGTCGGTGGACTCGCGAAGCTCGAACGCGATGCTCGTGCTCGCGGTCAGGGGGTTCGGGAACGCACGTTCGAGCGCGACCACGGGCGCTGCGTGATCGATCGGATCCGACACGTCGGTGCTCAGGTAGTTCGACCGCTGGAGGAGGATGTTGCGGCTTCCGCCGTCGGTGGCCTGATACGCGATGTGCACCCTTCCGTCGCACGCCTGCGCGACCGCCGGCCAGTCGACCGACGCCGAGCCGAACGAGGTCTGTGTCGGCAGCACCGTCTCGTCCGTCCAGACGCCCGCCTCGTTGACGCGATAGTAGACGGCACCGCCGCGCATGTACGCGAGCCAGATTCGGCCGTCGTCGGTGCGGGCCACCGACGGGTGCGTCTCGGCCCCCATCGTGTTCGTGAGTCGGACATCATCCGCCCACGAGACGCCGTCGTGGCTCTTGGTGTAGACCTCGAGGTTCCCGTCGCGGTCCGTGATCCAGATCAACCACGTCTCTCCCCCGCTCACGCTCACCACGACGGGCTGCGCGTCACGCGCGCTGCTGTACGTCACGCGCGAGGTCGGCGACCACGTCTCGCCGTCGTGGGTGGCTGAGTAGACTTCGAAGTTGCGGCCCTCTCGATCCGAGCTCCACACGAGCCACAAGAGCCCGTCGCCGTCGACCGCCACCGCGGGATCCTGGTCCGCGGCCGCATCCAGGCTGGCGCTGTGCGGCTCGGACCACGTCGCGCCGTCGTACTGCGTGTGGTAGATCTCCGCGTTCCCGTCCCGCATAGACTCCCAGAAGACCCACGCCCCGCGGCCCGAACGCCCCACGACCGCCGGGTGCGCGTCGGATGCCGGATCGAACGTGAGACGCATCGCGTCCGACCAGCTCTCCGCACAGTCGTCCGAGGTCTTGTAGTAGAGCTCGGAGTTCCCGTCCCTCGACGAGTCCCAGACGAGCCACGTCGTCTCGTCGCCCTGCGCGAGCGCCGGGCACGTGTCGTCCATTGGGTCAGACGTGAGCTCCACGACGGTGTCGTGGGAGAAGAGCGGTACCTCGCCGATCTCGAACGTGCGCACGCCGGAGAAAGCGCTCGCTCCCTCCTCGTTCACGGCCGCGATCCGCCAGAAGTAGCTCTCGCCGCCATCGAGACAGAGCGGCAGCCGGCAGGTCGTGTCCTCGATCGCGTCGACGGTCACGATCGACCTATCGACCGAGAAGTCGAACGAAGAGGAGCACTCGAGGACGTACGACTTCGCTCCGCCCGAGCGATGCCAGGTGAACGACGGGGTGAACGTGCTCACCGTAGCGCCGTCCATGGGGTGATCGAGGAGCGGCGTCGCGGGAAGGTCTGTCTCGCAGTCGATCCAGATAGGAGCGGACCACGCCCTGTCGCCGTCCGTTTCGACGACCTTCACGAGGTAGTGGTTCTGTCCATTTGGCGGCGTGAGGTCCGGGTACCACTCGCACGAGACGTTGCCCGGCCGTGTCCACTGCAAGAGCTGTCCGTTCTGATGGAGCTCGATCCGATCGATCGCGTCGCCTTCGTCGGCGTCGCTGACCGCGATCTCGAACGCGAGGTTTCCGACGTGCGCGAACGCATCGCCCATCCAGTGGCCGTCGATCCGGAACACGAGCTCGAGGTTCCCGTCGCGCGTCGAGTAGGTACGATGATTGGCGACGGCGTCGAGGATGTCGGTCTTGGTCAGGGCCGGCGCGAGCGCCACCGTCCACCTCGGGCCGTCGCCCCACGTCCCGTCGTGTGTGTCCTCCCCCCCGGCGGTACCGAGTCGCCACCCGTTCGCGAGGAGCACCTCGTACTTCGCGAGGTGCGCGTCGTGCCGCACCTCGCAGGCGCCGACCCAGGCATCGCCCACGGTCGAGTATGCGAAGTTGTCGAATCCGTAGTCCGAGGGATGGGCGAAGATCGCCAGGCACTCGGTGGCGGCCAGTTCCTCGTAGAAGGCGGCGAGGTCGTCCTCGGCCGCCTCGAAGACGTGATCGGCCTCGAGGACCACGGCGTGGTCGACGTATCCCGTCTCCGGGCTGTGTCCGGTCCACTCCTGCGCGGCGAGGGCAACGAAGACGCCGTCCTCCGTGAAAGCGTCCGCCTGCGCGAGGACGTCTGCGTATTCGTCGGCGTCGAGCTGGTTGTGGTGATCGGACACGCCAAGGAAGTCGATGCCCGAGACATCCCGAGCGAAGGTGAACGCCTCGGCCGGGGTGCCGACGCCGTCCGAGTAGCTCGAGTGGGAATGGAAGACCCCGAAGTAGAGGTTGTAGGTCGTGTCGGTGCGGGCGGGGACGAAGCGCTCGGTCCCCGCGCGCTCCTCGGGCGCTCCTGCACCTGCGGCCGACCCCGCGCCAACGAGGGAGAGCGCGAGGATCGAGACCACGACCGGAACGGTTCTGTGCATCGGTGGGAAGACCATGTCGCACCTCTTCCTCGTGCGCAGTGGTCCGCTTCGTGGAGCCCACACGGGGCGGCGCCATGCCGGGTGTGTACAGATGGAGACTATGAGAGAAGAGACCGGGACCGCCACCCACCATCGCTTGGGCGAGGCCCGCAAGCAGGAACGCTACCACGGAATGCTGGCCCCGTCAACTGGCTGCTGTTGCTCGTGGGGCGTCCTCGCGCTGTCACGACGATAGCGTTGTGCTGCGAACGCTGGAAGCTGCTCTGTCACGAACACGGCAGCTGCCCTGGTGTCAGCGCGGCACCGCCTGGCTGCAAGGACGGCAGCGTTCCCCGGCTGTCCCGCGGGACCATCGACGCCGTTACATACACGCTATCTGGTACGTTCTATGCAATTGCGAGATATCGGAAGGCCCACTGTGTTGCGCCAGGCTCCTCGGGGGAGGGATGATCATGAGACCCGCAACCTCCGTTGCCCGTCGGCGCTGGGCCCCGCCTGCCGATCCCACGCGCTCACAGCGCGGGACCGTCCTCGCACCGACGCTCTTCATCTTGATCATCCTTCTCACGTTGGTACTCAGTCTCTTCGAGTTCGCGGCCCACGAGGCGAACCTCGTCACGCACAGCGTCCAACGGTCACAGGCGCTCTATCTCGCCGAGGCGGGCCTCGCGAGGGGGGAGACGTGGATCGAGGCGCACGAGGAGCCTCCCGAGGCAGAGGGCCTCCTCGTTCCCTTCGGCGCGCACCCGGTTCAGTGCGACGACGGCACCTACCAAGTGTGGATCTCGCCCGATTCCGGGAATGGATCGTCGTGGAGGCACGTCTACACCATCACGTGCGAGGCTCAGGTCGGCGGCGAGCGACGGCGCCTCGAGGCAGACGTCCAGTCCCAGGTGTTCTCGGACTTCCTCTACTTCACCGATTCCGAGCGCATGCCGGGCGTCGGCGGCCCCCTGTGGTTCTGCAGCAGCGACGTCATCGATGGTCCGCTCTTCACGAACGACCAGATCAGCATCTTCGGCGATCCCACGTTCCGAAGCGCTGTGTTGAGCGCCTACGGCGGCCCGGGCGACAACAACGTCAACCACAACGCCGCCTTCCTCTACTACAACGGATCCCCGACCAGCCATCTCGAGTCGGCGGGAGCCCACAACGCGCCGCACGACAACCCGACGTTCGATGAGGACTACGCGCTCGGTGGTCCGTGGGTCGACTACCCGGCGCTTCGCGACGTCTTCGTCATGAGGGAGATGGCCCGCGACGGAGGAATCTCGCTCGCGGGCAACTTCGACTTCGTGCTGGCGCGCACTGACGAGGACACCGGCCTCCCCAGGTACGGCTACGTGAGCTACAACAAGCCGGGCGTCGGGTGGATCGATGTCGACCTCTCGACGATCAACGGTGTGATCTTCGTGAACGGCGGCATAACCGTTCAGGGGGTCCTGGACGGTCAGCTCACACTTGCCTCGAACGGCACGATCGAGATTGTAGATGACGTGACCTATCTCGGAAGCAACGAGAACGGTCTCCTTCCCGACTGCGACGACCTCCTCGGGCTCATCGCCGGCACCGACATCGTCGTGGCCAGCAACGAGCCGAACCAGAGCGACTGCGTCGTCCACGCCACGATGGTCGCACTCGACAACTCGTTCAGCGTCTCGAACTGGAACGTAGGCACGCCGCGGGGAGATCTCACCGTCTGGGGAAGCATCATCCAGTCGTTCAGGGGCTCGGTCGGAACGGGGTGGGCCTCGGACGACGGGGAGGTGCACATCCTCACGGGCTA
>JALGVU010000045.1 GCA_025774545.1 bacterium | reverse complement strand
GGGAAGCCTCACCGAACTCCCTCACATGAAGGCAGCCAGCGCACCTGCGCCGGTCGCTCACTTTGCGCTCAGTGGTCAAGAGGCAATGGTCATCGATTGACCACCCCCTCCCGAATCGGCATGCATTCTGCACCCAGGTGATTCCGTACTCGCACGCTCGGACGCGGCGGTGTGCACTCGATTCGCACAGCGCTCGTCGTGACCCGGGAAGGGCCTGTGGGATGGCGCTTTCCGGGCACTCAGTCGTGCCGGGCGTGGCATGGAACTTGCTTTGTTTCAGTCGGCGCGGGCAGCACGTGCGCTCGCGAACGACGCAACGACCGAGACTGGGGGCAGGGGCGTCCCCGCGAGGGCGGGGATGTTTCGGCGAAGGAGACTCACGATGAAGAGGCTCACGAAGCTGGCGATCAAGGTGCTCGACGCGAGCGCCTCCGGGCGCGGGGCACCTCGCGACGAGCGGGGCATCTCTCTCATCGCGGTCGTGATGGTCATGACCGCCGTGGCCCTGATGGGAGTCGCCCTTCTGACGTTCGGGACGTCGGAGGGCGAACTGGTCGAGGTGGGCATCGATGAGGCTCAGGCGTTCTACGCCGCGGAGGCGGGGGTAGAGCGAACCGCCGAGTACCTCGAGCAGATGGCGCACTTCGGCGGCAAGGCGGACAAGAAGGGGAAGATGAAGGAGCAGCCGGAGGGCATCTATCCGAGCTCGGTCGAGTTCTCGGATCAGAGATCGGGGAGAGGCTACTACACGACGTCGTCCACGAAGCACGGCGTCCAGGATCCGTGGGACACGACGTACGAGATCGTCTCCGTGGGAACGTCGAACGGGTTGACGCGCGAGATCCGCGCGTCGATGGCCGTCGGGTCGTTCTCGCAGTTCGTCTACTTCGCCGACAAGATGAAGAAGGACCTGTGGGGCGAGATGGAGGACCCCGAGGAGGAGGGGAGGACCCCGAGGAGGAGGAGGAGGACGAGGACGAGGACGATTCGGCGGACAGCCTCTACTTCTCGAATCAGGACGTCCTGGACGGTCGGGTCCACGTGAACGAGAAGCTGCGCATCAACGGCGATCCGTACTTTGGGGGGAGGGTGACGAGCTGGGCAGACAGGATCGACATCAAGCACGGCTCGCGCCCGAACTTCCGCAAGGGTCTCAAGCTCGAGGAAGACTACATCCCGCTGCCGAAGGACAGTAAGATTGAGACGCAGTTCAAGAACCTGGCCCAGCTCGACGGGCTCTACTTCGATAAGCCGGATCAGCCGGGCGAAGGCGAAGGCAAAGGTAAAGGCAAAGGCAAAGGCAAAGGCAAAGGCAACGAGGACGAGGAGAAAATCGTCTACGAGGTCGAGTTCGGACGCGACGGGGCGCTGGGGACGCTGAGCTACAGGCAGGTGTTCGAGAAGAAGAACAAGAAGTCCCCGGGCGCGCCCGTCACCGACTGGACCGACGTGAGCATCGAGTCGATCGGGAACCGGATCGTCTGGTTCAAGGACAAGGTCTGGGTCAAGGGCGTCGTCGAGGGACAGCTGACCTTTGGGAGCTCGAAGGAGATCTTCATCTGGGACGACATCCGGTACGCCGACTCCACGCCCGGGCAGGGCCCGAATCCCACGTGCAGCGATCTCCTGGGGCTGGTCTCGAAGAAGGACATCAAGATCGCGCCGAGCACCGCGAACCGCGACGGCGTGGAGATCCACGCCGCGATCATGTGCGTGAAGGGCAAGTTCAAGGCGGAGAAGCTCAAGGAGAACCAGGTCACGGGCAACGTCGTCGTCCACGGGTGCGTCATCGAGAAGGACGCAGGAGAGCTCGCGAAGCTCAAGAAGGGCAAGAACGGGCAGCCGGACACGTACAACGGCTACCACCGGAAATTCTTCTACGATGATCGGCTCGCGGTCCTGGCGCCGCCGTACTTCCCGAAGACGCGGAACATCGTGACGACGCACTGGAGAGACACGACGGCCTCAGGGTGGTAGGCCGCCGACGGTGGGCCTCGAACGGCCCGCCGTGGCAGATGGGCACGGAGGGTTGCGCGCGGCCGTCTTGAGGGTCGCATGGCGAGAGAGAATGGGAGACCGGAGCATGAAAAGCCAGGAGCCTCGGAGCGATGGGGAGCAGGTGATCGTCGACTCGAGCAAGCTCACCTTCGGGACGAAGCGATTCGGCGAGCTGCTTCTCGAGGACGGCGTGATCAGCGAGGACGATCTCATCGCCGCGCTCGAGAGGCAGCGGAGCACGGGCGAGAGGCTCGGCGAGGCGCTCGTGAACGCCGGGGTGGCAACGGAGCGCGAGATCGCCCGCGCCCTGGCGCGCCAGCTCGATCTCTCGGTCTTCGATCTGGGCCGGATCAACGAGGCCGATCCGGAGGACGTCCTGACGATCCCCGAGGCGATGGCGCGGAAGTACCACGCGGTGGCGTTCGCGAAGGAGGGGCGCACCCTGAGCGTGGCCATGGCGGACCCGCTCGATCTCCTCGCGATCGACGACATCCGCGGCGCCACGCGATGCGAGCTCCGGATCGAGGTCGGGTGCAGGGTCGACATCGACGATGCCATCGGGCGGGCGTATCAGAGCGCCACGGCCGGCGCGCACTTCGAGGAGGCCATCGAGGGCGCCAAGCTGGAACTCGGCGTGACCGACACCCGCTACGACGAGATCGACGAGCAGGAGCTTCGGAGCAAGGCCGCGGACGCCCCGATCGTCCGCCTGGTCGATCTCATCCTGGCTCAGGCGATCGCGGAGCGGGCGACCGACATCCACATCGAACCGCTCACCGACCGCGTGGTCGTGCGGTACCGGATCGACGGCGTGCTCTACGACACGTTGACGCCGCCCAAGCGGTTCCGCGACGCCATCATGGTGAGGATCAAGATCCTCTCCGACATGGACGTCGCGGAGCGTCGCATCCCGCTCGACGGGCGCTTCACGGCGAGGTTCGAGAACCGCGACATCGACGTCAGGGTCTCGAGTCTGCCCACCGTCTACGGTGAGAAGATGGCCCTGAGGCTTCTCGACAGGTCGGCGTTCGCAGGCGACATCGCGAAGCTCGGCTTCGGCCCGGAGACGCTCACGGCGTTCCGGAGCGCTCTCCTCAAGCCCTACGGCATGGTGCTCATCAGCGGTCCCACGGGGTCGGGCAAGTCGACGACGCTCTACTCCGGGCTCTCCGAGCTCAACAGGAACGCGTGCAACATCACGACGCTCGAGGACCCCGTCGAGTACCACCTCGAGCGGATCAACCAGGTCAACATCAACAATAAGGCCGGGATGACGTTCGCGAGGGGGCTTCGGGCCCTCCTGCGTCAGGATCCGGACATCATCATGATCGGCGAGGTCCGGGACCTCGAGACCGCCGAGCTTGCGATCAGAAGCGCCCTCACGGGGCACCTCGTCCTGAGCACGGTGCACGCGAACGACTCCGCGTCGACGCTGACGCGTCTGATCGACATGGGAATCGAACCCTACCTCGTGACGAGCGCCGTCCACCTCGTCATGGCCCAGCGTCTCGTGCGACGGGTCTGTCCGGACTGCCGCACGTCCTACGAGCCGGACCAGCTGGCCCTCGAGTCGCTCGGCCGGGAGAGATTCGAGGGAGTCGAGTTCACGCGGGGAGTGGGGTGCAAGCAGTGCAAGGGCCGCGGATACCGCGGGCGCGTCGGGCTCTACGAACTGCTCGAGGTGACGCCTGAGCTGGTTCAGCTTGTGCTCGAGAACTCCTCGGCCGGCGTCCTGAAGGCGAAGGCGGTGGAGCAGGGGCTCGTCACGCTCAAGGAGAGCGCCGTCAGAAAGGTCCTCGACGGCACGACGACGGTCGAGGAAGTGCTCGCGATCGCGTCCGAATCGTAGCCGGCCGGAGGGAACCACTGTGCCGAACTTCGAATACGTAGCCAGGAACAGAGGCGGCTCGAGGACCACGGACACGGTTCGGGCGGACTCCGCCGACGCCGCGGTCGACGCGCTTCACGCGCAGGGCCTGATCGTCCTCTCGATCACCGCGACCGGCGAGAAGGTCGGGTCGGCGGTCGCGGGGGGACTCTCGTTCCTGACGAAGAAGGTCCCGGCGTCCAACGTCGCGATCTCGACGCGCCAGCTCGCCACGATGCTCCACGCCGGGCTCCCGCTCATCCGGTCGCTCCGGGCGCTCGCCCGCGACGAGAAACACAAGGAACTCTCGAGCGTGCTCACGAGTGTCGCGGGTGACATCGAGAGCGGCGAGACACTGTCTCGCGCACTCGCCCGCTACCCTCACGTGTTCTCCAGCTTCTACGTGAGCCTGATCAAGTCGGGCGAGGAGAGCGGAGGCCTCGATGAGATCATGCGCCAGCTCTCGCACTACCTGGAACGAACCGAGTCGATCAAGCGGAAGGTGAAGTCGGCGATGTCCTATCCGGTCTTCGTCATCACCTTCGTCGCGATTGCCGGGCTCGTGCTGTTTCTGAAGGTCGTCCCCATGATGGGGAAGGTGTACGACGGCCTCGACACCGAGCTCCCGGCGCTGACCCAGGCGGTCATCACGGCGAGCCAGCTCGTGACGACGTACCTCTGGGCGATCTTCGTGCTCCTGGCCGCGCTGGCGTTCGGGTTCTCGGCCCTCAAGAAAACGGCGTCCGGGAAGTTCCTGATCGACTCCAAGAAGATCACGATACCCATCTTCGGCAGCATCGTGAAGAAGCTTGTCCTCGCGAAGTTCATGAGGACGCTCGGTATCCTCGTCGACAGCGGCGTGCCCGTTCTCTCAGCGCTCGAGCTTGCGAGCGGGAGCGCGCAGAACGAGGTGATCACGCGCGCCGTCACGGAGATCTGCGAGTCGGTGTCGCGGGGCTCGAAGCTCTCCATGGGGTTCGGGGAGGCGACGGTGTTCCCGGAGATCGTGGTTCAGATGGTGTCGACCGGTGAGGAGACGGGAACGCTGGGAACGATGCTGTCCGAGGTCGCGGACTTCTACGACGAGCAGGTCGAGGCGTCGGTCAACGGCCTCTCGTCGCTCATCGAGCCCCTGATGATGGTGGTCATCGGAGGCATTGTCGGTGTCGTCGTCATCGCGACCTTCCTGCCGATCTTCAACATGAGCTCGGCGATCAAGGGGTAGGAGCGGCCCGGCGCGTCGCTCTCCGCGCACGCCGGGGCGAAGGCGATCCCGATCAGGGCCGCCACGCAACGGAGAGAGGGCGGAGTCATGCGAGCACTCAAAGGTAGGTCGGGGTTCACCTTCTTCGAGCTCATCATCTGCATGGTGATCACGGCGATCCTCGCCGGGATCGCCGTACCCTTCTACATGGGCTACGTGCAGCAGGGGAAGAAGGCGGAGGCGCTGGCTGTGATGAACACCGCCGTGGCCGGGGGGAAGATCTACTTCCTCAAGAACAGGACCTACGAGAACAGCACGTTCGCGCTCTGGCTGGCGCAGGACGACGTCGACCACTCGGACAACTTCACGTACGCGCTCTCGAGCGTGTCGGGCACGGGCTTCAAGATCGTGGCCACCGAGGAGGGCGACTGGGCGCCGAACGGCGCCACGATCACGTGGGAGATGAGCGGCGCGGCCGCCGCACAGCGCGATCCGGGCAGCGGCGCCTTCGAAGAGAGCGGTTGGTAGGAGCGCCCGGCCCGATCCGGCCCGCACGGGTGGGCGGGTGACGGCGCGCGGGGACCCTGACGCGGCCGAACCCTCGAACGGGCGGCGGAGGAAGGACGGTGATCATGTCTACTCGGACGACACGCACGGATCCCGGAGTGGAATCCGTCCACGGACAGGCGCCCCGGTCGCGGAAGACGTCGTGGCGGCGGCTCCTGAGCGATCTTCCGCGCCTCAGAAGGGGAGACCAGCGCGGTCTCAGCGTGGTCGAGACCCTCGTCTCGGTCGTTCTCTTCTCGATCGTCTTCGTGTTTCTCTTTCAGCTGCTCTTCAGTGGTAGGGCGTTGGTCGAAATGGAAGGGGAGCGCCGCGCGGCGCTCAAGATGGTCCAGTACAAGGTCGAGGAGTTCAAGCACGCCGGATACAACTCGGAAGGCGAGGACGACGACTGGACCAGTCTGAATCTCGAGCCGGGCGACGGGCACGGACATCCCCCGGCGCTGCACCCGATAGACCCGACGATCGTCCTCAATACGAAGGGCACCGAAACGACGGACGACGATCTCGTCGGCGCCATGAGCTGGGCCGTCCAAGACACGCACTGGGTCTACGACGGTCCCGAGCTTGGGAACAAGTCGATCACCGTCGACGCGAAGGTGGTCGTGGTGACCCTCGCGTGGCCGGAGGGTGAGCCCACGGACTCGGTCTCACTGACCACGTTGATCGTCGACGATTGAGCCCGAAAGGCCGGCGCGCGTCCTTGCGGCCGGTTCCTGAGGCTCCGGGAGATCAACCATGACAGTCACGGAACTCCTCATCATGCTAGGGGTCGTCCTTGTCGTCTCGCTCGCGGCCGCGTCGATGTACGTCGCCTCGTTCGAGACCTGGTCCCAGGCTGGCGCGAAGCTTGCACTGCAGCGTGATGCTGATCTCGCGGTCTGTAGGATTGTGGATGATGTTCGAAGCGGCAGCGAGGTCGAGGTTCTTGGCAACGGTACCATTCTGACGATCACGCGTCAGGCGACCTCGGTGGGTGACAGCACCGTCAACGCCTACGCGTTTCTGAACGGGGCGATCAAGGACATGCACGGCAACGTCGTGCTCGACAACGTCTCGACGGCCATCTTCGAATCGCCCGATGGTGAAAGGGTGAGGATCGGTGCACGGCTTCTGGACGACAACCAGAGCCCTCAGGACTACGGCGACGACTCTTCGATGTACATCGAGTCGCTTGCGGTCTGCCGCAACCTGCCGGACGTGGATTAGCTCGAGGAGGGGGGCGTGTTTCTCCGATCGAAGCAGGTAGTCACTGGACTCGACATCGGGACCACGAGCGTCAAGGTCGTACGGCTGGCGCACTCGGGGAGCAGCACGAAGCTCCAGGGCGTGGCCATGGCCGAGATCAGAGAGCCCGACGGCTCGGAGGACGGCCAGGAGTCCGGACGCGAGAGGATCGTCGATGCGATCAGGCAAGCGCTGGCCGCCGCGGGAGCGAGCGGCTCGAAGCGGTCGCCGGTCGTCACGGCGATCGGGGGGCCCCAGGTCAGCATCAAGCACGTGCCGTTTCCGCGGATGAGTGAGCAGGATCTCGCGGACTCCGTCCGGTGGGAGGCGAAGAAACACCTCCCGTTCGACGTTTCGAACGCGGTCCTCGCTGTCCAGATTCTGGAGCGAACCGACCGCGAGGACGACGAGGCGATGCAGGTGCTTCTGACGGCCGTGGAGAGCTCGTACGTGGATGAGCACATCTCGTTGATCATCGACGCGGGGCTCGAGCCCGATGTGGTCGATCTCGCGCCCCTCGCGCTCATGAACGAGGTGGCGGAGGAAGGCCTCGTCAACGGACGGGCCGTCGCCGTCGTCGAGATGGGCCGTACGATGACGCACCTCTCGGTCTACGCGAAGGACAGCCTCTTCTTCTCGAGGGCCGTGCCGATGCCCGCTTCCTCTCCCGGATCCGACGACCGGACGGATTCGAAGGGCGACGCACCCGGGAACGGGTCGCCGCCGGCGTGGCTCTCGCACGTTCTCAGGGAGACGAGGTTCTCACTCACGTACTACAACAACGAGACCGGGAAGCACGGGATCGAGGCGGTCTACCTGGCGGGAGGGCACGCCCTGGAAGAGGGCATCGCGGACGCGTTCCGCGAGACGCTCGGCATTCCGACCGAGACCCTGAACCCGCTCGAGCACGTGGCCTCTGAGCCTCTTCAGATCGAGGAACTGAGCCGGCAGGGCGCGCGGTTCGCCCTGGCGATGGGCCTCGCGAGGAGGCGATGACCGGATGCTCTTCCGAATCGACATCTGCAGACGGGGCGAAGAGAGGCGCACGAGGGAGCGGTCCGCCGCTCGGCGGACCGCGATCGTTGCACTCATCATCGGCGTCAATATCGTCGCGGCCGGCCTCTTCATGCAGTCGCTCGTTGCGACGCAGCGATGTGTCGAGGCGACGGCCCAGCGGCTGAGCGTGGCCGACGACGCCATGGCACGGGTCCTGGGTGAGTCAGGCGCCCTGACGAAGCAGCAGCTCAGTCTCCTCGCTGCCCGGAGCGCCCGCATGGAGTGGAGCGGCGCGCTCGAGAGTGTCGGGAGGCTCGCGATCCCCGAGGTGTGGTTCAGCAGGCTCAGCATCGTGGACGGGATGCCCGCGGGCGGCGGTGAGATCGTCAGGGGGCTCGGCATCATCGGGAACCTCGAGGCCGAGCACCGCGAGGAGGGCATCGCCAAGCTGATGTCGTTTGTGCAGCTTCTGCGGACCGACCCGAAGCTCCGGGAGGACTTCCTGGAGGCGACGATCGTCTCGATGGAGTGGACCTCCGAGTCGCGCGGCGAGGGCCTCGAGTTCGAGGTCTTCTGCCCTCTCAGGAAACCCGACGCCGCGGAGGAGGCCTATGGAGGATCGCTCTAGGTTGGAGATCGCTGTCCCCGCTGCGATCCTCGTTCTCATCCTGGCCGTGACGTGGACCCTCTATCGCCCTGAGCGCGAGGAGCTGTTCTCGCTCGCGAGGGGCGTGGTGAGCGCCGAGGACAACCTGACGTACGTGCTCAATCACGGTGACGACCTGGAGCGTGCGGCTGCGTACCTGCCTCGTGCGCCGGGCGAAGAGGGCGACGGCGACCAGCGCTTCCTCCTGGGTTTGAGCTCGAAGCTCCGTGAGCTGGGGCTGACCCCCAGGGTCATCCAGCCGCTCGATGAGGCCCGGGACGGCGAGTTCATGAAGCGATCGTACATGGTCGAGATCGACGGTGGCTACATGGAGCTCGTTGAGCTTCTCGAGTACCTCGAGACGATACCCGAGCTGGTGCTGATCGAAACGCTCGACGTCAAGTCGAGCCTGCTGATGACGAGCACCCGTCACCAGGCCGTCATAGAAATCACGTTCGTCGGACACTAGGGACACGAGCGCACGACGCGAGTGTGAGGCTCGAAAATGAGCAAGAACGAGAAGATCCAGATCATCGTGATGTCGGCTCTGACCGTGGTCTCCGTGCTCGTCGCGTGGGGCGGCATCTCGGGAAGCGCGGCGCTCGATGGCGACGTCACGAGGCTCCCCGGCGTGGTCGAGGCCGAGGACGAAGCCGGCAGCGCGGACTTCGCATCGCTCGTGACCGAGCTCGTCCACGCGGGTGAGCGCGAGGAGTCGTCCGATTCGACCGCCGTCTTCAGGGATCCGCTCAGGCCCTACGAGGCCCCGAAGATCGCGGTCCCGAAGCCGAAGCCGAAGCCCAAGAAGCCGTCGAGGCCAACGTACGAGGTCGCGGCGGTGATTATCGATGACAACCCCCGTGCGATCATACACAGCGGCGACTCGACCACGATCGTCAAGGTCGGGGACATGCTCGGAGGCGCGCGGGTGACGGAGATCGCGTACGACGGAGTGACCGTGGAAGGTGGTCACAGGTACGCGTACCCATCCAGGAGATGACCGAGGAGGGGCCATGAAGACTGCGGCATTGTTGTTTGTGGCTGTTCTGGTTCTGCTCTGCTTCCCGACGGACGGACCTCGGGCCCAGTTCAGTGGCCGCGTCGTGACGGTCGACGCGACGCGAACGCCGCTGTCCGAAGTGCTGTCGATTCTGGCGGCGAAGAGCGACCTGAACATCGTCACAAGTCCGGAGGTCGAGGACCGGAAGATCACGATCCACCTCAAGAGCTCGCCCATCGAGGAAGCCCTGGACCTGGTGGTGAGGGCCGCGGGGCTGGGGTATCAGCGAATCGGCAACTCGATCCTCGTCGGCGACCAGGCGATGCTCGGCACGGAGACGGGGCTCTCATCGTACGTCATCGATCTCCGGTACGCGGACGCCCTCGAGGTCAAGCCTCTCATCGAGGAGATCGCGGAGAGCGTCGCCGCCGACGTCGGCGGAAACCGCCTGGTCGTGGTGGCGTCGCCCGTGGCGTACGAGCAGATCACGAAGGTCATGGAGCACATCGACGTTCCGCCGCTGATGATCCTGCTCGAGACCGAGGTCATCGAGGTGACGACCGATGATCTCCTCGAGATCGGCATCGACTGGGCCAAGATCACAAGCCAGTCGTTCTTCCTCGCGGAGACGTTTCCCGCTCCGACGGGGCCGGGGGCGCTGCCGGAGGCGATGCCTTGGGTCGAGGTGGGGAGCGAAGTCGGCGATCTCTACCGGCAGACGAAGGTCCTCGAACTCGCGCTCGACTTCCTCCAGGACGAGGGCAAGGCGAGGATCCTGAGCCGCTCTACGCTCGCCACGCTCAACAACAGGACGGCCTCGATTCACATCGGTGACGTGATTCCGTACACGGTGTCGGGTCTCACGCAGACCGGCCTCTACGAGGTCTCCGTCGAGAAGGAGCACATCGGCGTGACCGTGACGGTCACACCGAGAGCCTCGGGCGACGGGTACATCACCACGATCGTCGAGCCGAACGTCTCGAGCATCGTCGGTTGGAAGGGCCCGAACGACGAGATCCCCTGGACGAAGGAGCGAAGGGCCTCAACGCAGGTCCGCGTGAGGGACGGTCAGACGTTCATCATCGCGGGGCTCCTGAACGAGGACCAGAGCCAGGAGTACCAGAAGGTCCCGCTCCTCGGCGACATCCCGCTCCTCGGCTACCTCTTCCGCCACACGAAGACGCAGACGCGGACCTCCGATCTCATCATCAAGATAACGCCGACCATCGTGCGCTAGGGCGACAGAGCGGCGGCACCGCCGCCGCGGATCGGACGAGAAGGCAAGAGAACCCGGGGCCTGTAGGTCTCGGGTCTCTCTTTGGGGCCCCCTCCGCATCGCGTTTCGGCGCCCCGCCCATCGCGGTCCGGCACCCCCGCCCATCGTGCTCGATCCCGCCCGCCCCTCGCGATGCGGCATCGCCGCCCATCGCGGTTCGGCGAAGCATCTGGCGGCCGTGCCCTCTTTCCGCTATACTTCTAGGTCATCGAAACCACCGACCACGTCCTTCGTTTCAGGGAGGCGCGATGGACGGCCACGACCTTGTTATCATCGGCGGGGGCCCCGCGGGGCTGACGGCCGGCATGTACGCTGGACGGGCTCGCATCAAGACGCTCGTCCTCGAGATGATGATGCCGGGCGGGTACGCCGCGACGACCGAGATCATCGAGAACTACCCCGGGACACGTTCGATCAACGGCATGGAGCTCGCCACGAAGATGGTCGAGCACGCCCAGGCGTTCGGCGCCGAGCTCGTCAGCACCGAGGCGGTCTCGATCGAAGCGAGCGAGGCCGGGTTCGTCGTCCACGCGGGCGGGGCGGCACACGAGACGAAGACCGTCATCGTCGCGACCGGGACCGGGTATCGTAAGCTCGGCGTGCCGGGCGAGGCCGAGCTCACGGGGCGCGGCGTCTCCTACTGCGCGACCTGCGACGGCCCGTTCTACAAGAACGAGGAGATCGCGGTCGTCGGCGGCGGCGACAGCGCGCTCCAGGAGGCGCTCCACCTCACGACCTTCGCGAGCAAGGTCACCGTCATCCACAGGCGCGACGAGTTCCGCGCGATCCCCGTTCTCGTGGAGCGCGTTCGCCAGAACGAGAAGATCGAGTGCCTCTGCAGCCACACCGTCGAGCGCATCAACGGAACGAACGGCGTCGAGTCGCTCTCGATCCGGTCCGTGAAGACGGGAGAGGAACGGGAGCTGCTTGTCGCGGGCGTCTTCCTGTTCGTGGGGCTTGTGCCGAAGACGGAGTTCCTCGGGGATCTCGTCGAGACCGACGAGAAGGGATTCATCATCACCGATCAGGACATGAAGACGAAGACGACTGGGTTGCTCGCGGCGGGCGACTGCCGCGCGAAGGTCTTGAGACAGATCGCGACCGCGGTGGGGGACGGAGCGACGGCCGCGTTCGTGGCTCAGAAGTTCATCGAGGATGGCACGTGGTAGGCGGCCGGCGCCGCTGGAGGTGTCTGTGAAGGAACGACTGAAAGAGGCGATGGAGATCCTCAAGAAGAAGGGGGTCGAGTACGCCGACGCCCGGAGGGTCCGCCAACTCAACGAGGTGCTCGTCATGAAGAACGGCGAGCTCGAGACGGCCTCGGTCATGGAATCCGAGGGGTTCGGCATCCGCGTGCTGCACGGGCGCGCGTGGGGGTTCTCCTCGAGCTCTGATCTCTCGCCTGAGAGCGTCGCGGCGGTGACGGAGCAGGCGCTCGACATCGCGAAGGCGAGCGCGCGCGTGGGTGAGCCGAAGGTGCTCCTGGACGGCCAGGAGACCGTCGTCGACACGTACGAAACGCGGGTGGGTGAGAACCCATTCGACGTTCCGCTTCCCGACAAGCTCGCCATCCTCGCGTCCGCCTGCGACGGCATGGGCAAGACGCCCGAGGTCAAGATCTCGACGGCGTCGATGATGAGCTTCCTCACGGAGAAGCTCTTCGTGAGCACCGAGGGAAGCGAGATCGAGCAGCGGATCACCGAGACGGGCGGCGGGATCGCCGCGACCGCGATGGATGGTGGAGAGCGCCAGACCCGTTCCTATCCAGCGAGCTTCCGCGGCGACTACGCGACCGCCGGCTTCGAATTCACGCGATCGCTCGCGCTTCCCGACCACGCCGAGAGGACGGGGCGGGAGGCCGCCGAGCTGCTTCGCGCCGACGAGTGTCCGTCGAGGAAGACGACCGTCATCATCGGCGGCACGCAGCTCGCGCTCCAGGTGCACGAGTCGTGCGGTCATCCGATCGAGCTCGACCGCGTCTTCGGCACCGAGGCGTCGTACGCGGGCACGAGCTTCCTGACCGTCGACAAGCTGGCCGACCTCCAGTACGGATCGGGCATCGTGAACATCGTGGCCGACGCAACGTGCGAGGGTGGACTCGGCACGTTCGGATACGACGACGAGGGCGTCCCCGCGCAGGCGACGGACATCGTGCGGGAGGGCGTCTTCACGGGGTATCTCATGAGCCGAGAGACCGCACCCAGGATCGGGCTCAGGAGCAACGGGACGATGAGGGCTGACGGATGGAACCGCATCCCCCTCGTCAGGATGACGAACGTCAATCTCCTGCCGGGCGAGGGCACGCTCGAGGACCTGATCGCCGACACGAAGGACGGCATGTTCGTCGATTCCAACAAGAGCTGGAGCATCGATCAGCGGCGGCTCAACTTCCAGTTCGGCTGCGAGATTGCGTGGGAGATCAAGGACGGGAAGCTGGGACGCCTTCTCAAGAACCCGGTCTACACAGGGCTAACGCCGGAGTTCTGGGGCGCCTGCGACGCGATCGCGGGGCCCGAGGAATGGCACATCTGGGGCATCCCAAGCTGCGGCAAGGGTGAGCCCGGGCAGACGGCGCACGTCGGGCACGGGGTCTCGCCTTCGAGGTTCCGGAACGTCGAAGTGGGGGTGAAGAAATGATGGACAGGGCGCAGCAGATGACCCTCCTCACGGGAGCGCTCGCGGGCTCTCCCGCCGACGAGACCGAA
Organism: bacterium; assembly: GCA_025774545.1. Classification (GTDB taxonomy): domain Bacteria; phylum Joyebacterota; class Joyebacteria; order Joyebacterales; family Joyebacteraceae; genus JALGVU01. Next base: position 8,356 of record JALGVU010000045.1, on the reverse strand, counting down.
CTCGTCGCCTATTCGACCACGAGTTCGCTGACGCGGTTCGCGAACTCCCTCATCCACCAGAACGTGCACGAGGATGACAACTTCATCACTGCCCGGGTGGCCCTCGGGAAGCGGATCGGCGTCACGTCGACAAACCGCGCCGATGCGGACGGGCTCGCGGCCGCGATCGAACGCGCCACGGCCATCGCCAACGAGAGCCCCGAGCAGCCGGACTTTCCGGGGCTCCCGCAGGCTCTCGAGGCGACGCAGGTTCCGTCCTATTCGGAGAAGACGGCGAGGATGACGCCGGAGGCGCGGGCCGACGCGGTCGGGAAGGTCGTGGGTGTGGCGAGGGCGGAAGGACTCAAGGCGTCGGGCGCCTACCGGGTCGGAACGCATTCGCTCGCGATCGTGAACTCGAGCGGCATGCGGCAGCACTACGACGCGACCGACGCCAACCTCTCGGTCTTCGCCGTCGACGACGACGACGTGAGCGGGTCGATGTCGGGATACGCCGTCGACCTCGGCGACATCGACGCCGAGGCCGTGGCGAGAACGGCCGTCCAGAAATGCAGGGCCGCGGCCGCGCCCGTGTCGATCGAACCGGAGGCGATCGACGTGATCCTCGAGCCTCGGGCGACCGCGGAGATCATGTCGTGGCTGAGCTTCACATCATTCGGCGCGAAGCAGATCCACGAGGGTCAGAGCTTCATGACCGATCGGATCGGCGAGAGGTTGATGGGGCGGAACGTCACGATCTACGACGACGGTCTCGATCCGGCCGGCATCCCGATCCCGTTCGACTTCGAGGGCGTGCCGAAGAAGCGCGTCATGCTCATCGAGAACGGGATTGCCATGGGAGCCGTCCATGACACGACGACGGCGGAGAAGGACGGCGTCGAGTCGACGGGGCACGCCGGCATGGCGGTCTTCCGCGGGGGGCCGGGGCCGAGCAACCTCTTCATCGGGGCCGGCAGCGACACGATGGACGATCTCCTGTCGTCGGTCAAGCGCGGGCTCCTCGTCACGTGCTTCCACTACATCAACGGGCTTCTCGACACGAGGAAGGCGCTCTTCACGGGGATGACGCGCGACGGGACGTTTCTCATCGAGGACGGGAAGATCACCACGGCGGTCAAGAACCTGCGTTTCACCGACAGCATGCTCCGAGCGTACTCGAACGTCGACGGCGTCACCAGGAACGTCGACGGCGTCACCAGGGAGCGGCAGACGGTGGGCCAGAGCTGGGGCGCGATCGGGTCGACGACGGCCCCGACCGTGCTCGTCCGGGACTTCAGGTTCACCGGATCGACCGAGTTCTAGGTCGCGCGTGGGCCTCTCGACCGCGGGGTCCCGTGGACGGGGCCGGCCACGGGCGGGCACAGGGTGAGGGCGCGTCCAGCGCTGCGGGAGGCCGTTCAACGCTCCGGGCGTGTCGCCCATTCCGGGCTTCTGTCGCGTGGTCTAACGGAGCAAGGCCCCTCGGGAAAGGAGGATCGATTGTACGCAGACATCAAGGCGATCGGCGAGCGCATCGAGCGCGAGAGCGGCTTCGTCGCGACGCTCCTGTCCGAGATCGATAAGGTGATCGTCGGCCAGCAGTACATGATCGAGCGCCTCCTGATCGGTCTTCTGGCCAACGGCCACGTGCTCATCGAGGGCGTGCCGGGGCTCGCCAAGACTCTGGCGGTGAGGACGCTGTCTCGGGCGATCGATACCGGGTTCCAACGGATCCAGTTCACGCCCGATCTTCTCCCGGCCGACCTGATCGGCACGCAGATCTACGTTCCGGCGAGCGGCACGTTCTCGACGAAGAAGGGGCCGATCTTCGCGAACCTCATCCTGGCCGACGAGATCAACCGCGCGCCGGCCAAGGTGCAGAGCGCGCTTCTGGAGGCGATGCAGGAGCGGCAGGTGACGATCGGCGCAGAGACGTTCCCTCTCGGGGACCCCTTCCTCGTGCTGGCGACGCAGAACCCGATCGAGCAGGAGGGAACCTACCCTCTTCCCGAGGCGCAGGTCGACCGGTTCATGCTCAAGCTCCGCGTGGGGTATCCCTCGCGGGAGGAAGAGCTTCTGATCATGGACCGGATGTCGAAGGGGGTCGAGCCCGTCGCGTCGCCGGTCGTGTCACCCGACACGATCCTGAAGGCGCGCGATCTCGTCACGGAGATCTACGTCGACGACAAGATCAAGCGGTACATACTCGACATCGTGTTCGCCACGCGCGAGCCGTCCGAGTTCGGGCTCGATCTCTCGGACCTCATCGCGTACGGCGCTTCGCCGCGAGCATCCATCTACCTCTCCATCGCCGCACGGGCGCACGCGTTTCTCCAGAGCCGCGCGTACGTGACGCCGGAGGACATCAAAGCCATCGCCATGGATGTGCTGCGGCATCGGGTGATCATCACGTACGAAGCTGAGGCGGAGGAACTGACCTCCGAGGACGTCGTTCAGAGAATCCTGGACAACGTCGAGGTCCCCTAGCGGGTTTCCGGGCAGCATGATTCCCCAGGAGATACTCAAGAAGATCCGCCGGATCGAGATCCGGACGAAGAGGCTCGTGTCCGACGTCTTCTCGGGCGAGTATCAGAGCGTCTTCAAGGGCCGCGGCATCGAGTTCACCGAGGTCCGCGAGTACCTGCCCGGCGACGACATCCGGTCGATCGACTGGAACGTGACGGCACGGATGGGGCATCCGTACGTGAAGAAGTACGACGAGGAACGCGAGCTGACGATCATGTTCCTCGTCGACGCGAGCGCGTCCGGCGAGTTCGGGACGGTCTCACGCTTCAAGTCGGAGCTCGCCGCAGAGCTCTGCGCCCTCCTCGCGTTCTCCGCGACGCGGAACAACGACCGCGTCGGCCTCATCATATTCACCGACCGCATCGAGAAGGTCGTGCCGCCGAAGAAGGGCAGGCGCCACGTCCTCCGTGTGGTGCGGGAGCTTCTCTACACTGAGCCTTCGGGCCGCGGCACCGACATCCCGGAGGCGATAGACTACCTCTCGAGCGTCGTCCGTCGTCACGCGGTTGTCTTCCTCGTGAGCGACTTCCTCACCGGCGGCTACGAGCGCTCGCTGGCGGTGGCGAACAGGCGCTACGACCTGATCGGGATCGAGATCTCCGATCCCAAGGAGCACGATTTCCCCGCGATCGGGCTCGTCGACATCGAGGATCCTGAGACCGGGGAGCGCTTCGCCGTCGACACCACGAGTCGTCGATTCGGCGAGCGGTTCCGCGAGGAGACCGCCCGGGTGGCGGCCGAGCGCGAGCGCATCTTCACGCGCCTCGGGATCGACTCGATCGCGGTCTCGACCGACCGGCCGTACGTGGAGCCGCTCGAACGCTTCTTCCGCATGCGCGCGCGCCGCGCCGGTCCGCTGGTGGCGGCCCGCGGGAGGCGATGAGCGATGGGCGCTCTCGAACGGAGGTCTCCGCGGGCGACGCGACGGATGGCAGCGCTCCTCCTGAGCTCGCTCGTGGGATGGGCGGCGGCGCCGAGCGGTGCGGTCGCGCAGCCTGGCGGGGGAGAGCCGCAGCCGGGCGTGGCGGTCGCGCAGCCTGGGGTGGGAGAGTCGCAGCCGCCCGCCGATCCGGGGCCGCCGCTCGTCGGCGAGCTGCCGCGCGTCGACGCGAACGCGACCATCGTCCCCACGGTCGCGACGATAGGCGACCGACTCCGGCTGACGATCGAGATCGATCGTCCCTCGAACCTCGCGGTCGAGTTCCCGGACGTCGAGCGCGAGATCGCGCCGCTCGAGCTCTCGGATGGAGTCGTCCTGCTCCCGCAGGAGAGCGAGGGGCGGATCCTCGAGAGTCGCGTCTACGTCGTCTCGGCGTTCGAGACCGGGACGGTTCGCGTGCCGGGACTCGGGTTCCGGTACATCTCGGACGCGGGCGACACGCTCTGGGCGTGGACCGACACGCTCTTCGTCGAGATCGAGAGCGTGCTGCCCGACACGGCGGCCGCCGGCGCCGTCGCGCCTCGCGACATCAAGCCGCCGATCGGGCTTCCGCGCCGGATCTGGCCATTCCTCGTGGCGATCGCGATCGCCGCTGCAGCGGCGGTCGGGTTCTGGTATCTGAGGAAATGGTGGTTGGCGCGAAGGCACGAGCCGAGCGAGGATGCCGAACCCGAGCCGGTCGTCCCGCGGCGGGCGGCGCACGTCGTTGCCTTCGAGCGGCTGCGGGATCTGGACCGCGACGACCCGATCGGCCGCGGGGAGATCCAGAGCTTCTACGTGGCCGTGACCGAGATCTGCAGGCGTTACGTCCGGGACCGCTACGCGGTCGACGCGATCGACATGACGACGCGGGAACTGGCTCCGGCGATGACGAGGGCCAGCATCGCGGCGTCCGACGTCGAGTGGACGACCTCGTTCCTCTCTCGCGCCGATCTCACGAAGTTCGCGAAGTTCGTTCCCGAGGCAGAGCGCGCGCGAGAGGACTACCGGTCGGTGTGGGACTTCGTCGAGCGGACGCGCTTCCGCGCCGAGCCTGCGGTCGCAGAGGGCACGGGCGGCTCTGGTGAAAGCGGGGGCGACACCCCGGACGCGCCCGTCCGGACCGCTGCCCGCGATGCCGGCGACGCTGACGCTGCGCGCGGTGCCGACGCCGCCGATGCTGCGCGGCATGCCGGCGACGCCGACGCTGCGCGCGATGCCGCCGGGACCGACGCGACGAACGACGCCGGCGATTCCGACGCGACGAACTGCGCCGGCGATTCCGACGAGACGGAGCCGACAGAGGAGGGAGGGGCGACGCCGTGCTGAGATTCGCGAATCCCGCGCTCCTCGCGCTCTTGGGTCTGGTCGGGCTCTACCTCTTCGTGGAGTTCCGGTTCGGCCGGACCAGGAGGCCGTCGCTCCGCTACTCGGCCGTCGAAGCCGTGAAGGCCGCGGCCGGCCGGAGCTTCCCGTGGAAGCGATACGTCAAGCCCGTCCTCCGCGCGCTGGCTCTCACGTTCATCGTCTTCGCGCTCGCGCGTCCGCAGGCGGGGAGTGGCACCGAGTCGGTCCTGACGGAGGGGATCGACATCGTCCTCGCGATCGACGTGTCCGGCAGCATGAAGGCCGAGGATTTCAAGCCGAAGAACCGGCTCGCCGTCGCGAAGGACGTCGTGGCCGACTTCATCCGTGGGAGGACGACCGACCGCGTCGGGATGGTCGTCTTCGCCGCCCAGAGCTTCACGCAGTGCCCGCTGACGCTCGACTACAACGTGCTGCTCGAACTTCTCGAGTCGGTCGAGATCGGCATGATCGACGAGCGGAGCACGGCGTTAGGAATGGGGATCGCGACCGCGGCGAACCGCCTACGCGAGAGCGACGCCGACAGCAAGGTCATCATCCTCCTGACCGACGGACGTAACAACGCGGGAGAGATCGATCCGACCACTGCCGCCGAGGCCGCGCAGGCGCTGGGTGTGAAGATCTACACGATCGGAGCGGGCACGCCCGAGGGCGGACCGGTCCCCGTCGACGACCCCATCTGGGGCCGGCGGTACATCGACGTAGAGAGCGATCTCGACGAGGACATGCTGAAGGAGATCGCCGCGCTCACGGGCGGCCTCTACTTCCGGGCGAAGACCGAGGGGATGCTCGCCGAGGTCTACCGGCGGATCGGGGAGCTCGAGAAGACGAAGATCGAGGTGAAGCACTTCACGACGTACACGGAACTCGCGCAGAGGTTGATCCTCCTGGGTTTGATCGCGCTTCTGATCGAGCTTCTGGTTGACGCCGTCCTGATCCGGAGGGTGCCCTGACGATGCGGTTCGCCGTGCCGACGGAACAGCTCATTCTGTGGCTCCTCATTGTGCCGGTCGTTGCGACGCTCGTGCTCTCGGCCGTGTTGATCCGGCGGCGACGCGCCGCCCGGCTCGCTCTGGCGGAGCCCGCGCTCCTCGACCGCATCGCGCCCGGCGCGCTCCTCGGGCGGCTCCGCTCGAAGGCGGCCCTCATCGTCGTCGGCGTGGTGCTTCTTGGACTCGCCGCGGGACGTCCGCAGGTCGGGACGAAGCTCGGCGTCGCGAAGCGCTCAGGTGTTGATCTCGTGATCGCGCTCGACGTCTCGGACTCGATGCTCGCGCGCGACCTCAAGCCGAACCGGCTCGAGAAGGCCAGGCGCGAGGCCCTCTCGCTCGTCAACCTGCTCGACGGGGACCGCGTGGGCGTGATCATCTTCTCAGGCTCGGCGTTCGTGCAGTGCCCGTTGACACTGGACTACGGCGCGGCTTCGATGCTACTTTCGGCTGTCGAGACCGGGACCATCCCTCGACCCGGCACGGCGCTCGGCGAGGCGATCAGGGAGGGCGTTCGCGCGCTCTCCACGCAGCCCGACCGCACGAAGGTGCTCGTGATCATGACCGATGGAGAGGATCACGAGTCGGAGCCGCTCGAGGCGGCGCGTGAGGCGGCGGAGGCGGGCGTGCGTGTCTACGCGATCGGCCTCGGTTCGACTGCGGGCGAGCCGATCCCCCTGAACCCGGAGGAGGGGTCAGGCTACAAGCGCGACCGCGCCGGCCAGATCGTCATGTCGCGCCTCGACGAGGCGACGCTCGAGGACGTCGCCGCGGCGACCGGGGGCCGGTACTACCGGGCGACCGACTCGGAGCGCGAGCTCGATGCGATCGCGGAGGAGATCTCGAAGATGCAGCAGGGAGAGCTCGAGTCGAAGATGTTCGCCTACTACGAGGAGCGGTTCCAGGTTCCCCTGGCGGCAGCTCTGGTGTTCATTCTCGTGGAGGCCTTCCTGCCCGAGCGAGTGAGGAGGAGACGCGGTGTCGCGCGTGCGAAGTGAGAAAGCCGGACGGCTCCTACCCGGAGATCGAACTCGGCTCGCGAGGGTCGTGCTGATCTTCGCCCTCGTGCTCGTCTGCCCGGCGCTCCTCGGCATCGGGGAGACGCCCGAGTGGAGGAACCGTAGGGGCAACAGGCTCTACCGTGAGTCGAAGTACGATGAGGCGCTGACCGAGTATCGGAGTGCGCAGGTTCTCGCCCCTGAACTTCGGGAACTCGCCTTCAACGCAGGCGACGCGCTCTTCCGGAAGGGCGACATGCCGGGTGCCGTGAGAGAGTTCGAGAAGGCGACGGGTGCCACGGATTCGCTCATGGCGTCCGGCGCCTTCTACAACGCCGGGAACGCGTATCTCTCGATGGGGCAGCTCGAGCCCGCGATCGAGTCGTACAAGCAGGCGCTCCGGTCTGATCCCGAGGACGAGGACGCGAAGCACAACCTGGAGCTGGCGCTTCAGATGCTCGAACAGCAACAGCAGGACCAGCAGGATCAAGAGGACCAACAGGATCAGCAGGACGAACAGGACCAACAGGATCAGCAGGATCAACAGGAGCAGCAGGACGAACAGGACCAGCAGGACCAACAGGATCAGCAGGACGAGCAGGACCAAGAGGACCAACAGGATCAGCAGGGCGGGCAGGACGAGCAGGACCAGCAAGAGCAACAGGAGCAGCACGATCAACCGAACCAGGAGGAACAGGGCATGTCCGCCGAGGACGCGGCGCGGCTCCTGGACGCCGTAGAGCAGGCCGAGCGCGAGCTTCAGGCCGAGCTTCGCGCCGCCAAGGCGAAGAAGAGGACGCGGGTTGAGAAGGACTGGTAGGAGCGAGATCGCGGTGGGATTCCGTGTGGCGTGCGTTGCGGTGGCGCGTGTTGCGGTGGCGCGTGTTGCGGTGGCGCGCGTTGTGGTGGCGCGTGGCGCGGTGGCGCGCGTCGCGATGGCGCTCATCGTCGCGGCGCTCGCCGTGGCGGTTCTTGCGCCGACGGCCGCGGCCGACGACATCACGGTCGCCGCCCGCGTCGACCGGTCGGTCGTCTCGGTGAACGACCGCGTCACCCTCACGATCACGGTCGAGGGAACGATGCGGCAGGTACCCCAGCCGAAGCTCCCGTCGCTCGACGACTTCTCCGTGCGGTCGTCCGGCAGCTCCTCGAACTTCAGCATGGTCAACGGGAAGATCAGCACGTCGAAGACGTGGAACTACGCGCTCTATCCCCGAAGCACGGGAACCTTCGCGATCGGCTCGGCCGAGGTCGACTTCGAGGGGACCGTCTACCGGACCGACCCGATCGAGGTGAAGGTCGTCGAGGGGCAGGCGCCCCAGCGGCAGCAGGCGCCCCAGCAGCGCCCGTCGACAGGGGCCGACGGTCAGGGCCGCGACGTCTTCATCACGACGAAGGTCGACCGCCTGCGCGCGCATGTCGACCAGCAGATCACCCTCTCCTTCAAGTTCTACCGCCGCGTGAATCTCTACCAGCAGCCGCGATACGAGCCGCCCGATCTCACTGGTTTCTGGGTCGAGGACTTCCCGGAGCAGGACGAGTACTACGAGGACGTGGACGGAGTCCGGTACCACGTGATC
>JALGVU010000241.1 GCA_025774545.1 bacterium | reverse complement strand
CGAAATGCTGATCGTCGTCGATCCACACAGCGGCGTGCCGGTCTACCGGCAGCTGATGGATCAGATCAAGTTCCACATCGCGAGCGGGCTTCTGAAGCCGGGAGACGAACTCCCGTCGACCCGGACCCTCTCGGCCGAACTCGGCCTGAACCCGATGACGATCAGCAAGGCGTACAGCTTCCTCGAGATGGAGGACATCGTCGAGCGCCGGCCCGGAAGGCCGCTCGTTGTGAAGCCGCTCGGCGAGGGAGCGATCCGCGACCGGCGACTCGAGGAGCTCAGGAAGAGCCTGGCGCCCGTCGTGACCGCGGTGAGGCAGCTCGGCGTGACGGACGAGGAGGCGCTGGCGACGTTCCGGGAGATGCTCACCGCCGGGACCGAACGGACCGAAGACGAAGGAGACGACTCATGAGCGTGATGGCGTTCCACGACATCCACCGAGCGTACGTGCAGGGGGAGGACGTGCTCGACGGCGTGACGTTCGCGGTCGAGCCGGGCGAGGTGGTCGGGCTTCTGGGGAAGAACGGGGCAGGGAAGACGACGCTCATCCGTCTGGCGATGGGAATGCTCGAGCCGCAGAGGGGATCGGTGAGGGTCTTCGGACTCGACCCGAGGGAGCGGCCGCTCGAGGTGAAGCGCCGGGTCGGGTACGTGTCCGAGGACCAGATCCTCCCACCGTTTCTGCCGGTTCGGGACGTCATCGCGATCCACCGGAGGCTGTTCGCCGGTTGGGACGATGCGATGGCGAAGGAGTTGGCGGATCGATTCGAGCTGCCGCTCGACGCGAAGGTCAAGACGGTGAGCAAGGGGCAGGCGAGACAGGTCGCGCTCCTCTGTGCGGTCTCCCACCGTCCCGAGCTGCTGCTCCTGGACGAGCCGGCGGGTGGGCTCGATCCCGCCGCGAGACGCGAGTTCCTGGAGACCTCCATCCGGCTCCTGAACGAGGAGGGCACGACGATCCTCTTCTCGTCCCACTACATGCAGGACGTCGAGCGCATGGCGCGTCGCGTCGTGATGATCCACGACGGATCGGTCATGCTCGACGACGAGCTGGATCGGCTGCGGGAGGCCCACACGCTCGCGGTCGTGCCGCGGACGAACGGTGTGACGCGAACCGGACTTCGCAGGCTCCCTGGTTGCCTCGGCGTGCGGGAGCGCTCGGACGGGCTCCACGCCGTCTTCGCCCTCGATCCGAAGGAGTGCTGCGCGATGATCGAGCGCGAGCTGGGCGCCACGGACGCGAGCTGCCGGAGCATCGCGCTCGAGGACATGTTCATCGAGCTCGTGGGAGGGCAGGCATGATGCTCGAACTCATGCGTCGGGACTACTGCCTGCGGTTCCTGGGACGGTGGCTGATTCTCGGTCCGATCACGACGCTCAGCATTCTCGGTGTCGTCGCGGCCGCGAGGCTGGCCGCTCGCGGAGCGGGCGCGGAGCCCGGTCTGCTCGATCTGTTCCTCACGGTGTGCGTGTTCTGGTTCCCCGCGGCGGTCTACCTCGGCGTCGCGGCCACCGACCGCCGGCTGAGCCGCTTCGACATGGCGCTTCCGGTCTCCTCTCGGCGGCTGTGGACGGCGCACACGCTGACTCTGGCTCTCTCGACGCTCGCGATCGTCGCCGTCACGATCGGCGTGACGGAGGCACTCAGGGAGCTCGTCGTTCGGCGGGCGCAGGCGCTCGCGGTGCTCTTCGTCCCCGGGATCGCGATCCCGGCTTTGGCCGTCGGCGCGAGCATGCTCCTGGCGGCGGCGGCGCTTCAGGCGTACCGGCCCGGGCTCGCGAGGCTCCCGAGGCGACGAGCGACCGCCGGCGTCGTGATCGGCGTCCTGGCCGCCTCGCTCGTGATCTCGATGGCGCTGGCGGCGTTCGCCCCGTGGGGCTCCATCGTCGTGCTGGCCGCCGCGGCCGTGGTGGCGTTGCTGACGGCGCGAGGGCTACCCGGGACGTTTGTGGCGTCCCCCCGCGCGCCCGCGCCGGCCCGAGTGCCCGGCCGAGCGCGTGGAGCGCGGATCTCTCTCGGGGGGAACGCGCGTCCGGCGGGGACGGGAGGCGTCGGGTGGCTGCTCTTCTCGACGATCTACCGAGCCACGACCAAGATGCCGCTTGCGATGATCCTGGGGATTCCCATCCTGCTCATCTTCGGACTTCTGCTCTCCGGGATCTTGCGGGCCGCGCGCGGAGGGGAGATCACGAGGTTCCTGTCGGTCATCCTGACTTCGTACATCCTCCTCGCCTTCAGCGCCGTGCCGCCACGGAAGCTCTACCTTCTGGATGCGCTGCCGCTCTCGCGCCGGACGATTCTCGCCGCCGTCATGCTCCCGCTCGTGGCGGCGCTCGCCGTGGGCTACGGCGTCGGGAGGATCGTCGCCGACGACCTCGAGGCGCAGAGGGACCACGTGGTGCTTTTCGAGAGCGACTGCTGCGTCCGCATCCGCGTTCCGATCGAGGCCTTCGAGATTGCCTGGGACGGCCAGCCTCGCTGGAACGGTTCACCCTCGGGTGAGCTCCACGAGGCCTGGACAACATACCCCTACCGCGGAAGCCGCGTCTTCCTCCACTCGCCCTTCAGCGTCACCGACGGAAGTTCGCCCAACTTCGTCGCGTTCCAGGCGAGCCGCGCCGTCCAGGCGATCTACGGCGAGCACATACCTCCGCGGGAGATCAGAGAGCGCTACCTCGCGACGAACGCCGACGGGCACGTCGTCTTCAAGTCCGGCGGCGCGAGCCTTCTCGATGACTACCCCCATCTCAGGCCGTTGCCCGCCGGCCCCGCGTTCCCGGTCCTCATGCTGCTCGTTCTCGGTGTTTGGCTCGCCGCCTACGCGCTCTATCTCCGGACGCTGCGCGCGGGCATCTCTGAGCGGACGAGGAAGGGCGTCTACTGGGGGCTCATGCTCGGGCTCCTCGTCGTCCACACGTCGCAGTTCGTCCTGGCCGCCACGGGACGGATCGACCTCTTGGCCGCAGGCGGCTTCTGCGAGATCCTGGTGAGGGATCTCGCGGAGGCGCTGCCCGGCGGAGCCTTCACGATCTGGGTGGTAAGCGCGCTCGCCGTGTTCGGTGTCTACAAGGCGGCCGAGCGCCAGTTCCTCAAGGTCGAGTCGATGCCCGGCGACGAGCAGGCGATGGAGCTCATCCCGCTACTCGCGTGGGGCGCTCGCTCGGACGACGCGACGACGTAGGAGAGAGACGCGCTGCGGCTCCCTCACATCGACTGGGGCATCCGCGAGGCGCGGGTGCCCCGCTCTTCTTGACGCGGCGGCGGCCCCGCCCCATACTCGCGCGGAGCGTGCGGGAGTGATCCGGGAGTCCCGGACCAGCGACGGAGGGTGCGATGGGCGCCACACGACCGGTGAGAACGAGGATCGTCTGCACGATCGGGCCCGCCACGGATTCGCCCGAGACACTCGAGCGGCTCGTCCGCGCCGGGATGAACGTCGCGCGCCTCAACTTCTCCCACGGTACGCGCGAGGAGCACGGGCGGACCATCACCGCCGTTCGCGCCGCGGCCGCGCGCATCGGCCGCCCCGTCGCCGTCATGCAGGATCTCGCTGGCCCGAAGGTCAGGATCGGTGCGATCGGGAGCGGGACGGTCACGCTCGAGGCGGGGCAGGTCTTCACGATCACGAGCCGGAGCGTTCCCGGGGACTCCGAGGAGGTCTCCGTCACGTACCGCGGGCTTCCTGGAGACGTCAGCCCGGGAGACGTCCTCCTTCTCAGCGACGGGGCGCTCGAACTCGCGGTGGAGGAAACGTCCGGTGAGGACATCCTCTGCCGCGTGATCGTCGGCGGGCCCTTGAGCTCGCACAAGGGAATCAACCTCCCGGCGGGCACGATCACGGCGCCGGTCCTGACGGAGAAGGACCGCGAGGACCTCGCGTTCGGGATCGAGCGAGGCGTCGACTTCGTGGCGCTCTCCTTCGTGCGCACTGCGGACGACGTCGCGCTGGCGCGTCGCGCGGCCGACGAGCTCGGGCGACGCGTGCCCCTGATCGCGAAGATAGAGAAGCACGAGGCTCTCGACCACGTCGACGAGATCCTGGAATCGGTCGACGCGATGATGATCGCGCGGGGCGACCTCGGCGTCGAGATACCGATCGAACGCGTGCCCCGCGTGCAGAAGATGCTCATCGCGAAGGCCAACAGCGCGGCGAAGCCCGTCATCACCGCCACGCAGATGCTCGGGTCGATGGTCGACAACCCGCGGCCCACGCGCGCCGAGGTGACCGACGTCGCGAACGCGATCCTCGACGGGAGCGACGCCGTGATGCTCTCCGAGGAGACGGCGATCGGCCGATACCCCGTCGACGCGGTTCGCATGATGGCGCTCATCGCGGAGGACGTCGAGTCGGAGTATCCGTTCCGCGCCTGGGATTCGAAGTTCGAGGACGA
>JALGVU010000240.1 GCA_025774545.1 bacterium | reverse complement strand
CGCCCGCACCCCTCCCGGGACGACGTGAAGGAAGCGATCTCGGGGAACCTCTGCCGGTGCACCGGGTACGAACCGATCATCGAGGCGGTGATCGACCTGACCGCGAAGGGAGAGGAGTAGGCCATGCCGGAACTCAAGCACGTCGGCCGCTCCGAGACCCGCATCGACGGCCTCGAGAAGGTGACGGGCGCGGCGACCTTCGTGGACGACATGCGGAGATCGACACGTCCGCGGCCGAGGATGTCCCGGGCGTCGTCAGGGTCGTGACGGGGAGCGACTTCCCCTATCGCTTCGGCCTCTACATGAAGGACCGCTTCATCTTCGCCCAGGACCGCGTCCGGTTCGTGGGCGAGCAGGTCGCGGCCGTCATCGCGCGCGACCCGAAGATCGCGAAGCGCGCAGCGTCGCTCGTCAAGGTGACCTACGAGGAGCTCGAGCCGATCTTCGATCCGATGAAGGCCGTCGAGGGCGCCGCGTGTCTCCTTCACCCCGACATGTGCGAGTGCGAACGCGTTCCGTGGTTCTTCCCCGAGCCGGACACGAACGTCGCGCACTGTCGGAAGACCCGGAAGGGCGACGTCGAGAAGGGGTTCGCCGAGGCCGACGTCGTCCTCGAGGATACCTACACCGTCCCGCGCTACGCCCACTGCGCGATCGAGCCGCACGTGATCGTGGGGCGGCAGGACCACTCCGGGCGCCTGACGCTCTGGTCGGCCTCGCAGTCGCCGCACACGCAGCGGCATCTCTTCGCCGAGTCGCTCGCTCCGCTCGGCCTCACGCACAAGGACATCCGCGTCATCACGCCGTACGTCGGCGGCGGGTTCGGCGGCAAGGCCGGCGTCACCATGGAGATCATCGGCGCCGCGCTCGCGACGGCCGTCAAGGGTCATCCCGTCAAGCTCCGCTGGACGCGCGAGCAGGAGTTCTACAACACCTACCAGCGGCAGGGCGTCGTGGCCGAGCTCAAGGTCGGCATCAAGAACGACGGCACGATCACCGCGCTCGAGCACACGCTCTACTGGGACGCCGGCGCCTACGTCGAGTACGGGGCGAACGTCGTGAACGCGGTCGGGCTCTCGGCGACCGGTGCGTACCGGATCCCGAACGTCAGAATCGACTCGCTCTGCATCTACACGAACCTCCCGCCGGGCGGGCCGTACCGCGGTTTTGGTTACTCGGAGTTCCATTTCGGGCTCGAGTCGCACATGACGCGGCTGGCGCAGATGATCGGGATGGATCCGGTCGAGTTCCGCCGGAAGAACGGCATCCGCGAGGGCGACACACTCGCGTACGGCGCCAAGATGAACCCGAGCGGGCTCGCCGAGGCGATCGACAAGGCGGCACAGGCGATCGAGTGGGGGAGGCCCACCACGTCCGACGACCCGACGAAGGTCATCGGGAAGGGCTTCTCGCTCATGTGGAAGGCGCCCGCGATGCCGCCGAACGCGTCGTCGTCGGCGTTCCTCAAGTTCAACGAGGACGGGAGCCTCAACATCGCCGTGTCGGGCATGGAGATCGGGCAGGGCTACCTCACCGTCATGGCGCAGATCGCGGCCGAGGTGCTGACGGTGCCCGTCGAGAAGATCCGCGTGGAGACGCCCGACACCGATCGGAACCCGTATGAGTGGCAGAACGTCGGGTCGCACGTGACCTGGGGCTGCGGGAACGCCGTCAAGGAGGCGGCGACCGAGGCGCGGAACAAGATCTTCGATCTCATTCTTCGGACGCACGGCTTCGACCGGAGCCTCCTCTACCTCGAGGACGAGAAGGTGAAGTGCCGGCAGGCACCCGAGTTCGCGCTGCCGCTCCGGGACTTCGTGATCAACGGCATCCAGGTAGAGGACGGGACGTTCCGCGGCGGGCCGATCATGGGCACGGGCATGTTCATGCCCGAGTTCACGTCGGCGCTCTCGGATCCCGAGACGAGCCAGGGCGGGCACCCGAACGTCCACTACACGGTGGGCGCGGCGGGCGTCGTGCTCGAGATCGACCGCGAGACCGGGAAGATGCGTGTCCTCACGGCCGCGCTCGCCGTCGACGTCGGGCAGGCCATCAACCCCGATCTCGTGAACGGACAGATCACGGGGGGCCTCCTCCAGGGCCTCTCGACCGTCCTCTATGAGGACATGCGGTTCGATGACGCGGGCCGCATGCTGAACCCGAACTTCACCGACTACAAGATCCCCACCGCGATGGACATCCCCGACGAGACGATCCCCATCATCGTCGAGGTGCCGCAACCCGACGGCCCGTTCGGCGCGCGCGGTGTCGGCGAGCACACGATGATCCCGGCGGCGCCGATGATCGCGAACGCGATCGAGGACGCGCTCGGGATCCGCATCACGTCGATGCCGATCACGGCGGAGAAGGTGGCGCTGGCGATCGTGCGGAACTCGAAGCGCGAGTAATGCGGGAAGACGCCGGGGATTCCGACGTTGTCCTCCGTCCGGGGATCAACTCGGCGCGCCTCGCGGTCGTCAGGCGGCTCCAGCGGCCGGGCGGGCCGCTCGAGATCCGACGGCGTTACCGATAGAGGGCCTTGATCGTCGCCCACCCCATGGGTTCGACGGGCGAGTACGGCGATGTCACGTCGAAGCTGAAATCGAAGTCCGAGGTCCACGTGTGCGTCAGGTCAGTGCAGCGGTCGGCGCTGACCCTGACGTCCAGCCGGTAGTCCCCGGACGGAAGGACCCCGCCCCCGCTGTTCGAAGCGGGTCCGGCTCCGTCGACGACCACGACCGCATTCCCCACGTCGCGGAGAATGAACCGCGCGTACGTGCTGTCGGCGGGGCTCTCGGACAGCTGGTACGAATACGAATAGGCGCCCGGCGTGGCCAGTGTGAAGTCGACCGTGTACCTCGTCATGCCCAGCGATCGCTGCCTTTCGCCTCCAGTGCTGGTTCGGCGGGTCATGGCCGTCCCAACTCCGGACGCCGAGAGTGCGTGCGACCCGTAGGACAGATTGGAGTGCTGCTCGGAGCTTCCCTCAGAGGGGTACGACGGTGTGCCGGTGGGTGCGCTGATGTCGACGTCGAACGCCCCGACGCCGATGTATGTGTGCGAACGCTCCTCCCACGGGGTCCCGCAGTCATAGCGCCAGAACCTGGCGTAGACCTGCCGCTCCTTGAGGGTCACGGACACCTGTCCGCTGGCCTCGAGAGCGATCCCGGTGAGGAGTGCGAAGACCGCCAAAGCTAGTAGCAGGTTACCTCTCATTGCCTGCCTCCCTTCATTTCCCCACGCCGCGGTCACGATGGCCCGCCCGGTAGGTCATATTCTAGACGGAAACCCATGAAGCTGTCCATGCCGAAGATACCACCAATACGTCAGATTGAGCGCCTGCTCATAAGTATGTTGGGTTGATACGCGCAGGCGGCGCCGGGCGCCTGCGCCGGCTCAGCGCATGAGCGCGATCTTGCGGGTCTGCGCTCCGCCGGCGCTCTCCAAGCGGCAGAAGTAGATCCCCGATCCTACCGAGACGCCGGCGTCGTTCCGACCGTCCCACGTCGCAACGTGGGCTCCCGCGGCGACGGAATCGTCGACGAGCGTGCGGACGAGCCGGCCGGCGGGATCGAAGATCCGAACGCGTGCCCGGCCGGGCTGGGACAGCCGGTAGCTCACGGTCGTCTCGCGGCGGAACGGATTCGGGTGATTCCGCTCGATCGCCGAACCGACCTCGAACGCTTCTGCGTCCTCGACGGCGGAGGCAGGATCTGCGAAGCCGAACACCTCGACGTCGTCGACGTGCCAGCCCTCGCGCGTGTCGGCTCCGTCGGTGCCGAACCGGAACCGGAAGCGCGCCTCTCCCTCGTGGCCCGTGATCTCGAACTCCGCCGCGGTCCAGTCGAAGCTCCCCGAGTAGACCTCGGTCTCCTCGGCCCAGGGCCCCGGGATGGTCCCCTCGAGGATCCGGTACGGGTAGCCGCCCACGGGGCGGATCTGCGCCCACGGCCCGCCGTCGACGGAGATCTCGACGAGCCCCCCGTCGTAGCAGTAGCCCGGGTCGGAGGCACTCACCTCGGCGTTCATCCAGTGCTTGAACCTGAGATACGAGGTGTCACGAAGCGGCACGGACGGGGACTCGAGCGCCCCGTCACTCAGATTCGCGTAGTTCCCGGCGCCCGCGTCCCCGAACTTCCAGCTCCACGCGCCTCCCGGCGTGGCGTTCCGCTCGTTCGAACGGTGCCACTGGTCGACGTACCCGCCGGTGACGGCGTAGCTCGACCAACCCGATGTTCCCGACTCGACGTCGTCGAAGAACCCGCCGACCGGCACCACGCATTCGAGTGCGGCGGTCTGTCCCCAGTCTGCGATGACGGAAAGCTCGAGGGTGAGCGCGTCGGGATCGGGGCACGCCCCGTCGACGAGGATCTCGAACGGAGGAGACGGACTCGCCTCGCCACCTGCGGGCAGTGTCGCCAGCGACGCCTCTCCCTGAAGGACCGTGACGTGCGGATGCGCGATCGCGAGTTCGATCGTGAGGCCCGTCGCGGACCCGCTGCCCGCGTTCTCGAGAAGCGGTGTCACGAAGAACGTCTCCCCGGGCTCGATCCTGCCGTTCCCGTTGCCCCCGAGCGTGTCGTTCACGGCTGCGGAAGCGACCGCG